>CAZEGA010000071.1:6569-12413 GCA_964511675.1 uncultured Rheinheimera sp.
CCTGATCCAGCAGGGCAATATAGCAGTTGTCGGCGTGCATCAGGCCTGATAACACCTGATGCACGGCACGGTAAAAACTTTGCATATCACGGCTGCTGGCTGTCAGCTCGGAAATCTTGTACAGCGCAGCCTGCAGCTGTTCTGCCGCTGTGCGCTCTTTAATTTCGTGTTGTAGTGACTGGTTAATGATCTCCAGTTGCCTGGTACGCTGGCGCACGGTGTCTTCAAGCAGCTCGCGGCTTTTCACCCGATCCAGAGCTGTGATGGTATGGCCGCCAATGCTGCTGAACAGTGCCAGATCGGCGTCAGTATAGAACTTGTCAGGGTTGTAAGACTGGATAGCCATTACGCCGATCACGCGGCGGCCACGACACAACGGAATACCCAGCCAGTGCGCACAGGATGAGCCCTGTGCCTGAATATGGCCTGCTTTAACCAGCTGCTCAAATTGCACAGCGTCACACAGCAGTGGTTTTGCCGTGCGGGCAACATAACCGGTCAGACCGCTGGAAAAGGCACTGGAGGGTGCAGCGGCAATGACTTGCTGATCTTTTTCGTCGGAGAAGTATTGCGGGCTGTAGTGCTGGGTGTCGCTGTCATAAAAGACAACGTATAAATTTTCAGCATGCAGAAACTCAGCAACCATCTTATGAATAGCCGGGTAAAAATCCCGCATATCACTGATAGTACTGGCCAGTTCTGATAATTTCAGTAAGGCACCCTGGCTGACATACGCCTGCTGATAACGTTTCGCTAATAAGGTTAAGCGGCGAATCTTTATCTGGGCTTGCCTGAGCTGTTTACTCAGTTCTGTTATTTGCTTCAACCCTGACTCTTATGTTGTTTTTGCCATAATGACACAACTTTTTCTGATTGCGCTCCATTATGCACAAAGTTTAACCGCAGGGAAGAGTATCCGCCGGACAATTTAGCAATAAGCACAGGGGAAACAGGTGTAGATGGGACAGAAAAGCACTAAAGGCCGCATTGCAGCGGCCTTTACCGGGTACTGCAGATGGTTAAATTCAGACGCCGTCGACCATAAATTTAATGGCGGCAGCAATCTCATCATCACTGCAATCGCCACAGGTGCCGCGGGCCGGCATATTACGGATACCTTCAATAGCATGTTGCAGCATGGTATCAAAACCCTGGTCAATACGTGATTGCCACGCCGCATCGCCTTTTTTCGGCGCATCCAGCGCGCCGGTGCCATGACAGGCAAAACAGGCAGTCTGATACACTTTCTCGCCGCTGCGCGGACCGGAAGCGGCTGCATCAGAAGCGGCAGCCGCACCGGCGACATATACCTGACCAACAGGGGCCAGCCGTTTGGCTAAAGCTTCCTTGTCAGCATCTGAACTGGCGCTGATACCAAAGGCCGTTAACAACAAGGCGACAGCGAGTGTAAATTTAGTCATATTATTCTTTCCTGTGGTCATGTCCGCACAAAGTCTGTGCCATTATAGCCTTCAAGCAGCACCAAGGGGAAGCCCTGCCGGCAGGCCTTGTTATGCCTGTTATATACTTTTAACCGGTGTTGATGATGCTTTTAGAAACAAAATTATTTAACGGTTTTGCTTTGCATCTGGTGCAGTTGTGGTAGTCTGTTTCGCCGGTGTATGCGCTTACCAGTGGCAGCAACGGTCAATGTGAGAATACAGAAAAAGTGTTTTCCACATTAAGGAAGTATAAAAATAATAATATGGGTTCTGTTGTTCATCCCTTATTTTTGCAATAAAAACATATGCTTATATCTTTGCATGCTGTCTTTTTTTTAAAAAAGGCTGGCGCTTTCGTTTTGTTTTTCACAAAGTTATCCACAGCTTATGCCGATCTGATGCCTGCCTGTCACTGGCAGCAGATTATGCGCTGTGGCATGCTATAGCTTTCTGGTTTCAGGACTTTTATATCATGGTGACAACAGCTGCTACGCCACTGATCCTTGTGGATGGTTCATCTTATTTATTCCGCGCCTACCATTCCCCCCCTCATCTGACGAACTCCAAAGGCGAGGCTACCGGTGCCGTTTATGGCGTAGTGAATATGCTGAAAAGTCTGTTGCGGCAATATCAGCCCACCCAGATGGCCGTGGTGTTTGACGCCAAAGGCCCGACGTTTCGCAATGAGATGTACAGTGAGTACAAAGCACACCGCCCGCCGATGCCGGATGACTTACGCAGCCAGATTGAACCCTTGCACCGTATTATAGTGGCCATGGGGTTGCCGCTGCTGTGTGTCAGTGGTGTGGAAGCCGACGATGTGATTGGCACCCTGGCACGCCAGGCCAGCCGTGAGGGCCGCCATACGCTGATTTCTACCGGCGATAAAGATATGGCACAACTGGTCGATGAGCACGTTACCCTGATTAACACCATGACCAATACGTTACTTGATCCGCAAGGGGTCAGCGAAAAGTTTGGTGTAGGTCCTGAGTTGATTATTGATTATCTGGCGCTGATGGGAGACAAAGTCGACAATATTCCCGGCCTGCCCGGTGTGGGGGAGAAAACCGCAGCGGCCCTGCTGCAGGGGCTTGGCAGTATCGGGCAGATTTATCAGCAACTGGATCAGGTCAGCAGCCTCAGCTTCCGTGGGGCGAAAACCATGGCGGCCAAGCTGGAGGAGTTTCGGGCACAGCTCGAGCTGTCTTATCAGCTGGCCACCATAAAAACCGATGTGGAGTTGCCTTACACGCTGGCTGATTTAGCGATTAAACCTGCCGATAATGCCGCACTGGCGCAGCTTTACACGGCCTGCGAGTTTCGCCGCTGGCTGAGTGAAGTACTGGGGAGCGGGCCGGAGCAGGCTCAGACCAAGGCAAAGGTTAGCAACGCCACCGGGCAGCTGGATATGCTGGCAGAGCCGTCTGACGCTGCAGAGCCTGTAACAGACAGTCCTGCTGCAGGACTGGATCGCAGCCAGTATCAGACTGTGCTGGATCAGGCAGCGTTTGCCGGTATGCTGTCCCAGCTGAACAGCAGTGCCTTGACAGCGGTCGATACGGAAACCACCAGCCTGGACTACATGCAGGCTGAGCTGGTTGGTTTATCCTTTGCCATCGCAGCCGGTAAGGCCTGGTATGTACCGGTAGCGCATGATTATATCGGTGCCCCTGAGCAGTTAAGCCGGGACTGGGTTCTGGCACAGCTGCAGCCCTGGCTGGAAGATAGCGGCAAAGCCAAAGTCGGGCAGAACCTGAAATACGATCAAAGCGTGCTGGCCCGTTATAACATCAGCTTAAAAGGTGTGTGTTTTGACACCATGCTGGAGTCCTATGTGCTGAATTCGGTTGCTGCGCGGCATGATATGGACAGCCTGGCATTAAAATACCTGGGACATAAGACGATAAGTTTCGGGGAAATTGCGGGTAAAGGTGCCAAACAGCTGACATTTAACCAGATTGATCTGGATAAAGCCGCACAATACGCTGCCGAGGACGCTGATGTGACTCTGCAGCTGCACCAGACTTTATGGCCGCAGTTGCAGCAGCACAGCGGTTTGTCACAGGTGCTGCAGGACATCGAGATACCACTGGTGGGCATACTGTCGCGTATAGAGCGGCATGGCGTGCTGATCGACAGCCAATTGCTGGCAACGCAAAGTGAGCAACTGACAGTGCGGATTGCCGAGCTGGAACAGCTGGCGTACGAACAGGCAGGAAAAGTATTTAACCTGTCATCGCCCAAGCAGTTGCAGCAGATCCTGTTTGAGGAAATGGGATTACCGGTACTCAAAAAAACGCCAACCGGCACGCCGTCAACCGCAGAAGAGGTATTGGCCGAGCTGGCACTGGAATATGCTTTCCCCCGGCTTATTACCGAGCACCGTGGTTTAACCAAGCTGAAGTCAACCTATACTGACAAGCTGCCCAAGATGGTGAACCCGCATACCGGCCGGGTTCATACCTCCTACCACCAGGCGGTGGCGGCGACCGGCCGGTTAAGCTCAACTGATCCGAATTTGCAGAATATCCCGATCCGTACCGAAGAAGGCCGGCGCATTCGCCAGGCGTTTATTGCGCCGGCGGGGAAAAAAATTGTCGCTGTGGACTATTCGCAGATTGAGCTGCGGATTATGGCGCACCTGTCTCAGGACAAGGCCCTGCTGGATGCCTTTGCGCAGGGGCTTGATATCCACCGTGCCACTGCGGCAGAAGTGTTTGGCGTGCCTTTAAACGAGGTCACCGCCGAGCAGCGCCGCCGTGCCAAAGCGGTGAACTTCGGCCTGATTTACGGCATGTCGGCTTTTGGCCTGGCGAAACAGCTTGGCGTGGGGCGTAATGAGGCCCAGCAATATGTGGATCGTTATTTTGAGCGTTTTCCGGGAGTGCTGGATTATATGGAACGCACGCGTCAGCAGGCGCATGAAGCCGGGTACGTTGAGACGCTGTTTGGCCGGCGTCTTTATCTGCCGGAAATTAATGCGCAGAATATGGCCAGACGCAAAGGCGCCGAGCGGGCGGCAATCAATGCCCCTATGCAGGGCACAGCGGCAGACATTATTAAAAAAGCCATGATTAAGGTTGAGCAGTGGCTGTCGCAGCAGGACAAGCCCGTGGCCGCGATGATTATGCAGGTGCACGATGAGCTGGTGTTTGAGGTAGACGCAGATAAAGTCAGCCAGACCAAGCAGCAACTGGTTGAGTTAATGGCGCAGGCAGCCAGCCTGGATGTACCGCTGCTGGCTGAGGCCGGTGATGGTGATAACTGGGACCAGGCACATTAAGCTGAACTTTTGGCCGGGTTGCCAGTCATAGCAGACAGTGACATTCTGTCTCTCCTGAGTAATTATTTTGCCCCGCCAGTAAGCGGGGCATTTTTTTGGTAATTAAATTACTAAAAACGCGGTAAATCGTAAATGGTAAGCACTTTTTGTAGTTTTATTACAAAAAGTGCTTGCAATCTGTGCAGGGCTGGCTAGAATCAGAGGCGTAGGGTACAGAGGTAAGATGTTCTATCTTTCAGTGCCGGAGTTTATTGGCTCCAGCAACAGAAAGTAGGCTTATTTAGCCGCCCCGCTGCTTGCAGTGGGGCGTTTTTTTTGCCTGAAAATCCGTCTTTTATGCTGTTCAGCGCCATGCCATTTGCCGATCCGGACATAACATCAGCGACATCGCACCGCAACAGCTGCCTGTAATATGAAAATTTGCGAGATTTTTTAGAGTAAATACTTCAAACGATGAAAATTTGTTGTATAATGCAGCTGTCTTAGCGATAAGACACCCTGTTGATTTGAAATTATAGCTTCTCCCCGTTTGCTATGACCGACACTCTAGAGTGTCGGTTTTTTTATGCTTCGCCAGCTCTGGCAGCCACTCTTGGGGCTGTTGCTGTCATAACGTTAAAAATGGCTTATGCGGTAATCTCTGCCGTCTGTTCTGCTGCGCCAAACCACAGATCCAATACTTGCTCCAGTTCAGACAGGCCCAGTTTGTTCAGTGAGCTGAATGCCTGTACCGTTATATCACCCATAAAGGCCAATGCAGCTTCGCGTACTTCCAGCACGGTTTTCTTGCGGGCGCCGGGGCCAAGTTTATCGGCTTTGGTCAGCAGGATTAACACCGGCAGTTCGCTGGCGACTGCCCAGTGGATCAGATCCTGATCCAGATCTTTCAGCGGGTGGCGAATATCCATCAATACCACCAGGCCTTTCAGGCTTTGCCGTTTCATCAGATACTCGGCCAGTGATTTTTGCCATTTTTCTTTCACCGCCAGCGGCACTTTGGCAAAACCGTAACCGGGTAAATCGATCAACCGGCGCCCGGCGTCAAGGCCAAAGGTGTTGATCAACTGGGTGCGGCCTGGTGTTTTACTGGTGCGGGCTAGACTATTCTGCCGTGTC
>CAZEGA010000072.1:0-12172 GCA_964511675.1 uncultured Rheinheimera sp.
GGACAAGAGCGATACTCCGTTACAAATGAACTTTAGCACCAGCTTTATGTTAATTGCCCTGATAACATCATTTAGTGTGATGTATCTGGTTTGGGGGGCCGGCTATATCGCCTGGCAAAGCCGGCAAGCGCGTAAAGCGCTGCAACAACAGATGCAACAGGCACAGCTGCAGCAACTTACTAACCAGCTTAGCCCGCACTTTTTATTTAATGCCTTTAACAGCATCCGCGCGCTGATTTTTGAAGATCAGCATAAGGCCGCCGATACCGTAACGCGGTTATCAGAATTATTCCGTTTTCACCTTCAGGCGCATTTACAGCCAGAATCTACTCTGACGCAGGAATGGCAGTTGACTGAACAATATCTGGCCATTGAGCAAGTGCGGCTGGAGCAGCGTTTGCAATTCAGCTACGACATAGATAGCAGCCTCTGGCAACATAAGCTGCCCACGCTAAGCCTGCTAACCTTGGTAGAAAACGCGGTTAAACATGGTATTGCACCTAATATCGCACCCGGTAAGCTTTACGTCAGTGCCAAAGCAAGCGGCCAGGGCTGGCAGCTCACTGTTACTAACACCACCGCCGGTGCAACGCAGCAGGCCGGCACCGCTACCGGGCTGAGTAACTTACGCCAGCGTTTGCAGTTAATGTATGGTGGTAAAGCCCTGTTGCAGCTACAGCAGAGCGAGCAGCAGTTCACTGCTCTTTTGGGGTTTAGCCATGTATAACTGTCTGGTAGTTGATGATGAGCGCCTGGCCCGCAGCGAGTTAAAACGCTTGCTTAAAGCCCACCCGCAATGCGTTATTACCGCCGAAGCCCAAAGTGGCGAAGAAGCCTTGCAACAACTGGCCAGTACAAAAATTGATTTGGTGTTTCTCGATATCCAAATGCCGGGGTTAACCGGCCTGCAATTAGCTGAACATATACCGCCAACGACCCAGTTTATCTTTTGCACCGCGTTTAACAGCTTCGCGCTGGATGCGTTTGAGTTAAACGCGGTAGATTATTTGCTAAAACCGATAGCAGCGGAGCGGCTGGCCAAAGCCCTGCAGAAGCTGCGCCCGGCCAGCGACAGCCCGGCGCTGCACTACCTGCCAGAGCAGCATGGTATTTTACTTAAATTCGGTGATGCCCAACGGGTGGTGCGGCTAAATGAAATCAACCGCTTTGAAAGCATTGGTAATCATGCTGCCGTCTATACGCCTTATGGCAAAAGCTTTATTCACAGTTCACTGGCGCGGATTGAACAAAAACTCGATCCGGCGTTGTTTTTTAAAGCCAGCCGCGCCGACATAGTACGCATCAGCGCCATCAGCCATATTGAGGCCGCGATTGCGGATGGTGGTTTAATTGCTATTTTACAAGACGGCCAGCAGGTGGATGTCAGCCGCCGTCAGGCACAGCAGCTAAAACAGCAGTTCAGCGGTTTCTAAACGCTAAGCCTGCTGCTGGCGGTACCACTCGCCTAAAATCAGGCTGGCGGCCACGCTGACATTCAGCGATTCCACCTTGCCTGAACCCGGAATTTGCAGCGCGATATCGGCGCTTTTAGCCACGTTTTGCGATACACCAAACATTTCCTCGCCAAATACCACCACTACCTTGGCTGGCAGCGTACTTTGATACAGCGAAGTACCGCCGTGGCTCGATGTGGTGATAAGCGTATAGCCAGCCTCTTTGCACAGTTTCAGCGCCAGTGGCAGGTTGTCGCAACTTAAGCCATCAACAAACTCACTGCCGCCCTCTGCCGTACGCAGTGCCGCGCCCGACTGCAGCAGTTCTGGCTGTTTCATAATAATGCCGCCAACACCAAAATGGGCGCAACTGCGGGTAATAGCCCCCAAATTGTGTGCATTTGAAATTCCGTCCAATGCGAGTAAACAGTCCTTTTTGCGCCCCTTCTGTTGTAAATAACTTGCAACAGATTGAATAGGCTTATTTTTTACTAACATCACTATGCCGCCATGATGCGTACTGGCAGCGATTTTCTCTAATTCAGCATCTTCCACTATGTGATACGCCTTTTTAGACGCGGCCATATGCTTCATAACATCCGAGAATCTCGGCGCTACTTTCTCTGAAACATACAACCGAATTACCGCTTCAGGCCGCTGTTGAAACAACACGCGGCAAGCATTTGGGCTGTAGACCTTAATCTCATCACTTTGCACAGACTTCACCGGTTTAGCCGCTTGTGGTTTTGCAGTTGCAGTGTTGCGGCTAGGCTTACCAGCAGCAGACTTATCAGTTTTAGCCCAAGGCTTGTGTAATGGATTGGCTGCTTTGCCGTTTTTTGGTCTGTGTTGAGACATTGGTGTTCCTGTATTAGCCTTATGGCCAGCAATCATTAATGCGGCGAATTTTAGCAGCAACCTAGCAACAATACTTGTTTTTCCTGTTTGTAGTTATCCTTTGGTCTGAGGCTAGTCTTGAATTTACGAACATATTCACAACCGTTTCAATAGCTGCTGAAAAATGGTACAAAAGTAGCTTATTAGGTGCTTATGCAGCAGGGTAAAGGAATACGACTCGATGGAATTCAGTAAATTTGTATCAATTTCACTAGTGCTAATGCCGACAATCACCATTGCTTCTTCTTGGACATACTCGTATGTAGAAGATGGCTTCAGTGATACCACTCAACATCGCGCAGTAATTTCACTAGAGAAAAGTAAAGCTTTTGGCTTTGTCAGATGTTCGGGTGAAAAAAATCTTGATGTCGCGTTTTCGCTCGACGCTTACATCGGATCAGATAACAAATACCCTGTCAGATATAGATTTGATAAAAGTCCTGTGATCGAAACATTATGGAGCGTATCAACTAACGGTACTGAAGTTTTTGTGAGTTCAGGAGAAGTTATCGGTTTTAGTAGAGCGCTAGCTGCAGGAAAAGAATTGCTTTTAGAAGTAACTGATTTTCGTGGTACGCCAAAGCAGTTGAAATATCCTCTTACCGGAACGACTGAAACCGTTGGCAAAGTGTTAGCAGCCTGCGATATTCCTGTTCAAGCACCCAAACTAAGTATTGACCCTAGCAAAGTAACCCCGATAGTCAAATCAGCTATGGCAAACTGGACGCCAAAGGAAACTAAGTGCAATAAAGCAAGTTTGAAAATCCTTGGGTATGAAGTTGAGAATACAGGCTCAAATATTACTGCTGGTAGCTATTACGCTATGCAGAAATACTTTGATAAAACATATCTGAGAGAGTGTGGCCCTGAAACGAAAAGTGTCTACGAAAAAACGTACGATTGTCAGTCAAAAGAGCGCTTTATGTCATCAAGAGTTGTTGTTTTGCTAAATCGTGATGCAGCAAATGAAGACAAAGCAACATTTGCAAAAAATTGTAGTTAGCAAATCTTTCTCAAAGGTATTTATTACCTTGAGAACTCCGATTTAAAAACTGAGCCAGCTTCGAAGTAATAAATTCAGAGATGAACATGAAAGACGTAACAGCTAAAACGAAGAGCAATATACCAGCACCAGCCCAATCAAGTTCGGCTGCACTTTTAGACAAGTACATAATCACTGAGCAAAAAAAGGAAATTACTCGCCTGCAAAAGCTAGTTGCCAAACTGGAAGTTAGGCTTCAATCAGAAGTCGCCAAAGTTAAAGCTCAAGAGCATGAGAAATACCGAAAAAAACATTTGCAGATAACAGCCGCTACAACGCCACAAGAAGCAGCTCGCATCTACGAAACAACTATAAAAGATGATATTGCCGACTAAACTTGACAGTCTTGTAGGCGCTAAGCATCCGATTTAATAAGTTTAACTCGTGAAAATCTATTGCTGTGAAGGCATAATTTAGCAATACACAGAGGTCTAAAAGATGGTCAGAATTTTAAAATACGTTTTTTGTTTAGTGTCATTATTAGTTCTTTCAGTGCCATTCAGCAACGCGATAGCAAATACTGTTGATGGAGCAACCTACTCGATAATTTCAGAAGATAATTTCCGCGACGATAGACGTACCGTTCAAGTTCGGCTTGATAAAAAGGTGTCTGCAGAAACACTTAAAATCATCGCCCAGAATATTAAAAATGCAGAGCACGCAAAGTTTCAAAGAACTTTTATTATTTATTATCTCCCCGATATGAAGGTTGGGAGCGGTGGCTGGGCAACATCGCATTTTGAACCCAACTTAAAAGTGAGCATTCTTGGGCTTACCGCTAAAGAAGAAAATGCGATAACTCAAGACGCTAAAACAGCTTCGGCTGGTCTTGATGTAGTGGGAATCTGGCTGGATGAAGACGCATACGCAGGCGCAACGATAACGATATATCGTGAAAATAAAAAACTGTACGTGGAATCGAAATATAAAGATGGCAGTGAGTCTACTGCAGAAATGACCGAAACAAAGTTAAACAATGGCACTAAGATGGTTGAGAAAAGCGGAAATCCTCATGGTGAATACTTAGTTTTGGATAAAAATGGCGCTCTGCAAGCTGGTGGTAAAAACGGAATCTTTTTAACGTATAAAAAACTCCAATAAGAGACTATGAAACCTAATATTGCTGCACCTTCTGATATAGCGCGCAGTCGAGGGCTTTTAGCAGCAAAGAGCCTTCAACCCGAACCACAATATTTATCTTCACAACAAAACGGTCCTGGCGCTAAAACTTGTGCGATACAAACAAAAAGCAGACATCGTCAAAGCTCAATAACATCAAAAAAACATGCATTCACAATTTTAAAATTCATCAACATATTTAGAGACTTACTATGGGTTCTTACTGCGAGTTAACAATAGCTGATAAAAGTATATGTTGGGGAAAAAATAGTGTAGATCCTGTGATGATGAGCATTTTTTCCGCTCAAGACAAACAATACAGGTATGAGAAAATTAGTGAGGTATTCCCAGAAGACTTTGAAGAAGATGACGAAACTCCCTTTGCTATATGTAAGTACATTTCTCGTGTGTCGGTTGTCAAAAAACGGTTAGATATATTGAGCTTTAGTTTAAGTGAATGTGAGAAATCTCTTAAAGCCTGCGTCGATGCTGAAATTGAGTATTTTGAGCAGTACTTGGCTAATAACGACAATGATGACTTGCTGTTTAAACTTTACACTAATGATAAAAACACACTGTCAGTTGCTAATGTAGAGTCATTTGTGAATGCTTATAAAACTATTTTCAAACTAACAAATGACTTAGTTGATGCGGAAAATAAATTTCGAGATTCAGGTGGATTACTAGGTTATGTCACCAACAGCACTAATGAATATGCGTTTGGAATTCCTGTTAACGATTTTAGATTTTCTCTCAGAATATTGCTTGAATGCTTTGAAGAAGATGCACCAGTTGAACTAGATTTAAGCGACCTAATTGAAGGAGGATGGTACGCATACGAAGATGATCTTGTCGAAATGTCACGCAATGCTCTAACGGCCAGTTACCACTACGATTCGAAAATCATAATACTTACAGAAGGGTCGTCAGATAAGAATATTCTTGAAAAGTCCCTAAGCATTCTATATCCAGAATATTTTCCTTATTACGCATTTATGGACTTTGGAGCTTCCAACTCGTCTGGCGGTGCATCGGCGTTAACATCAGTGGTCAAAGCCTTTTTAGGTGCAAATATTCAAAACAGGATTATCGCCTTGTTTGACAATGACACTGCAGCCAGAGTTGCTATGAAAAGCTTAGCCAGTCTTAAACTGCCCGATAATATGAGAGTAATGACATATCCAACTTACGAGTTTTTGGAATGCTACCCCACAATAGGTCCCAGTGGTAAACACACTCTCGACGTAAATCAGTTGGCGGGGAGTATTGAACTTTACTTATGCAAACAGGCTCTCGAAGATAATGGTGAAATCAGCCCAGTACAATGGAAAGGTTTTGATCAAAGCCTCTCCTGTTACCAAGGTGAAGTACTAAATAAAGCTGCGATTCAGAAGAAGTTCTACAGCATAGTTAAAGACGTGACATTTAACCCAAGCAATAAGGAACTGTATGATTGGCAAGGCCTTGAGCTGATACTTCAAACTATTTTTAAAGCTTTTGAAAGTAAAAACAACTAGCAAAATTATGCAGAGATCGTGTTACCTCTTTTATGTGCGTTTTGAACGCTGTCTAAGGCGAGTAAACAGTCACTTTTACGACCTTTCTGTTGTAAGTATTTCGCAAGCGGTTGAATAGGCTTACGTTTTGCCAACATAACAATGCCACCATGATGGGTGCTGGCAGAGATTTTTTCTAATTCGGCATCGTCTACAATGTGGTATGCCTTTTTTGCTGCCGCCAGATACTTCATTACATCAGCAAATTTTGGTGCCATTTTTTGCGATATATAAAGCCGTACCACCGCTTCAGGCCGTTGGCTAAACAGCACCCGGCAAGCATTTTCACCATACACTTTGCATTCATCATCCAGCACTGCTTTTGCCGGTTTAGCTGCCTGCGGTTTTATACCAGCAACAGGATGGTTGGCTTTATTAGCGGAAGGCTTAGTGTTTTTAGCACCAGCCTCTTTAGTCCAGGGCTTATGCAATGGATTGGTTGCTTTGCCACCTTTTGGCCTGTGTTGTGACATAACGTTTCCTGCTCGCGCCTTGCGGCCAATAATCATAAATGCGGCGGATTTTACCAGCTGCACGGCAACAATACTTGTATTTGCAGAGCAAAAAAATAAAAACCTTCGTAAGCTTTGCAAAATGACCTGAGTGTGGAAAAGCAAACATGGCGTGGGTATGGGATGGCTTTTGATCGATACACTTTTACCGCCTGATGGAGGGCAATAAGTGCTCTATGAATTGTGCTATATTGACGGACGCGTCACTATCTCCCATAATATAGGCAACATAACCGCCACGCTTAGTACCCTTTGGGTGTCGCGCAACCTTGGCGGTTTTTCTTTGCCTGTTTCTTTTCCAGTTATGGAATGTAAGGTGGGTAAAATGTCGCTAGTTCCTTACACCAAACCTCCACTGACTTTTGCTGACCAAATAACTCGTCTTGAACAAAAGGGTATGGTTTTTGATGATAAAGTACAGGCTGAAACCCGACTGGCCAGTATCAGCTATTATCGCTTAAGTGGATACTGGTATCCATTTCGTGTTCGTGACTCACAGAACAATGTAACAAATCAACTTGCGCCGGCTACTTGTTTCAATGATGTACTTTTTCTGTACGAAACTGACCGCCAGTTGCGTTCGCTCGTTCTGGATGCAATCGAGCGAGTTGAAATTGCGGTTAGAACACAATTTACCTACCACATTGGCCATACATATGGCCCGTTTGGGCACACAGATCAAAATAATTTCCACCCCAACTTTAATCACAAGAAATGGCTGGGGAAACTTGAAGAAGAAGTATACCGCTCCAGTGATGATTTTATTCGACACTATCAATCTAAGTATGCTGGATTTCCTACCATTCCAATCTGGATGCTGACAGAGGTTATGTCCTTGGGAGCCTTATCAATTGGTTACCAAGGTCTGCTTAATAACCAAAAGCAAGGTGTTGAGGATAAGAAAGCGGTGGCGCAACATTTTAACCTTCACCACAAAAAGCTGGGCGATTGGTTACACACCCTAACCTATGTCAGAAATATTTGTGCCCACCATAGCCGACTATGGAACCGCGCCTTAGCTATCAGGCCTGACAAAACAAAAGATGCAAATTTTCTCCCTCCTATAACACCAAGAAACGACAGAATTTTTTATATCCTGTTAATGCTCAGACATTTATTAAGAACTACCGGAAATGGTGAAGACTGGGCACAACAGGTAAACCACGTATTAGAACAATTAGCCCACAGCGGCCAGTGGCGCTCAGCAATTGGGTTGCCTGAAAACTGGAAGAAACATCCCATATGGAAAGAACAGCTTGCGCCTTGCGGCCAATGATCGTAAATGCGGCGAATTTTTCCAGCTGCACGGCAACAATACTTGTATTTTTCCGCTCGCACAGTATGCTGACGGCCTTTGTATTCCCCGCTGCAGGCTCGGTTTATGCTTAGTTATCGTCACAGTTTTCATGCAGGTAATCATGCCGATGTTATTAAACATCTGGTGCAGGTGAGCATTCTTGATTACCTGCTAAAAAAAGATAAGCCTTTCTGTTACCACGACAGCCATGCCGGTGCCGGTTTATACAGCTTACTGGCAGAGCAGGCGCAGAAAACCGGCGAGTACCACAGCGGCATTGGCAAACTCTGGCAGTATCAGGCGCAAAGCCCGGCATTACAGCGCTATATTGCACTGATTAAACAGCTAAACCCGGACGGTGAACTGGCGTTCTACCCCGGCTCGCCCAAAATCGCCGCACTGCTGCTACGCAGTGGCGACAGCATTCAGGCTACCGAGCTGCACCCCAGTGACTACCCTATTCTGGCCAGCCAGTTTGCCCGTCGCCGCCATAGCCGAATTGAGCATATCGACGCCTGGGCCGGCTTTAAAGCCATGCTGCCGCCATTGCACAAACGTGGCCTGGTGCTGATAGACCCACCCTATGAGCTGAAAACTGAATATCAGGATGTGATACAGGGCCTTAAACTGGCGTATCAGCGTTTCCCGCAGGCCACTTATGCTATCTGGTATCCGGTAATTGAACGTGCTGCAGTAGAGGCTTTTATCAGTGAGATCGTCGCCAGCGGGATTAAAGATCAGCTGCGTATTGAATACTGCCCCCTGCCGGATAAAACCGGTTTTGGTATGACCGGCAGCGGTATGCTGGTAATTAACCCGCCTTATACGCTGGCGGCCGATATGCAGCAGGCACTGGCAGAGCTTGGCCCGCTGTTAAGCCCCCAGGGTGAGTTTCAACTGCTGCAACTGGTAACGGAGTAAAAGATGCGTGTTTTTATTGCGGCGGCATTACTGCTGCTGAGTAAGCCGCTTTACGCTTTCAGCCAGACCGGCCATCAGTTGATCTGTGGCATGGCCTATCAGTTGGTCAGTGCTGCTACCCGGCAGCAACTGGATATGCTGACCGCCCAATCGCCTTATCAGCAGTTTGATAAAAGCTGCAGCTGGGCCGATGAAATACATACAGATCCGGCATTTTTACCTGTAGCGGCCTATCATTATGTTAATTTCCCACGCGATAAACAGCAGGTAACGCTGGCCGATTGCCCGCAGCACGGCTGCATTTTATCTGCCATAACCGACATGCAACAGCGTTTGCGCCATGACCATACCGACTGGCAGGCACTGCTGTTGCTGGCGCATTTTATTGGCGACTTGCACCAGCCACTGCATGTCAGCTATGCGGATGATTTAGGTGGTAACCGCACTGCAGTGTACTTTTTCGGCTTGCCGAACAACCTGCATGGGGTCTGGGATTTTGCCCTGCTAAAACAAGCCGGTTATGAACAGAATAACGGCCAGCCTGAGGCACTGTTTAATACAATAACAGCAGAGCAGCGTCAGCTTTGGCAACAGGGCGATGTATTGGACTGGGCTAATGAATCAGCGGCATTAACGGTGGATATTTACCAGCACTACCAACCCGGTATGCTGATTGACGATGCCTATCTGGATCGCTATCTGCCGCTACTGCAGCAGCGGCTGCAGCAGGCAGGGGTAAGGCTGGCGCTGTTACTGGATACGTTATTCAGCAATAAAGACTGATGTTGCACCACCATGTCAGCGGACCCAGCCTTTGCTGATCTGGCGGAAAGTGTCAGTACCGCAGCACTCCAGCCACTCAAACGCCAGCATTTCCTTACTGATGATCTGCGCGCCGCACTGCTGCATACGGCTAAGTGCCAGCTGTTTGTTTTGCTCTGTGCGCGAGCCTACGGCCTCAAATACCACAAACACCTGATAGCCCAGTTGCAGTAAATCCAGTACCGACTGCAGTACACACACATGCGCTTCGGTACCCAGCACCACTATTTGCTTACGCTCAGCGCAGGCCAGGCTGCTGGCAATATGCGGCTCTTTTAACGCACTGAAATGCATTTTCTGCAGTATCTGATCTGCAGGAACCAGCTCGGCCAGTGCCGGTAAGGTAGGCCCAAGCCCTTGCGGGTACTGCTCGGTGGCCCATACCGGCACTTCCAGTTGCAGCGCCACCTGCAATACCCAGGCCGCCGCCTGCTCTACGTCTTTATACGCAAAAATGGCTGGCGCCAGTTTTTGCTGGATATCAATCAGTAATACCAGACTGTTTTTTGCCTGCAGTAACATCTGTCCTCCGGCAAGGTAGTTGCGATTTTCCACACTAAGCGCTGTCGGTAACAACGTCAAGCCGGTTCGGGCAAAAGCGTTAACTGAGCGGCATTAATCAGGCCGCCTGGCGTTTAAGCAGTGTTAATACCTCATAATGGCTGCTATGGGCAAACATATCAAACAGCTGTACTTTCTGCAGCTGGTATTCCGCTAACAGCGCCAGATCCTGCACCAGGCTGTGCGCATTACAACTGGAATACAACAGCCACTGTGGTGCCAGCCGGCTAATATCGGTACACAGCTGCTGCCCCAGCCCGCGCCTTGGCGGGTTTAGCACCAGCAGATCCGGTGCCTGTGCCGCAGCCTTGGCAAAGGCAGCCGAATCCAGCGCCTGAAACTGCACCTGGTTTAACCCAAGCTCCTTTGCCGAGCGGCGGGCGCTGGCAATAGCCGCCGGGGCAATTTCAATACCGGTCAGGCTTTGGTTTGGCTCAGCCAGATGTAAACCAAAGCCGCCGACACCGCAAAACAGATCCCAGATGTGCTTAAAACGGCCTTGTTCCTGCTGCACCTGCAATGCCCAATCAGCAGCCGTTTGGTACAGGCTGGCGGCCATTACCGGCTGCGTCTGAAAAAAACTTTGCGGGGTTAAATACAGCGGTACCTGATTTAACTGTTCGGCCAGCAAAGCTGAATCGGTCAGCACTATCTCTTCTTCACCCTCCAGCAGGGCCGCAGGTTTGGGCTGCACATTCACTGAGCACACTTCAAGTTCGGGCAACTGCTGCAATAGCCAGGGCAAGTGTTTCACAACAGACGCCAGGCAGTTTTTTGAGCGCAGCACAAAACGCAGCATCAGACGGCCACTGTGCAGGCTTTGGCTGAGCAGGATATATTTCAGCTCGCCACGGCGCGCGGCTATATCGTACGGGGTTAAGCTTGCGCGCTGAATAAAGGCTTTGCACAGCGTAAATACCATAGCAAAAGTAGCCGGATATAACGGGCAGTCAGTTAAATCAACCGTTTCGCCCTGGGCATTAACAATACCCAGTACCGGCCCGGCAGCGCTGCCCAATACCACCATTTTGGCTTTATAGCGAAAGCCCTGCTCAACCGATGCCACCGGCGCCAGCAATGCCTCCGGGGCAAAAGGTAACAATAAATCTGTCAGTTGTTGTTGTTTATCCGCCAGTTGCTGCGCATAGGGTTTATGCAGCCACTGGCAGGACTGGCAGCGTTTAGCGGCAAAATGAGCACAATACATAGTAAGATCCAGAGCATTAACCGGCGCATTCTACCGCAGCTGGCAGTACACCGCACCCGGGAATACGCTTACTGCCGCACTCTCAGCTGCATCACGGCCACACCGCCTAAATCATCTACCACCCGGACTTCAAAATCACCCGGCTCAGCCTGCCAGATCAACGCTTCATCCGGTGCAACAGCGCCAAGATAGCGCGCTCCCAGAAACCAGTGCGCCTGGCTGACAGCACCATCAAAGCGCGCTGTAAATGCCAGCTGGCGCAGGTTAGCCTGCAGGCCAAGCTGATAGGTTAAACCAGGCTGCGGCGATAATATCACCGGCTGCTGAGCCGGCAGTACCTGGGCAGTACAGCTATGCTGGTATGCCGGAACCGGTGTCAGCATAATACCGGCACGGTTAAAAGCGTCTTTAATATCCGATGGCCAGAACTCATACACTTTAAGCTCTGTTTGCGGCGGCTGATGGTTGCAGGCCCGCAGGCCGCTGGCAGTATAGACCGGTACCGCCCGGTGCACATCAGACAGCCTAATCGGTGACACGCCGGGAATAAACCAGCCTGGCCGGGTATGCGGACAGTATTTATTCGGTAAATCGCCGCTGCGGCTGCACAGGGCCACCTGTTTCAGGTTCAGTGTCGCTGCCGGCGTAAACAGCTGCTGGTCGGCCAGCGCCCCGGGGGGCAGCAAGGCTAACAGGTCAAATAGCAAAGGGCCGGCGGCTGTGCGGCCAATAAGATTAGGGTTGCTGCTGCCATCAAAATGGCCCAGCCATACGGCCAGCACAT
>CAZEGA010000073.1:0-5007 GCA_964511675.1 uncultured Rheinheimera sp.
GGAAGGTATTACCACCGCCGACAGCAATGGCGTTGGCATCCAACACCGCCTGACGCGCATCCGTGCACTGATGAATACTGCGCACCTTAATGCCCTGAGGTGCCAGTGCCTGCTGCACCATGCTGTGGTAGTCGTCATAGCTGATACTGACACCGGCATAAGGAATAAACAGCAGCTCGTCCGTGCCCTGTAAATGCTGTGTGATCCAGGCCATATAAGGTGCCAGATAAGTACTGTTGTTGGCACGCGAACTGCTCAGTAATAATAATTGCATGGCTAACTCCTTTATTATGCTGCCATTGTATGCAAAATAACTACAGCAGACACCTTTTCTTACAAATTATCGCGCTGTTACGGCTGCCGATGTCATTGAAAACCCGCCCCAAGCCCATATAGTACAGGGCAATGAGTTAATTGAGGTAGAGCAGTATGAAAAGAATATTTTTATTTTTACTCACTAACCTGGCGGTAATACTGGTACTGAGCATAGTGCTCAATATCGTGTTCAGTTTCCTTGGTGTTGACCGCAGCAGTATCGGTGGCTTATTGGTATTTGCTGCCGTGTTTGGTTTTGGTGGCTCTTTTATCTCGCTGGCCATGTCGAAATGGATGGCAAAACGTTCAACCGGTGCTGTGGTCATTACCCAACCGCGCAATGCCACTGAGCAATGGCTGGTAGCAACGGTAGCCCGCCAGGCGAAAGCGGCAGGTATTGGTATGCCGGAAGTTGCTATTTACGATTCACCAGAGATGAATGCCTTTGCCACCGGTATGAACCGTAACGATGCCTTAGTTGCCGTAAGCAGCGGTTTGCTGCGCAATATGCGCGAAGACGAAGTAGAAGCCGTACTGGCACATGAAGTGTCGCACATTGCCAATGGCGATATGGTCACGCTGACCCTGATCCAGGGCGTGGTAAACACCTTTGTTATTTTTCTGGCCCGTCTGGTGGCCGGTATGCTGAACAACAACAGCAATAACAATCAGGGGGGCGGACTGGCCTATTTTGCCACCGTGATCGTACTGGAAATGGTATTCGGTGTCCTGGCCAGCATCATCGTCATGTGGTTCTCACGCCAGCGTGAATACCGTGCCGATGCCGGTGCCGCTAAGCTGGAAGGCGGCCCGCAGAAGATGATTGCCGCACTGGAGCGGTTGAAATACAACCATGAAAGCCGGCTGGAAGGTAGTATGATGGCGTTCGGTATTGCCGGTGGTGCGAAAAAATCTGAACTGTTTTTAAGCCACCCGCCACTGGACAAACGTATCGCGGCGCTGCGTGGCCGTTTCTGATGGTGAAAAGAGCGGGGCCGATGGCCCCGTTTTACTGTAGTGCTTAATCCTGTACTTTACGCACAAATTCCGATTTTAAACTCATCGCGCCAAAGCCATCAATCTTGCAGTCAATATCATGATCACCATCCACCAGGCGGATATTCTTCACCTTAGTGCCAATTTTCACCACTGACGATGAACCTTTGACTTTTAAATCCTTAATCACTGTTACCGTATCACCATCTTGCAGCACATTACCGGCGCTATCGCGGATTTGTTTACTGTCTGTGGCTTCAACGGCATTGGCCGACCACTCATGGCCGCACTCGGGGCACATCAGCAAAGCGCCATCTTCATAGGTATAGGCAGACTGGCATTTCGGGCAGGCGGGTAAGGTATTCATAGCAGGACTCCATCGGGCGCGCCGGGGCGCAAAAACGCGTATTATAGCCCAAGCCAGCCCGGTGGTGGCAAGATTGATCTTTTGCATAACGGCGCAGCTTAATATTGCCGGACGTGTCAGCCTGCTAACCAGCCTTGTCTGCTGTTGTTGTTATTTGGCCGTTTTTGTTAGCAAAGTGTTTTGGCTGAACCGCCGTTTCTGCTAAGTTGAAGCGGCAATACATAACACTGCGGTTCTATAACAACGAGGCCATAATGAAACTGCGATATACCTTATTAAGCTCAGCCTTGCTGGGCATGTTCACCTTACCTGCCCTGGCTGTACAAGGCTATTACCGTTCACCGGTTTTGCAGCAGGAGCAACTGGTTTTTACCGCCGAGGGCGATTTATGGCACGCGGTGCTGGGCAGCAACAAAGCCCGCCGCATTACCAGCCATCTGGCAGAAGAAACCCAGCCACTGTTATCGCCAGACGGCACCCAGCTGGCGTTTGTGGCAGATTACGACGGGGCCAGTGAAATATACCTGATGCCGTTGTCCGGCGGTGTCGCCAAACGGATCAGTTTTGATAACAGCCGGGTGCGCATTCAGCAATGGCTGGCCGATGGCCGTATTTTATATGCCACCGACAGCGCGGCCGGCCCGGCTAATTACTGGCTGTTAAAAACGCTGGACCCGCTTACCCTGGCTACCGACACCCTGCCACTGGCTGATGCTTCCGGCGGTACGGTAGACGAGCAGGGCGGCACAGTATTTTTCACCCGCTTTGGCTTGCAGTTAACCGGTGACAACTCTCAGGTATACCGCGGCGGTGCCATGGGCGAGCTGTGGCGCTGGACGCTGGGCAGTAAACAGGAGGCCGTGCTGCTAAGTGCCGGCCATAATGGCAGTATCAGCCAACCGCGGTTTTATCAGGGCCGGGTGTATTTTGTCAGCGACGCCGATGGCAACAGCAATATCTGGTCTGTGGCCGCCGCCGGCGGCGATTTTCAGCAGCACAGCTTTCATAAAGACTGGCGCATAGGCCGTATCAGCCTGTCTGAGGGCCGGGTGCTGTACCAGCTCGGAGCCGACTTACAGCTGCTGGATCTTGCCGGCAGCGACAGCCGCACCCTGGCGCTGGAAATACAGTCGGATCTGGTGCAACAGCGCGAGCGCATTATCAGTAAACCGCTGCAGTATTTTAATTCTGCCTACTATCAGGCGCAGCACGATGACAGTGATAAAGTGGTGGTTACCGCCCGCAGCCAGATAGCCGTTGCGATGCCGGGCAAACAGCGGCTGGTGCAAATCAGCACACCACAGGGCAGCCGCTCGCGCGAGGCGGTGTTGTCCAAAGACGGTAAATGGGTATATGCCATTAATGATCACAGTGGTGAAAATGAGATCTGGCGTTTTGCCGCTGACGGCTCAGATAATGCCAGGCAACTGACCAAAGACAGCCATGAGCATCGCTGGCAGCTGAAATTGTCGCCTGATGGCGAATACCTGGCGCACGATGATAAAAACGGCGATCTGTGGTTACTGCAGCTAAGCACTGGCCGTAACAGCAAAATCTACAGCGGTGGCATTGGCCTTACCGGTTATGATGATATCAGCTGGTCGGCCGACAGTAAGCTGCTGGCGTTTACACTGCACTCATCGCGGCAAAACCGCTCGCAGGTCGTGCTGTATAACCTGGCCGAGCAGCAAAGCGCGGTACTGACATCTGACAAATACGCCTCTTACGCACCGGCATTCAGCCCGGATGGCCTCTGGCTGTACTTTGCGTCTGACCGGCAGTTTACCGCCACACCCGGCCACCCGTGGGGCGATAGGAACCTGGGGCCTATGTTTGACCGGCGCAGCCAGCTGTTTGCGGTAAGCTTAAAGCAACAGGCCTGCTTTGCGTTTCGGCCACTGCAGGAAGTTGACAGCTGTGACGATAAAGCCGCCGCTGACAGCCGCAGCGCGAAAAAAGGCCAGCTGGTTGACTGGGATGGCCTCAGTGCCCGCCTGTGGCAGGTGCCGGTCGCTGCGGGGAATTATCAGCAACTGGCGGTAACGGATAAACGGCTGTATCTGCTGGAGCGCAGCAGCAGCCCGGACAGCAAACCCGCCCTTAAACAGATCAAATTCAGCCAGACTGAAGCCAAAGCCGAGCTGTTTGCCAGTGATATCAGCGATTACCAGCTGGCGCTAAATGGCAAAAAGCTGTTTATGCGCAAACACAGCAGTTCGGGGGCAGGTGATATGTATGTGGTGGAAGCCGGCGATAAAGCCCCTGCGGAGCTGGCCAAAGCAAAACTTAATATTGCCAGCTGGCAGCTGAGTATCAGCCCGGCGCAGGAGTGGCAGCAAATGTTTGCCGACGGCTGGCGTATGCACCGTGACTTTCTGTTTGATAAAGGCATGCGCGGCCTTAACTGGGCAGCCAGTAAAGCCAAATATCAGCCGTTGCTGTCAAGGGTAACCGACAGGCATGAACTGGATGATGTTTTTGCCCAGATGATGGGCGAGCTGAATGCGCTGCACTCGCAAGTGCGCGGCGGCGAGTACCGTGCCGATGAGACCACCGCTAAAGCAGCCAGCCTGGGCGCCGAGTTTAAAGCCGGTAAAGATGGCCTGCTGATCAGCCATATTTACCGTACCGACAGTGAATTGCCGGCCCAGGCCGCGCCACTGGCAAAACCGGGCGTAGTGGCCAACGTGGGTGACACCTTGGCAGCGGTCAACGGCAGGGCGGTAACCGATCTGCCCGCGCTTACCCAGGCATTGCGTAACCAGGCGGGTAAACAGGTATTACTGACCCTGCAGCGGGGCAAACAGCAATGGCAAACCGTGGTTGAGCCGGTCAGCAGTGGCCATGACAGCTTACTGCGCTACCAGGATTGGGTGTCTGGTAATCAGCAGCAGGTGGCCAGTGCCAGTGACAACCGTCTGGGTTATCTGCATCTGTATGCCATGGGAGCAAACGATATTGCCAGTTTTGCCCGGGAGTTTTACGCCCACTACGATAAACCCGGCTTAATTATTGATGTACGGCGTAACCGTGGCGGCAATATCGACAGCTGGATAATCGAAAAACTGCTGCGCCGGGCCTGGGCATTCTGGCAGCCGACACAGGGTGATGCCTACACCAACATGCAGCAGGCGTTTCGTGGCCATATCGTAGTGCTGGCCGATCAACTGACCTATTCCGATGGCGAAACCTTTTCGGCCGGTGTAAAAGCACTGGGGCTTGGGCCTTTAATGGGTAAGCGTACTGCCGGCGCCGGTGTCTGGCTGTCCGGACGCAACCGGCTGGCCGATAACGGCATGGCACGGGTGGCGGAAACCGCACAGTTTGCA
>CAZEGA010000073.1:5017-5816 GCA_964511675.1 uncultured Rheinheimera sp.
TTATTGAAGGCTATGGTGTTACGCCGGATCTGGAGGTGGATAACCTGCCATACGCGCGCTTTAACGGCAAAGATGCACAGTTAGAGCAGGCGATTGCCTATCTGCAGCAGAAGTTGCAGCAAGAGCCGGTTACGCCGCTAAAAGCACAGCCGTTGACAGCACCTGTGGCCGCAGATATTAAACCTTAACTACAGATATACAGCTTAACCACAATCACAGCCCGGCATTAAGCCGGGCTGGATTTTTACCGAGTTAAGCGGGCAATAGTGTATGCCATTATGGCATACACCTTGACAAGATTTTTAACCTGCCGGACGTCCTCTGCTGTCATCATCGGCTATCACACACTTACCGGCTACGAGATGTGGTTGCCGATAACAACCTGTATAGACGTTGCCGGCAGCTTGCTGGAATAACGCCGATAAACGCCTTTTACTCCACACCAATAAAACCACCGGTCTGGTGCGCCCATAGCTGGGCGTAAATACCGCCGCTGGCTATCAGCTCGCTGTGAGTGCCTTGCTCGACGATGTTGCCCTGATCCAGCACCACCAAACGGTCCATCTGCGCAATGGTAGATAAGCGGTGTGCTATGGCGATAACGGTTTTGCCGTCCATCAGTTTGTTCAGGCTGGCCTGAATGGCCGCTTCTACTTCTGAATCCAGCGCTGAGGTGGCTTCATCCAGAATAAGAATGGGGGCATTTTTCAGCAGGACACGGGCGATAGCAATACGCTGACGCTGGCCGCCGGACAGTTTGACACCGCGCTCGCCAACCTGGGCGTCAAAGCCGGTATTG
>CAZEGA010000073.1:5826-11871 GCA_964511675.1 uncultured Rheinheimera sp.
GGTATTGCCTTTGGGATCGGTCAGATCGCTGATAAAGCTGCTGGCTTCGGCCTGCTCGGCAGCCAGCAGCAGTTCGGCTTCGGTGGCATCCGGTTTGCCGTAGACGATATTGTCGCGCACCGAGCGGTGCAGCAGGGAGGTGTCCTGCGTTACCATGGCAATATGCTGGCGCAGGCTTTCCTGGCCTACCTGGCTGATATCCTGGCCGTCGATCAGAATTTTACCGCTTTCGATATCGTAAAAACGCAGCAGCAGGTTAACCAAAGTGGATTTACCGGCACCGGAGCGACCGACCAAACCGACTTTTTCACCCGCGTTAATCTCCAGCTTCAAGCCCTGCAGTACTGCGGTTTTGCCACTATCACTTACGGTTTTACCGTAGTTAAAACCGACATTATCAAAACTGATGGCACCCCGGCTAACAGTGAGTTGCTTTGCTCCTGCCACATCCTGCACCTGCGCCGGTTGCGACAGTGTGGTAATACCATCGGCCACGGTGCCGATATTTTCAAACAGGCTGCTGATTTCCCACATGATCCACTGTGCCATACCGTTTAAACGCAGCGCTAAACTTACGGCTATGGCAATAGCGCCCACGCTGATGGCACTGTCGGTCCACAGGTAAATAGACAAGGCGGCAATGCTGAAGACCAAAAAGTAGTTCAGGGTTTGCACCGACACGCTAAGGCCGGTGGCTAAACGCATCTGGCGGTATACCGGTTTTAAAAACACTTCCATGCTGTCTTTGGCATAGGCTTCTTCGCGGTTGGTGTGTGAGAACAGCTTAATGGTGGTGATATTGGTGTAGCTGTCGACAATACGGCCGGTCATTTCAGAGCGCGCATCTGCCTGGCGGGTAGAGGCGGCTTTTAAGCGCGGGACAAAATAAAACTGCATACCGATATAAATAACCAGCCATACCAGCATCGGGATGATTAAACGCAGATCGGCCTCGGCAATAAAAAACAGCATAGAGCTGAAATACACCAGAATGTACACCATGACATCCAGCAGCTTCATCACCGTTTCGCGTACCGCCAGTGAGGTTTGCATAACTTTGGTAGCAATCCGGCCGGCAAAATCGTTCTGGTAAAAGCTGATACTCTGGCGCAGTAAATAGCGGTGTGCCAGCCAGCGCACCGACATAGGGTAGTTACCCAACAATGTCTGGTGCACGATAGCGGCGTGGAAGAAACTCAGTGCCGGCAGCAAAATAACGGTCACCACTGCCATTTTAATTAACGTAGCGCGCTCGCTGCTAAATAAGCTCTGCGGGTCGTTTTGCACCAGCCAGTCTACCAGCTGGCCCATAAAACTGAATAACGACACTTCCAGCAGCGCCAGCAGGGCTGTGCTGATTGACATTAAAATAAGCGAGCTTTCCATGCCTTTGGTGTAGTGGCGGCAAAACGCAAAAATGCCCTTGGGCGGCTGGGTTGGCTCAAGGGCCGGGAAGGGTTTAATAATACGCTCGAAAAAACTTAGCATGGCAGATAACCGGTAGCAGAAAGAGCGGCTATTGTAGCCTGTTTAATAAAAATTGCATGGCTGCTGCGCCGGACTTGCCAATTTAACCGTTACTTTTGTGGCCAAGCCAGACCGTTAAGTTGTGATAATATAACAATCTGTAACCTGCTTAGCAGCGGAAGCTGTTATACTCTGTCGGCGCAAAACCGTTGAATTACCGCTAAGCCGCCCTTATTTAAGCTGCGTTGCAGCCTGTGCGGCCGTTATCTGAGAAGTAATGATGAAACTAAAACTGGTCACCTCAACCATTTTACCCACGCCTTTTGCCGAATTTCGTCTGCATGGCTTTGAAGCGCCTAATGGCAAAGAACATGTGGCGTTAACGCTGGGCGATGTGACAACAGACGAGCCGGTATTGGCGCGGGTACATTCTGAATGTTTAACCGGTGATGCGCTGTTCAGCCTGCGCTGCGACTGCGGCCCGCAGCTGGAAGCGGCGATGCGCAAAATTGCCGATCTGGGCCGGGGCTGTATTCTGTATTTGCGCCAGGAAGGCCGCGGTATTGGTCTGATTAATAAAATCCGCGCCTACGCCGAGCAGGACAAAGGGCTGGATACGGTGGAAGCCAACGAAATTCTCGGTTTTTTACCCGATATGCGCGAGTACGATATTGCGGCACAAATGTTTGAGCAACTGGGTATTAAGCAGATCCGCCTGTTAACCAATAACCCGCGTAAGCTTAAAGCGTTAACCGACGCCGGCGTTAACGTATTGGAGCGGGTGCAGCACAGGGTTAAAACCACAGCCCACAGCCATCGCTATCTGGCCACCAAAGCCAGCAAACTGGGGCATTTGCCTTAATAGTGCGGCAGGGTGCGGATTTAACGGCCGCTGTGTTATGATAGCAGCCGACTTTTGCCACAGGACACTCACTTTGACTCCGAACGACGTACTGCGCAGCCTGCGCTACAGCCTGCATATTCATGACTACGGCATGATTGATATCTTTGCCCTGACCGGTGTGACTGCAACAAAAGAGCAGGTGGTAGCCTGGCTGAAAAAAGATGAAGACGAAGGCTTTGCCCCGATAAGCGATGTGCTGATGGCCGGTTTTCTTAATGGCCTGATTATCCAACGCCGCGGTGCCAGAGACGGCGCCCCCCCAGAGCCTGAAAGCAAACTTAACCACAATATTATGTTGCGTAAGCTGAAAATCGCTTTCGATTTAAAAGACGACGACATTATCGCCTTACTGGAAAGTGCTGATTTTCGCTTAAGCAAGCACGAGCTGAGCGCGTTTTTCCGCCGGCCGGATCATAAGCATTACCGTGACTGTCAGGCTCAGGTGCTGCGTTACTTCCTGCGCGGTATCCAACTTAAATTCCGCCCTGCTGCAGCATAGATTCTGGCACTAAATTGCAGTTAAACCTGCCACCGACTTAATGTTATACTGCGCGCACTTATTGCCGAGTGCCCGCAGTTATGATCCCAAAGCTTAATCCCGAATTAGCGCTGGATGCCAGCATCGTTGCTTTCAGTAAAGCCTTAGTTGCCGCTGGTTTCAACGGTGACATTGAAACCAGCTATGGCAGCCGTTTAGCCGTTGCTACCGATAACAGTGTGTATCAGGCGCTGCCACAGGCGGTACTGCTGCCGAAAACCACAGCGGATCTGGTGGTGCTGACATCGCTGGCGCAAACCTCAAGTTTCTCGCATATTAAATTCAGCCCGCGTGGTGGCGGCACCGGTACTAACGGCCAGGCACTGACCGAGCATGTGGTGGTGGATTTGTCACGCCATATGCGCAATATCCTCGAAATTAATGTCGAGCAGCGTTGGGTACGGGTGCAGGCCGGTGTGATTAAAGATCAGCTGAATGCCTTTTTAAAACCTTACGGTTTCTTTTTCGCGCCGGACTTATCCACCTCTAACCGCGCCACTATCGGCGGTATGATCAACACCGATGCCTCCGGCCAGGGCTCGCTGGTATACGGTAAAACCAGTGACCATGTGTTGGCATTAAAAACCGTGCTAATCGACGGCAATGTACTGAACACGCACAAAATGGCGGTATTTGAAGCCGAACACCGTGCCGAGCTGCCAAACAGCATCGGCCGCATTTACCGCCAGGTACTGGATAGCTGCCGCAATTTCCGCCCGCAAATTCTGGCGAAATTTCCACGGCTGAACCGTTTTCTCACCGGTTATGATTTAGAGCACGTATTTAATGACGATTTAACCGAATTTGATTTGTCGCGCATTATTGCCGGCTCCGAAGGCTCACTGGGCTTTGTGGCAGAAGCCAAACTGAATATTACCCCTATTGCCAGATACAAATGCCTGGTGAATGTTAAGTACGACAGCTTTGAAAGTGCGCTGCGTAACGCGCCATTTCTGGTCGCGGCACAGGCCACCTCGGTAGAAACGGTCGACAGCAAGGTGCTGAATTTAGCCCGTGGCGATATTATCTGGCATCAGGTAAAAGACTTGATTACCGACGTACCCGGCACAGAGATGCAGGGGCTGAATATGGTCGAGTATAACAGCGAAGATCAGGCAGATATTGCACAGAAAGTGGCGTGGTTAACAGCCAGGCTGGATGCTGCCATTGCCGGTAAAACCGATGGCATTATCGGTTATCAGCTGACTTACGATAACGCCGCCATCGGCCATATTTATGCGATGCGCAAAAAAGCGGTCGGCTTGCTGGGCAACACCAAAGGGCGGCAAAAGCCGATTGCCTTTACTGAAGACACTGCCGTACCACCAGAGCATTTAGCCGATTTTATTCTGGAATTCCGGGCACTGCTGGACAGCCACGGCCTGCAATACGGTATGTTTGGCCATGTTGATGCCGGTGTGCTGCATGTGCGCCCGGCGCTGGATTTATGCGACCCCGGGCAGGAAAAACTGCTGCGCACTATCTCTGATCAGGTCGTAGCACTGACCGCCAGATACGGCGGCCTGATGTGGGGTGAACATGGTAAGGGCTATCGCAGCGAATACGGCCCGGCGTTTTTCGGCGATGAACTGTTTAACGAACTGAGAAAAATTAAGGCTGCTTTTGATCCGCGCAACCGGGTTAACCCAGGCAAAATCTGCACCCCATACCAAAGCGCTGATCAACTGGTGTCGATTGATGGGGTAAAGCGGGCGTACTTTGACCGGCAAATACCGGTGGCAGTAAAAGACAGTTTTGACAGCAGTTTAAATTGTAACGGTAATGGCCTGTGTTTTAACTATGAAGAAAACTCGCCAATGTGCCCGTCGAGCAAAGTGACGAAAGACCGCCGGCACAGCCCGAAAGGCCGGGCCGGGTTAATGCGTGAGTGGTTACGCCTAACCGAAATGCAAGGTGTGGACGTACTGGCGCAGGAACAACAATTGCTGGAAAAGTCAGCCGGGATCAGCGGGTTATGGCAAAAGGTAAAAAATACGCTGGCCAAACGCCAGGGTGAAGAAGATTTTTCGCATGAAGTAATGCAGGCAATGGAAGGCTGCCTGGCCTGTAAAGCCTGCGCCGGCCAGTGCCCGGTTAAAGTGGATGTGCCGTCATTCCGGGCCCGCTTTTTACAGCTGTACCACAGCCGCTATTTGCGCCCGGCGAAAGATTATATCGTCGGTAATATCGAACGCACTGCGCCGCTGCTGGCAAAAGCACCAAGGTTGGTTAACTTTGTGCTAAAGCGTAAAGTCAGCGCGAAGTTGCTTGAAACCACGGTCGGTTATGTCGATACGCCGTTATTATCGGTGCCAACGCTGGCACAGCAGGTAAACGGGCGTTACCCGTTTAACCTGGCTGCGCTGCAACAGCTTGATGCGACGGCACGGGCGCGCACCGTACTGCTGGTGCAGGACCCCTTTACCAGCTTTTATGAAGCAGAGCTGGTAGCAGACGCGCTGGCACTGCTGGAAAAACTCGGCTTTAACCCGGTTTTGCTGCCGTTTTTACCCAATGGTAAACCGCAGCATGTGAAAGGTTTTCTGCGCAACTTTGCCAAAACAGCCACCACGGCCGCCCAGTTCCTTAATCAGCTGCAGCAACTGGGTTTAACCATGCTGGGGCTGGATGCCTCGTTAGTGCTGGTGTACCGCGATGAGTACAATAAAGCACTGGGCGATAAGCGCGGTGATTTTAACGTACAGCTGCTGCATGAATGGCTGGTGCAACAACCGCTGCCCAAAGCCGTTAATACGGCGGACTTTGCTTTGCTGGCGCATTGCACGGAAAAAACCGCTTTACCGGCGACAGAAAAAGCCTGGCAGCAGATTTTCAGCAGTGCCGGCTTGAGTTTAAAACCGGTGAGTGTGGGCTGCTGCGGTATGGCCGGCACTTACGGCCATGAAGCGCAGAACCTGGCTAACAGCAAGGCGTTGTTTGATATGAGCTGGCGGGTGCCGGTTGAGCAGTACGGTAGTGACAAGATTCTGGTCACTGGTTTTTCCTGTCGCAGCCAGGTTAAACGTTTAGTGGGCGATAAACCTAAACATCCGCTACAGGCGCTGCTGGCCTTATTGTAAAAGATCGAGTAGGAGGCGGGATCACTCCCGCCGTCCTCTCACACCACCGTACGTGC
>CAZEGA010000074.1:0-3018 GCA_964511675.1 uncultured Rheinheimera sp.
GCGGTATCACAGCTTTCGAGAGGGCTTTGGAAATTAGCAGATTTCGGGACGCCTCTGATTACTACGCTAAAATAAATTGTTAGGAATATGTATTCGTTGCCACAACCTACCTAAAAGACGGAGTAAACGCGCCAGCCAGAGCGCGTAATGCTATAGCTACCTCAGGCCGGCTTACAGGGCGCAGCTGAGCGGGTTAAGCAACAGCGGCTTTTCTGCCAGCGCTCCCCTGCTGTCAGCCTGGGCCAGCTGGTTTTGCAGCGTGGCTACTAGGGTTTCAGCCTGGTTCTGTTGCTGTGTTAATGCCTGAATTTTGCTGTTGTTGCTGCTGAACAACAGCTGGCATTTTTCAGCCAGAAACTGCGTTCTGGCCAGCGCCCGCTGCGGAATTGCAGCTTTGCGCTGCTGCCAGGCACTGTATTTGGTCTGCAGCTGCGTTTCACCTTCGCTAATACAACTTTTGAACTCCTGTATTTCGTGGGCAAATACACTGCGCAGCAGTGTGGCCTGCTCAGCTGTCAGTGTTGTCTGGCTGTTGATGGTGTCCCAGATTTTATTGCGGCTCACAAAGGCATTTTTATTCACCTCTATTATTTCTTCGGCAGCACCCAGTTCCGGGCGGTACGGCGTATCTTTATACTTACGGCTGTAACTGCGCGCCAGAACGATAAAAACATTGTTAAAAAAAGCCAGTTGCTGTTGTTCCAGTGCGTTTTGCACCCGCCCCAAATGCTCAGGGTCCAGTGCCCAGGGCAATAATGACAGCACCGGGTGGGAAAAATGACCATAACTGTTAAACGCCCGGTGCATACAGATTTGCGCTGCGGTCTGCGGTATCTGGTCGGGTGCCACCACATCCCACGGTGTTTGTAATGATGCCGGTTGCACGCTGATCATGCTGCAACCGGCAGCATCGGCTACCACAACCGGGCTATGCAGCGGTTCTGCCGCCAGTTGCTGGTTGTAATCTTTTAGCTGGGCCATGTGTTGCTGCTGCGCATTTTTTACATTCTGTGATGCTATGGCCAGGTTTTGCTGCGCAAGGCCCAGCTCCCGCTGCAGGATGTTTTGCCTGGTTGTGCCTGCCACCAGTTGCTGCCATTGCGGGTAAGCAAAACGTGCCGTATCACTGCGACCGGCGGCCCGCACCGGTACGGGACTGCGCTGCATCTGCAGATACAGGCAGATATTGCTGTTATCCGGTACCGACAGCAGTTGCTGCGGCAGGGAGAACACCTTTTGCCGTAGTTCAGCCAGGCGGTTATCGGCCTGCGACAACACCTGACGTACCGGCCGGGTGCGGCCATCGGCACCCAGCTCAGTGTACTCTGCCACCAGTTGCACAGGCTGTCTGGCGAAGTCGGCAGCAAACGGGTGGTTTTCGGCCCATTCAAACACGACCTGTGTGCCCTGCGCCGATACGCGCGTACCCAGGTTGTCATTCAGCCTGGTGCTTTTACAGCTGCCAACTAGCATCACTGCGCACAGCACCAGCATAAAACGCGGACTATTTAAGGATAGGTACATTGGTATATCCATATTCTGACAGGGTTTCTACACTCAGCTGGCTGGTGGCGAGAATACGGCTTTCAAACATGGTCGCCAGCATCCGGATCGCCTTGGCAGAACGGTGCTTAAGTGCGTTATTACGTTCCAGCTCATGCAGGCCGGCCAGCATCGCCTGCATGGCATCGCGCTCAAGACGCATGGCGATTTCATGTGCAGCCGCTAAACCTTCTTTTTCGATACGTTTTACATCTGCATCCAGCCCGCCACCATTCAGGTACTGCTGGTAAGCCCGCTCAGCATAACGTTTCAGCGCATTGGCCACGGCTCGCTGTTCAGACGAGTCAAATACGGTATGCAATTGCGGCCGGGCGGCCGGCTGGATCATCAGGCGAAAATACAGATACAGGCTGCTGGACCAGAACACGCCCCCGTATTGGCCCGACATTTCTTTGTGCGCATACCCGGTTAAATATGCCCTGGGGTTGGCCAGTATGCGGGCTTGCAATGCCGCCTGGCTTTCTCCGCTATCTGGCCGCAACTCACTGCGGACACCCGAGTACGCATGCACTTCGTAAGAAGCGGCAGCATCTACCGAGCGCAACAGGCCACCGACAAAAGCCACAGTACAGGCGCTGACACAGGCATCGCCCTGACGCACCCGGACAAAAGCGCCTTTTTCCCGCAGGTAGGTGCCGATCATTACACCTTCGTACAGATTGCCGCCCGGCGAGCTTAACCAGACCTGATCAAAGCTGTATTGCTGCAGCGCCCGCCGCACCCTGGCACCATCACCGCTGTCAATTCCGCCACGGATATACAAAATGCGCTTACCTTCGTGCTGTTGCAGCGTTATTTCAACGCTGTGCAGTCTGGCCGGGCAGACAGCCGCCAGTATTAAACAACACTGCTGCAAACGGCGGTAAAACTTACACCGTAACCGGCTGATAGGCGCCATTGGGCAGGCTCCGGCAATATTTTACATAAATGCTTTCTGCTGAGACGCCGTCGGCCAGCGTATCTTCGATATCGACACATTCACGGTTTAATGTGGTTTCTTCATAGCGTTTCAGCGGTGTTACTGTCCCCCTCAGGTTAGGGTTTACCGGGTCCTGGTAAGTGGTGGTCTGAGCAGATGCAGCCGCCTGCAGCACCTGCTCGCGGCGGGCTTTCTCACCGTCTGCTGACAGTTTCTTGTAGACAGTGTTGCCGGCGTAGTCGGCCAGTTTGCAGAAGGTAACAAACAAACCCAGCTGAAAGCCTTTGGTGTAAAGCTCTACCTCATTGGCACTGTAGTCTTTACCCGTTTTGGCAAAGTACTTATCGGCCAGCTGCTTTGCAATGTATCCGCCGGCCAGACCGCCCCCGGCACATAACAATGCCCGGGTCCCCCAGCCCAGGTTATCCCCCTGGCTGGTATTGTTGGTGGTAGAGACACACGCATTCAGCAGGGCCATAACCGCCCCGGCAAGCATCATCTGTTGCAACTGGCGTAACGCCATACATCCTCCTTTA
>CAZEGA010000074.1:3028-11808 GCA_964511675.1 uncultured Rheinheimera sp.
TTATCCCGTTTTAGCAGCAATACCGGCAGCCTGTCACTGGCCGGCACCTTACGCCACTGCGGTAGCGCACTGCGCCGGCGTTGTACAAAACATATATCGGGATTTATGTGCCGGAACAATGTATTAGCAGACAATCTGCCATAACGCTGAGCTTAAGTGGCGTTAACTGCCATCAAGTGCCGACCGCTGGTTTTTTGCCCGCATTAATGAAAATTGCGTATAAAGCGTGAAACAAAAAAGTGAGTAGGTTAGTATTTAACCAACTCACCTTAATGCACAGCTAAGCTACATGGATGTCAGAAAGCGAAAACGCGGGATCAGGGCCTCCAGAGAAAAACTGGAAGCCGCTATGCTGGCCGCCGGCTTTGAAACCCAGGCCGATCTGGCACAACGTATCGCCGAACAGGAACAGCTGGATAAACCCCCGCGGGATCTGGTCAATAAAGTGTTCCGCGAACAGCCGGTATCAACCCATAATCTGGCACGTATCGCCAATGCACTGGGAGTAAATGCCCATACCATTTATCTGGCGCGGCACGACAACCCATACCGTGACATTATCTCTGTGCAGTCGGCTGACACCCGGCCATTAACGGCACAGCCGGCACCGTTCAGGCGCATACTGCCCGGCCTGAGCCTGGTCTGCAGTGCTGTGTTTCTGCTGTGGTTATGGTACAGCAGCACATCTGCCGGTGTGCCAGCTGACGTTGCAGCCGGCAGTACCCGGCTGGATACCCCCTTAGGCAAGGTACTGCTGGTACTCCAGGCCGACCGGCAGTTAAATGAGCTGGCTCAGCACCTGGCCCTGCAGCTTGATGCGTTGAAACATATCAGCGCCAACCTGACAAGTGCCCCGCAGGCAACACAGTTTTCACCGAAGCAGGCGCTCAGCCACTGGCAGGCGCACGCTATACTGCGTCTTGAGTTGCAGCAGGCACAACATTACCAGTTGCTGACCGCGGTTATCACCTCTGCCACGCACCAGAGCACACTGTTTCAGGCCGTGCTCAGATCAGCAGAGCTGACAGCAGGCAGCGCGGCCATACAAAGTGTCATCAGCGGGCAAAGCCAGCGCTTTATCGCAGGCGAACCGCTGCTGCCGGTAATGTCTGGCTCAGAACATGCCATACAGCAGTACCTGCAGGGTAAAGCTCTGCTGTTTACCAGCCACGCCGCCACAGACTACGACCGCGCCCGGCAATACTTTGTCAATGCCATACAAAGCGATACCCGTTTTGCCGAGGCTTACGCTGAGTTATGCCGGCTGTCCGTGCGGGTAAGCTGGATACAGCAGGAAACCGCATCACTGGAACAGGCTGCATCGTACTGCGAACAGGCACAACAACTGAAGCCCGACAGTACAGCCGTGCTAACTGCCCGGGCAGAACTGCTGTCCCGTACCGGTGACAGCAAACAGGCCATAACACTGTTAAGCGCGGCCATTACTGAACACAGCAACGATGCCGATGCGCTTGCCATCCGCGCGGCCATACACCTGACACTATACGGCCAGGATACTGCAGACACCGACAGCGCACAGGCAGAGCTGTTTGCCAATCAGGCACTGGCACTGGTGCCTGATCACTGGCAGGCCCTGAATACACTGGGCAACCTGCATTTTATGTCGGGCCAGACCCTGCAGGCCCAAGCGCGTTTTGCCGCGGCAAGCGCTGTGGTAAAACATGAAATTATTCTGGCCAACCTGGGTACCCTGCAACTGTGCCATGGTGAACTGGCACAGGCCAGCCAGACATTCTCTGATCTGATCGCCAATTTTGACAACAACTACCTGGGCTATGAAAACCTGGGCACGGTGTATCACTTTCAGCAGGCGTATCAACAGGCACTGAAATATAAGCTGGCAGCAATAGAAAAACAGCCGGATATTGCTATTCACCAGGTATGGGGCAGTCTTGCTGAAATTTACTTACAACTGGGCCAGTATCCGCCAGCCATTGAGTATTACTCCAGAGCCGTCACCCTGATTGAACGGGACGAACTGCTGGAAAATATGTCACTCAGCGACCAGTTGCACAAACTGTATTACCAGACCAAACTGCACCGGCTGCTGCAGCCGGCTGACCCGTCCGGCGAACTTGGCAGCCAGCTCAATACCTTTGTTGCCGCCCAGGCTGAGCTGGGGCTGAAAGCCAGAAGCCATCTGGCCTGGTTGCTGGGAGAAACCGGCCAGCACGCCGAGAAACAGCAGTTATGGCAGCAAATATCGCAGGTATGTGCGGTGTATCAGCACTCGCCGGAGCTGGTCACCCAAACGGCAGCCACGCTGGCCGCCAGCAACTGAACGCGGTGAAAAACCTGCGAAACGAAGAAAACGGCAGGTGGGATTAAGCAATACTTTGCAGCATCAGCATACCGGCAATACAGCACAATAATGGCAGCAGTTTATTCATGTTCAGTCCCGCCAGCATGTGGCTAATTCACTGCAACCAGTTAAGGCTGCAGCTTCGCTATAGTTCTTCTGCGGACATAAGCGACAAACAACAAAGGGGCGCCCAGTACACAAAACATCCAGCCAATCCAGAATACCATGCTTTGCCAGCCGCCCCCTGAAACCAGAAGCAGTATCAGCATTAAGCCGCCAACAGCAAAAAATGTCCGCCCGAGTACATTCAGAACAGCAGACACCTGCTCCGGATTTTGTAACTGCGGGTCGCTGCCATTATCCGTTGCCGGCGTTAAAGACAACATATGATGGTCAATATCCAGTGCAGCCGCCAGACATACTTTTGTTTCACGGGAGGCAATACCTTTTGTTTCTGCCCGCTGAATGGTGCGGGCACTCACTCCCGCCGCCGTAGCCAGCTGCTCCTGTGACCAGGCTCTGGCTTCACGCAATAACCTGACCTTATCACCGTTGATTTTCATTTGTTGTTCCATATTCAGGCTCCTTTGGGTTGGGAGCCATATTGATAACCGGCCTGCTCAGACATCACCACGACAACAACACGACACTTACATGACAGATGCCATATCTGTTTGTTTTAATACATTTTTTAAAATAAAACAATTCACTTTTATTAAAAAAAGCAGCACTTTCTTACTGCAGCATAGCGGAATATCACCGCTATTTTAAGCTTAAGCCCATACCACTGCTAACAATGACTTTAGCAAAAAACGGTTACCGTGCTTTATTTGTAACATACCCTACAGCCACCCGGTACAAGACTGCGTCCACCTCGCCCAATGCATCGCGGTGTAAAAAGCGTTTTACAAACTGCATACCCAGTTTGCGCATCACGGCTATTGAACCGGCATTGTCCGGCATGGCAATCGCCGATAAAAACCGCACCTTGCTATTGTTCGCCAGTACGGCATCCGCCACAGCACGGGCAGCCTCGCTGGCATAACCCTGGCCCCAGAACTGCTGCTTAAAACGCCAGCCGATTTCCACATCATCTGTGCTGGGAGTTGCCGTGTTAAACCCCATAGGCCGGATCAACACCCAGCCAAGATAGGCATTATCATCCTGCTGCCGTACCTGCCAGATCCCATAGCCACGCTGCGGGTTACGGTACTGCGCCATACGCGGCAGCATGACCTCAACAATCTGCTGCATTGATGATTTTTTACCGCCATTTAAATAGCGCATCACGGCTTCATCCTGATCCACGTCAAACAACAGCTCAGCATCCTGCGCCGATAACAAGGCAAAACTCAGCCTCTGGCTTGGTGGTACTACAAACATAGTGTTTAATCCTGCGTCATCTTGTTTATTTCCCGGAGACTAGCCCCCCGGTGCAGCATGAGAAATTAGCATCCGAAGCACCACTCGGGCACTGGCGGGCATACTGGAAAAGCAGAGTGCAACAGCTGACTTAACCTGCTCAGTGCCAGTCAGTATAGTATTGCCTTCCGGCGCCAGCGCCAGCCTGCCGGGATAAGCATTGCCCATTGTTTTGCCAGTTGCTGAAAAAACTGCACAAAGGGCTTAACCGGCTGGGCCGCAGCACTGCCACAGCAAAGCGGTAGCCGTCAGAGAGAGATATTTTTTCATAAACTTCCTGTGATTGCAGAAAAGGATGGTAAAAACGGCAATATAGCAACAAAACTTAGCACCGGCCTGATGTTCAGACAGCAGTTTAATTGCCACAATCAAAAGCCTGCTGTAACACTTGCAGTGTAGCAGCACCCTCATGCAGTACAATTTTGTAGATACGGCCATACTCCTGCTCAGTCATCGGCTCTGCCGGCTCAGCACTAAGCAATGCCGCCAGTTGCGGCGTAGTGTTGCTATGCCCGGCTACCAGCGCATTCTGGCCGGCAGTGTGCAATTGTGCAGCCAGCGCCGGCAAATCCCTGGCATTATAAGTGCTGATAGTAATGTGCCTGGCACTGGCCAGCGGCGCTACGGTTTGCTCCGTGCGCTGATAAGCCGAGCTGTAAATCCTTGCCAGCGGAATATCGGCAAAATATTGCGCCAGCCAGGCTGCCCGTGCCTGGCCGCAGGCAGACAACGGCGGATCTCTGTCGCTGTGGTTTGTTTCTGCTTTCTCTGCATGGCGCACAAGATATAGCGTATAGCTGTCGGCTGCAGCCACAGGTATCAGGCAGCAGATAAGCAAACTCAATAAAGCCGGTATTGTTAATTTCACCCTATTCTCCTGCCAACTGCTTTAAAAGCCTGAGCCGGGTTGTTGTAAAAACGCCAGCTCTTCCGGCGTAGACGACCGCTTTAAAATAGCATTACGGTGCGGGTAACGGCCAAAGCGGTCGATAATCACTTTATGCTTTAATTCAAACTGATAGTTATTATCCGGCGCATACTGTTTATAGAGTTGTTCCGCCACAATATGAATGGCTTTTGATTCGCTATGCATATAAGGCAGCAGTAAAAAGCTACATTCGTCAGCAGACAACTGATTAAGCGCTCCGGCAGCTACAGCTTCCTGGGCCAGTGCCAAAGCCATGCCATCCTGAGCAAAGGATTGTGGCGTATCGCGATAGATATTACGGGAAAACTGGTCCAGTACAATAATTTCCGCCAACCGGCCTTGTGCCGTGGTACGCCAGCTATACAACGCCCCCTGCACCGCCTGTTGCAATAAACCAGCAAAACACTGAGCAATTAACTGGTCAAATGCAGCATCCTTCGCCCACCACTGGGCCGGTGTTATCTGTTCAAACCAGAAATTCAGTACCTGTTGTTGCATAGAGTTCTCCCGTTATATCAGCTTATAGCGCCCAGTGTGCTGTGGTCCACCATAGTCAATATATTCTGGCTTTACAACCAACTACCCGATTTCGGAGCCATACTTAATTGCCTGATATTAAAAAGATGTCGGCTAATTTGCGGCATTTTGACGCCCTTGTGCACTTGCCGTTTGTCTGACGCACTGGTTTACTTGAGTTACGATAAATCAGTCGACTTAGTTATGGATATCTGCGCAGAAAAACTGAAGCAAATCAGGATAAAACACAGCCTGTCGCAAGAGTTACTGGCGAAACAGTCCGGCCTTAGCCTGCGAACCATACAACGGCTGGAAAGTGATGGTGGTGGCTCTGCCGAAACCATGCTGGCACTCTGTGCAGCGTTGCAGGTGATGCCATCTGCACTGCAATTACCAGGCAATATTCCGGTGGCCAGTTGGCACCTGAAGGGCATTATCTTGCGCAGCGCGGTATTTACCCTGCTGCTGGCAGCATTATATGGCCTGATGCAACTGGCATCTGCTACTGATATCACCCTGTATATTGATATCGTATCACTGTTAATCGTTTTAAGTTTTGTAACACTATCAACCCTGATCTGCCACGGTTATCAAGGCTTACATAACGCTTTCACCGGCTTACGTTACCTGGCAAGTTCACGGTTGTATGATTCAGAAGCCAGCAACCAGCTATTAACTATTTACCGCTTACAATACCGCAGCTGCTACAGCGCAGCTATTATTGGCAGTTTGATCGGGTTGATCAGCCTGTTGCATTCATTTTCCCAAACAGGTAACAGCAGCGCATTTTATATGGGGTTACACGTGCTGGGCATTAGCTGGCTGTATGCTGCCATACCTGCCGAATGTGTACTGCGGCTGTTGATCCATAAATTGCAGCACGCTAGCGGGTAAATCAACCGATACCCAACTCACCCGCCAGTTCTTTTTCTATTTCCTCAATACTTGGCAGGCTGGATTTCAGGTTATCCGGCAATGCCTGGGTAAGCTGGTATTCAGAAATACCAATGGGTTTGTGAATATCACTGAGGGCATATTCCGCGACCAGTTTGTCTTTGCTTTTACACAGCAGCAAGCCGATGCTGGAATTGTCGCCGGGCAGCCTGAGCTGCTCATCCACAGCTTTCAGGTAAAAATTCAGTTTGCCTGCATATTCCGGCTCAAAGTCGGTGGTTTTCAGTTCAATCACCACATAGCAATGCAGGCGGGCGTGGTAGAAGAGTAAATCCAGATAAAAATCCCGTTCTCCCACAGAGAGCGGCACTTGCTTGCCCAAGTAGGCAAAACCTGCACCCAGTTCCAGCAAGAACTGGGTGATATGCTGAACCAGCCCCTGTTCCAGCTCTCGTTCGTTATAATTCTGGGTGAGGCTTAAAAAGTCGAATATATAAGGGTCTTTCAAGGTTTGTTGCGCCAGATCAGACTGCGGTGAAGGTAAGGTATTGGCAAAATTACTGATGGCTTTGCCTTCCCGCTGGTAAAGGTTGCTTTCTATCTGATGGATCAGCACATTGCGGCTCCAGCCGTATTTGCTGGTATTCTGCACATAATACAGGGCTTCTTGTGGTGTACAGCACTTGCTGATAATGACCAGATTATGCCCCCAGGGAATTTGGAACAATTGCGCTACAGCCTGTAGCGTAATTGCATTCTCTGGTGACCAGAAACGATACCACTGGCATATTTGCTGCAAGTTACGAATGGAGAAACCTTTAACATCAGGAAAAGCCGCTATTAAGTCCTGACTGAGCTGAGCCAAAAAACCTTCGCCCCACTGGCTGAATTTTTGTTTTTCAACAATGTCGCTGCCAAGCTGCCAGTAAAACTCCAGCAAGGTGCTGTTTACCCTGGTAGCGGCTTTAAGCTGCGCTTGCAAAAAGGATTGTTTAACCGCTTTTAGCCAGCTTTTGTAGCTGGCATCGGTTTTGATAATGGGTTTGCTCACAGCATCTGCTCCAGTGCTTTTAAGTCCGTCAGCATCTCATTTGCGCTTTGATACACCACTAGAGCACCATATAGTTTCCAGCTGTTCCAGCTCGTTAAGCAATGCCAGCCCTTGCGCTGCACTTGCTCTTGCAGCACGGACTTCAAATCTGACTTGTGCATCATGCTCTGTCAGCGCAACCGTAGACAACTCTTCAATAAGTTTGTTTACACTGATATTGCGACTTTTTGCCAGTGCTTTAAGCCTGCTGGCTTTATCATCCGGCATTCTGATGGTTAGCCTTGTAATAAAGGACCTGATATCTGCGGCCATATTGATCAATGTGTTGTTATTTGAAACATGAAAAAGCATAGTGCTAAAGAATATATACTGCAATTGGCAATTTTTCGCGATAAAAAACCCCGGCACACAGGCCGGGGTTTTTAGGTGTTACGCTACTGGGAGCATGTAATTAAGTTGGTTAATTCTGATTCTGTATTTCAATAACTTAGAAGAATATTTTTGTAACTAAGTTGGTTAATTCCTTCGATAAAGCCAATCTTCTAAAACCAAATTTGCAATTAAGTTGGTTAACACGGAAACTAGGTAATTTTCCAATAAAAACATAACCTTACCAATCAATCCTCAGGATAAATTGTCACCATCTTCCACGTAAAAAAGCTAATGCTTGTATGGAAGAGCCGATGCTGGTTTCAGTGCAACTTTGCACATACCACCATATTTGCTTCCGATCGAACCGGAAGCAACCAGTTTTTTTCGTAGCTTTTTAAGCTGTCTGGAATTCATACGTTGTTGACGACTCACGCGCAGCTCATGACAACGCTGACCTCTTCGCTTGATTCGACTTATGGCCTCAAACGATACCAAATTTAAGCCGACCTGTTGTACCCCACTGATGTTTCTTTTACGAAGCAGAAGTCTCTGAGAGACACGAGATTTATTTCGTTTTATTAGTTTACGTTTCATCAAGCAACTACTCTTCAATCTGTCGATAAGTCAAAAATGCCAAAGGAGATCTGCGGATTAATGGCTTGTAATCTCCCCGCCTTGACATTCGCAACTTGCTAGTGGTCGTAACGAATTTAACCAGTTATTTCAACGATCTTAGTACAGTTTAGTGCATATTATAGACGAAGGCTCGGGCTAGAGCTAAAACGACGCTTTTCACTGAAAGCTGACATTTCTGAGGATAAATGAACCTCGGTTCTTGAAAATTTCGAGACGTTCGCGCATTGCCAGAACGTTACAAAAACGTGCATTATCCATTTCTTGATTCTGCTGGTTACCAGTGTTCAGACTATAACGATGTGGCCCACATTAGTTGACTACTACAACAATCGCCTAAATAACGACGTAATAAACAAGGCATTTAGGCTATTTCTTAAACATAAGAACAGAAAAATCAACAAAAGCTATCTGTGCTACACACAAATTTCTGTGATTCGGTTTTCACCCGCAGGAAGGCATTCCAGTTTTACGTATCCCTTTTTTTCCATATTGCTTATAAGTTTCATAAAGGTTTTAAACTCCGTATTGCGCACATCAAAGCTCGGATCTAACGCTTTCATTCTTCCATTGGCAATGGATACGTTACTAGTACCTTTTCAATTTAATTCTGATCGATTGAGTTACCAGTCAGTGGGTAG
>CAZEGA010000075.1:0-11774 GCA_964511675.1 uncultured Rheinheimera sp.
GTAAAACAGCTGAACAAACGGCTGACCGGTGTGGCTCCGGTGCTGGCAGAAGCACTGGATAAAGCGCTCAGTGCCAATATTCAGCTGAAAGTATACCGCCTGCTGCTGCGGGAACAGGTCAGCCTGGGTGACATCATGACGATAGCCACGACCTTGCTGGACAGCAGTGAAGTGACCAAAGATCCGGTGTTGCTGGTGTCTGATGTGCGCTGTGCGCTGCAGCGGGCGCTGGTACGGCAAATCAGCGGTGATAAGGAAGAGCTGGCCGCGTTTACACTGGATGATAAGCTGGAGCAAACATTGCAAAGCGCGCTGAATCAGGCGATGCAGGCCGGTAAGGTTGCACTGGACAGCTTTCCGGTGGCGCCGAATCTGCTCAGCCAGTTTCAGCGTAATATGCCGCTGATCTGCAGCCAGATGCAGCAGCAGGGATATACGCCGGCCCTGGTGGTTGTGCCGCAGTTGCGGCCATTACTGGCACGTTATGCCCGCAGCTTTACACAGAATTCACTGGCGGTGCTGTCCTATAACGAGATCCCGGAAAACATCAGGGTAAATGTGCTGGGAGCGCTGGGTTAGCCCGGTGTTGTCATTAAACAGTAATAAGCCTGTGCTATACCAAGTGCTACACTGACGCTGACTAAAGTTGCAGCTACAGTAGATGTTTAGTCGGTTTACCAGCAGAAGCTGGTTAGTACAGATACGGCAATAACATCAGAGTTGTATGAAAAATATATAGCATAACTGTATGATCCTAAAGATCTAATGGGATCTGATAGCAAAATAGGCTTGCCTTGTGCAGTGTAATTGGCTATCTTTTCTTTGATTCAGTTTCAGTTCATAAATATTTTCCGTGATTTGTGAACAGGTTAAGACAATTAAAAGGCAAACTGCACCGAAAGGGCAGGACGCAAAGCTTCCGGTCTAACACGTTGGTTAACAGCGTTAAGATAGCGGGGTCGCATTAGCTTAGCACCATCCTTCGGATGTGGTTCTGGCTTGTGGCTGCCTGCTGCAAAACCAGACGCTTTCTATGCAGTTTATTGTATTTTCCCCAATAAGATCCCGGCTTGGGTTACCGATGCCGGTAATGGTAGTGAGCAATAAAGGGCTGTCGATGTGACTTTGTTATTTCTGAGCGTCTGGTCTGTGGTGTCTGCTAATGGCGGTGCGGCAGCTATGGTACAGCAACCGGCAGAGCAGGCTTTGTGGCAGTTGAGCGGCAACGCGTTTCACTGCCAGTTGCAACAGGATGTCAGCGGACTGGGGCAGGTACGTTTTGTGCTGCAACCCGGCCACTCATTGCAGTTGCAACTGGCAGTGGCACAACCGCATGACGCACTGGAGCAGGCCAGTGTGGTTGCCCGCAGTGCACAGTGGCAGCCATTCCAGCCAGAGGTGCTGTCTGACAGCTACCAGGCCGAGCTGTACCATGACAGCCAGATCAGTTTTGTCCGTGCGGCATTACCGTTGTTACAGCAGGTACAGGCTGGTGCCTGGCTGCAATTCAGCCTGGGTGATGCGGCTGACAGCCGCTCGCTGCTACTGCCCAGTACCCGTGGCGCCCAGGCCATAGCCCAATTCCGTGCTTGTGTGGCACAGATGTCGCCGTTGTCCTGGCAGCAGGCGCGTGAAACCGATTTGTATTTTGCTACCGGCAAGCGTCTGCTGGACGCTGAGCAGCTGCGCCAGCTGCAAAAAATTGCCCGTTATACCGAACTTGACCCCGCAGTAACAAAAATTCTGATTGATGGCCATACCGATGATGTCGGCACCGTCCTGGCAAACCGTGTGTTGTCGCAGCAACGGGCTGATGAAGTGGCGGCACAACTGATGGATGCCGGTGTCAAAGCCGGCATGCTGGAAGTCCGCGCCCATGGTAACCGCTATCCGCTGATACTGAGCCAGGGCAAGGCTGAGCAATCGAACCGCCGTGTATCTGTACGGTTAATCCGGCAGACTGATAAAGCAGGAGCAAGCAAACCATGAACAATGCTTATGCACTATGGATAGACCAGCAACAGCCAGAGGCAGAAGCTAAGCGTTGTCTGGACCATGAAGGTTATCAGTTGTTGTATACCTGTGATGTGGCCAGCGTCATCGGGCTATGCCAGGATTACCAGCCGGCACTGGTCTTTATTGGCAGCGGTATGGCACAAATGACGCTGCCTGATCTGGTTGCACTGGTGTACCGCAAATTGCCGGCGGCGCAGATCATCAGCCTGGTAAACAGTGATCAAAGCGTACTGGCGTCAGATACGTTACAAAGCGGCGCCATTGATTATCTGGTGAAGCCGTTTTTTGCCTCACAGCTGAAAACCTCGGTGCGTAATGCCTCGGCTATGCGTAATGGTTTAAAGGATCTGGTGGCCGTGTCCCATGCCAGCCGGCAAATTCTGCAACTGGCCAACCGGGCCGCGCAAACCCAGGCCAGCGTGCTGATCCTGGGCGAATCCGGTACCGGTAAAGAGCGGCTGGCACAGTTTATTCATCAGGCCTCGGAACGGGCAGATAAACCTTTTGTGGCAGTGAACTGTGCGGCTATTCCGGAACATATGCTCGAAGCCATGCTGTTTGGCCACAACAAGGGCGCGTTTACCGGTGCGGTAAACCAGCAGCTGGGTAAATTTGAGCTGGCCAACGGCGGCACTATCCTGCTGGATGAAATTTCTGAATTACCGTTGCCGTTGCAGGCTAAATTACTACGGGTGCTGCAGGAGCGCGAAGTTGAGCGGCTGGGCAGTAACAGCCGGATTAAACTGGATATCCGGGTTATTGCCGCCAGTAACAAAAACCTGCGCAGCCAAGTGGAGCAGGGCTTGTTCCGCGAAGACTTATTCTACCGGCTGGATGTGCTGCCGCTGTGCTGGCCGGCGCTGCGCGAGCGGCGCGACGATATTCTGCCGCTGGCAGAGTTTTTCCTGCAAAAGTATGGCAATGGCCATTACCGGCTAAGCTGTGCTGCGGCTGATGTAATGCTGCGATATAACTGGCCCGGCAATGTGCGTGAACTGGAAAACGTGATGCAGCGTGCGCTGGTGATGGCACGGGGTATCGAGCTGCAGGTAGCGGATCTGAATCTGCCACAGGTTCACCAGGAAGCAGCCATCTGTGCCGACCTGCTGAAGCAGAGTAAGAAAACTGCCGAGTTTGATTACATTCTGGCGGTGCTGAACAAGTTTAACGGCCATCGTACCCGTACGGCGCAGGCTCTGGGTGTCAGCACCCGCGCGCTGCGTTACAAATTAGCCGCCATGCGTGAGCAGGGTGTCGATATTGATGCATTAGCTTCTTAAGGACTTTTATTATGATGTCGCCGATAGATCGCCAGAGCCAGATGCTCGATGTAATGACACAATTGCGGCAGATTGCCAGCAGTGAGCGGATTGCACCGGCCAGTAACGAGTCTGGCATTGGCTCTGACTTTACCCAGGTGATCCGTTCCATTAACCAGCAGCAGAATATAGCCGCTGACATGATGACCGCCGTGGATACCGGCCAGAGTGACGATGTGGTTGGTGCCATGGTGGCCAGCCAGAAAGCCGGCCTGAGTTTTTCCATGCTGATGCAAATACGCAATAAAGTACTCAGTGGTATTGATGACGTGATGCGGATGTCGCTGTAAGGGGTTGTCATGAAAGCTGAAGTAATGAAAAAGGGTTCACCGGTACAGATCGACGGTAACTTCCGGGAGAAAGTCATTAACCTGTCCAGCCGCTTTAACTGGCTGCCGGGTGGTGATCGCAGTATGGCGTCGATTGCCTTACTGGCAACCCTGGTGGCAGCCACTATAGTGTTGATCCTGTGGACCTCGGCCAAAAACTATGTGCCCTTGTATGGTAATCAGGAGCATTACGACAAAGCCAGTATTCTGGATATTCTTGATAAAGAAAAAGTCGCGTTCCGGATTGATACCGACACCGGTAATATTATGGTGCCGCAGGACCGGCTGGCCGATGCCCGTATTACGCTGGCAGCCCGAGGTATTAAAGCCGCCATGCCGGAAGGCTTGTCTACCATCGGTGAGAAAGTGACCATGGGTACCAGCCAGTTTATGGAGTCTATGCACTACCAGCATGCGCTGGAGGGCGAACTGGCCCGCACTATTATTACCATGGACGGTGTGCGTAACAGCCGGGTGCATCTGGCGATGCCGAAACGTAATTTGTTTGTTGGCCGGCAGGAAGAAAAATCGGCCGCGTCGGTGATGGTGGATCTGGCGCCGGGCTACGAGCTGAAATCAGCCCAGGTTGAAGCCATTGTCAGCCTGATCAGCGGCAGCGTGCCGGGGCTGGACCCGCGTAAGGTATCAGTGGTGGATCAGCGCGGTAAACTGCTGACCGGTGAGCTGTATGACGATACTCCTATTGGCAAGGAAACCGACAAAAAACTGGCCTTTGTGCAGAAACTGGAACGCAATATCGAACAACGGGCTGCCATTATGCTGCTGCCGATACTCGGGGACGGCAATTTCCGCATTCAGGTGTCATCGGATGTCGATTTCAGCGTGGTGGAAGAAACCCGTGAAGCCATAGATCCGAATTCTGTGGTCCGCTCCGAAGCCTTGAAAACCGATACCATGCTTGACCAGCTGGCCATGGGTATCCCCGGCTCGCTGGCAAACCAGCCACCGCTACCGGCCGACCAGCAGGGCGCAGATAATAACCAGCGTACCTCAGAACGTAATGAAAGCAGCCGCCAGTTTGATAGCGGCCGTGCCGTAACGCATACCCGTTATGAAGTCGGCCGGCTGCGTTCTATGAGTGTATCTGTGCTGGTGAATGCCGCGGCGGCCGGCGATACCGGCTGGAGCCAACCGCAGTTGCAGCAGCTGGGTGAAATGGTAAAAACCGCCACCGGCTTTCAGGCTGACCGGGGGGACCAGTTCAATATTACCAGCTTTGGCTTTGTTGCACCGGAGCCGGCCACTGCGCCACAGGCCGGTTTGCCGTGGTGGCAACTGCCGGAAGTGAAAGAATATGCCCGTTATGTGTTTGGCAGCCTGATTGCCCTGGCGTTGATCCTGTTTGGTGTGCGGCCACTGGTTAATCATCTGGTGCATGGCAAAAAGCCGCGCGATACAGACACCGGCTTAAGTGATTACAACACGGCTGAAGAGCCGGCAGTGGCAGTATTAAGTGCCAAATTAACTGAGTCGCCGGCTGCAGACAGTAAGCCGGCCGATGCCGGCACTGCGACCGGTGGTTTTAATGGTATACCGCTACCGCAGCTTGGTTCTGAATTTGCGGAGCAGATTACACATATGCAAATGCTGGCCAGCAAAGAGTCGGAGCGGGTGACGGCGGTTATCAAGTATTGGGTAGAGCGAGGAGTCAGCATTGAATCAACTAAGAGCTGAACACAGCCGTGCTATCACCGATCTGGATCGGGCAGCCATTTTGCTGCTGAGCATGGGTGAAGAAAATGCGGCCGGTATTATCAAGAAGCTGAGCCGGCCGGAAGTAAAAGCCCTGTCGGAACGGATGGCCAAGATCACCAATGTGACGCAGGATGATGTGGCACTGATTTTAAATGACTTTTTTGACTGTTACCGTAACGAAAGTGGTGTCAGTGGGGCTTCGAGGCTGTATCTGGAACGGGCGCTGGACAAGGCTGTTGGGCGTAAACTGGCACGTGGCATGCTTGATGATATCTACGGTGGCGCGCTGGCCGATGATATCCGCCGGCTGGAATGGGTGCCGCCAGAGCTGCTGGCCCGCTTCCTTGAGCAGGAGCATGTGCAGATGCAGGCACTGCTGCTGGCGTTTTTGCCGTCAGAGCAGGCTTCTGCGGTCATCGCCTTATTTCCGAAGCATAAACATGACGACATTTTGTACCGCATTGCCACGTTACGCGAAGTCAGCGAACACGTAATGGATGACCTGCGCCATACGCTGGAGGCCTGTATCGAATTTGTTGGCGAGCAGGTAGGTGCCCGGGTTAACGGTGTGGAAAAAGTGGCCGAAATTATGAACCGCTACAACGGTAACAAAGCGGAAATCATGAACCTGCTGAAACAGCATGATGAACATATGGCCGAAGCGGTACAGGACAAAATGTACGACTTTGCGTCACTGGCCCGCCAGACAGAAGACGTGCTGGCGTACCTGTTAAATGAAATTCCGGATGAGTTGTGGGTAGTAGCGCTAAAAGGCTGCGACCCTGCCATGCTGGACAGCATTATGTCGGCGCTGCCCAAACGGCTGGCGCAGGTATACCGCCAGCAGATAGACAACACCAGGGCGCAGACCGTCAGCAAGGTGGAGGCGGCCCGGGCAGAAATTATGCGCATGATCCGCCAGATGATGGCAAACGCTGAAGTGGATTACCGCTTATACGAAGAGGCCACGGTAGGGTAACTATGGCTGATCCGTATCGTTTTCCCGGCGTTCAGCGCGATCTGAGCCAGCCCGGGGTACAGCAACAGCTGCAGCAGGCCTATGAACGCGGCCTGCAGGAAGGCTTGCAGCAGGGCAGCGAACTGGGCCGGCAACAGGCAGAGCAGCAGGCTGAACAACAGGCCAGGCAACAGGCAGAGCAGCAGCAACAACAGGCACTGCAGCAGTTACGTGGCCAGTTTGCCGGGCAGTTACAGCAATTGCAGCAGCAGTTGCATAGCCAGCAGCAGACCCAGCAACAGCAGTTAGCGCAGGCCATATTCGAGCTGGTCAGCGCATTGGCCCGCAGTACGCTGGAGGCTGAGCTGAGCCTGTCTGCGTCCCATCTTAAGCGTGCTATTCATACCACTTTGTCATTACTGCAGTTAAACGGGCAGATCAGTGCTATCCATCTTGCCCCTGCCGATCTGGCGCTGTGGCATCAGATGGAGATAGATATGCTGGGTGACATCGCCCTTAAAGCCGACAACAGCCTGCAGCCAGGCAGCGCCGAGTTTATCGGTGCGGCCCAACTGCACCTGCTGGACTTCCGCCAACGGCTGAACGCCATGTTGCCCCAGCTGCAGCAGCAGTTACAGAGCCCGGCAGATGAGCCTGCCTAACCGCCTGCAGCAACTTGCGGCCCAGCTGCAGCCAGGGCCGCTGGTGCAGAGCTTTGGCACTCTGGTGCGGGTAAACGGCATGTTGCTGACGGTGGCCGGTGGGCAGTACACGCTGGGCCAGCGCTATCAGGTGCAGACCCGGCATGGCGACTGGGCCGAAGCCGAAGTGGTGGGTTTTGACCGGCAACAGGCATTTCTGATGCCGCTGACCGATGCCAGTGAGCTCAGTACTGGTGCCAGGGTACGCCCTGCGGCCAGTGCTGCCGCGCTGACCGTCAGTATGGGCCTGCTGGGCCGCGTGGTAGACGGCCTGCTGCAACCGTTAGACGGCAAAGCCGCACTGTATAAAGGCGAACAGATTAACAGCCAGTTGGCTGCGGTTAACCCGATGCAGAAAAAAGGGGTCAGCACACCGCTGGATGTGGGTATCAAAGCCATTAATGGCTTATTTACCGTGGGCCAGGGCCAGCGGCTGGGCCTGTTTGCCGGCTCCGGCGTCGGTAAAAGCAAGCTGCTTGGCATGATGACGCGTTTTACCAGTGCTGATGTCGTTATCGTCGGCCTGGTCGGCGAACGTGGCTGGGAAGTAAAAGATTTTATCGAACACAGCCTGGGGCCGGATGGCATGAAGAAGGCTGTGGTGGTGGCCGCTCCGGCAGACCAGTCGCCGCTGCTGCGGATGCGCACGGCCGAACTGGCACACCGGCTGGCGGCCTGGTTTCGCGATCAGGGGTTGCATGTATTGCTGCTGGTCGATTCGTTAACCCGTTATGCCCAGGCCCAGCGTGAAATTGCGCTGTCTGTCGGTGAGCCGCCGGCAACCCGCGGTTACCCGCCGTCGGTATTCAGCAAGCTGACGCAGCTGGTAGAGCGTGCCGGTAACAGCACTGCCAGCAGTGGCAGTATGACGGCCATTTATACCGTACTGGCCGAAGGCGACGACCAGCAGGACCCGATAGCCGATGCCGCCCGTGCCATTCTGGATGGCCATATCGTACTGAGCCGTGAGCTGGCCGAGCGCGGTCATTATCCGGCCATTGATATCGGCGCGTCTATCAGCCGGGTCATGCCAAATATAGTGTCAGAGCAACAGCTGAAAAGCTGCTACGGCTTGAAACGGTTGTACAGCCGTTATCAGCAGGTGCAGGAATTGATCCCGCTGGGGGCTTACCAGTCAGGTAAAGACGCTGAGCTGGACAGAGCCGTGGCGCTCTACCCGAAAATTGAGCAGTTTTTATGTCAGGGGCTGAATGAGCAGGTCGATTTTGCCCAAACCGAACAGCAACTGGAAACTCTGGTGAATTAAGATGCTGAAGAAATATCTGCAGACACAACAGGATAACTTTGACTTGATGCGCAGCCGCTTCAGTCAGTTGCAACAACAGGCTGAGCACGAACAACAGCGCAGCGAGATCCTGGCACAGCATATCAACAGTATGGAGACCAGCCGGCAGATGGCCTGCAGTTTAAGCCTGCAGAATCTGTCTGGTTTAAAACATATGCTGCATGATATGGCCGGGCAGCAACAGCTGCGCTGCCAGCAGGCGCAACAGGAAGCCAGCATACAGCAGCAAGCCTGCAGCAAACAGGCGGCCTATAACCTGGCGCTGGAGCAACTGCTGGATAAACGTGCCCAGCAACAGACATTGCTGCTGCAACGGCGGGAACAAAAAGTACAGGACGAACTGGCAATGCAATTAGTATTGCGCCAGCCATTGCTGTACTGAGTCTGACCGTCAGGGCAGCCGCTAACGCATAAATTAAGTGTTAGCCCTTATCCCTTAAAACATGCCCAAAGCATTCGGCGAATCCTCTGGGATCTGCTGTCCGATATCCCACATTTCAACGATTTTAGCGCCTTCGAACCTGAGAATATGCACCACCGCATACTCCTGGTTAGCCTGAATGCGCTGCAGGTGTGAAAAGACAACTACGCGATCACCGGCAGCAATAACCTGCTTTACGGTGAAGGTTTTATTTGGCTCAGCTGCGGCACTTTGCTCCATGGCAACGAGCAGTGACCCGCGATCGCCGGGGAAGTAAGCGTTGTGGTGCGTGAAAGATCCCGCAACGTGGCGCTTATATGCCTCGCGAACACGGCCTGAGGCGGCCATGGCAAGGAATTCAGTGGCAATATCGGCGTTGGGCATAGCTGTTTCGTTATCAACAGGACTCGTGTTTGTCACAATACCCTCCTAAGGCATTACGCCTAAATTAAACTGCGCTGCGAAGCGAAGTCGGCTTGAATAAATTGCCCGGCGCCGGCTTCTAGCCGTATTGCTGCTTTACATATGCTATTGAGTCAGCGACAAGCTGCTCAAGAATGGAAACATCAAGGTCTGCCAGTTGTTTAAAATAAAGGCAGGATTTACTCAGCTTGTGTTTGCCGAGCCCGGGCAGCAATGCCCTGCTGGTACTCTGCTCACAATCCAGATACACCACAAGTTCACGACCACGAATGGCGAATCCCGCCAGCGGCGCCTCGCCGCTCCGGCCGCTCTCGTAGGTGTAGCGGTACGAGCCGTAGCCGACAATACTCGGGCCCCACATCTTTGGCGATTGTGCGGTAAGTTTGGTGAACAACGCCATTAATACCCGGCAATCTGCCAGCTGATGAGCATTAGCACGGGAGGCCAGGTAGGCATCCACGCTTGCGTCAGTGGCTTGGGTCTTATTCTCAGCCATCTGGATGCTCCTTACGCTAAATGATCTTCTGCATATACCAACGCCGTTGTTAGAAGCGCAGACAGGGCAAAAACGGCATTAATGATTTGCATCGGACTTTCCTCTGCTTGTTAGGCATGAGCCGGCTTGGCACTACGGACCAGAAAGTAAAAACACACCGCCAAGTCTATCGACCAGTATAGTCAAATAGTCAAGACGCATAATGCAACGCTAAGCATCTTGTTATAACTGTTTTTCATGTTTGAGCATATCATCTAAAAGGGGTGAAACTTTTTTCATGTATTCATAACCGAATTTGGTAAAGTCCGCGTTAATTTCAGGCAAAAGTGCCTGGTACTTTCTGCCGGTTGGGGTTTTTAAGAACTCCTCAGATCGCCCTGTTTTAAAGAAGTTTATAAGCTCAGCAGTTTCATTTTCAGTAAAACGCTCAGAGTAAATTGGGGCTAAATGTTCTCTTATTTTACGCCAGGCAAAATGTTTATTCTCCCATGCTTCAACAACCGCCCTGTGTTGAGATAATTCAGGGGTTTTAGAGATCATTACCTCTGTCATCAGCCCATGATGTTTGGAAAAGTACTCTCTGGCTCCATTTACCTCAAGTAATTCATATGTAACTGGCTCAGCTGGTACACAAAATGAACAACATAGAGCAAGTATTAAATAAAGTCGTTTCATAGTTCCTCTGACAGTTATAACACCCAGCGCATGGGCATGAACTTATGAGGTGAAAGTCCTTTGCAGGAAGATCACCGTTTACCCTGTTGAATCAGTACAGTACCCGATTAGGCGTCAACCCCACAGGCGTAAATATTCTTATGCCGTCAGAGCCTGAATCGAGGTATTTTGTCTGCAGCTGCTCTGGAGCTGGCTTCCCTCCAGATTTTTCAAATAACTCAGCAAAATTCTCTGCATCCGATATCACTAATGCCCGCTGTATATCAGCACTGGACTCCGAATGGGCAGAAGCTGCAATAGCCACAAATAGCGTTGATAACATGAATGCTGGTATTTTCACTGGTACTTCTCCAGCCCACGCAGTGGGCGTTGCTGACTTCACTTGTTAAGGTTATAGACTCCAAAATGTCAAACACTTGCCTTTTTCTTAGTAAACGCTAAGTGAGTCAAAAAACCAATTATTGCTCCAATCATAGTTGCGACTACTCGAAGCTCTTCTCGGTCTTGTAGAAATCTGGTTTCATCGGAAAAACTGGGTAGTAATAAGACTGCACTAATAACTAAAAATATAGCGATTTGGGTATAAGCTGTGCGTCTATTTCTCCAGTTTTGCCATGACCATTTCATCAATAGAAGCCAATAGGCTAAAAAACCAACGGGTCCTAGAGTTACGATGTAAGCAAAAAATTCAGCCACTCCTTTACCTTAACGCCCAAATCAGCCGCGCGTATTTTGCGTCGGCTGCATTTGCTTGTTAGCTGTGAGATCTTGCAGTGAGCCGGAAATGTATTTGTGAATGATACTCGACACAAAAGTTTGGTACGGAATGCCCTCTTCCGATGCTCTTGACTGAATAGCAGTTAAATCCCTGTTTGAGATCCGAATATTGATCCTTTTGTCTTTTTTAAACGTGTTACTGGCGATTGCTTCCAGTTCCATTTTTCGTGTCTCAGTCAATACTGATTCAAACTCGCCAGCCTCTACGGCATCAAGCAGAGCTTTCTCTTCTTTCGATAATTTGCCTTTGCTCATGATCCGCCTCCAAGGTACAGTTTGGTAAATTTCCTGCTGGGAATGATGGTTTTCAAGAACACTTCATCTTTAGTTTCTACATATGGGATGAGGTGAACGTATTCTTTAATGCAAATGACAAAAATCCGTTGATTGGGATAATCGGAGGCGTTTGGATGAGCAATATCGTCTAGTAGGTCGCCATGCTCAATATGAAAGATCGCTTCTTCAAAGGAAACGCCTCGCCCGACTATTAGCTCCTGATTTTTCTCAGGGTTCCAATTATAGATTTTCATGAATTGAAGTTTAGCACAAATGTGTGCACTTTGTCATCAGTCGCGAAAACAACTAGACATAATGACTCCCCACAAGGTGCTGACCTCCGAGGACGTGGGTTAGCTTT
>CAZEGA010000076.1:0-332 GCA_964511675.1 uncultured Rheinheimera sp.
TTTTTATTGGCTGTGGTTTGGTGGTAGCCTGCCCGAGCGGGGCGAAGGCCATGCGGGACCCGCTAACGCGGTCCAACTTCGCTCCTGACGAAGTTGTCGCCATGCTGGCTAAATAATATCGGGCAGGAGCCCGGAATAATGTTGTTCATCGCCAGCCTGAGAGTTTAATTTAGCGTAATAAAAAACCCGCTTATCTAAAGCGGGCTCTGCTTAGGCAAATGCTATCAATTACGCTGCAGGTTACCATGCACGTCATAGCGCCACTCGGCATTTTGTAAAGTTTTCAGATGCAGCCGGGCTTTGCCGGCGTCGATGGCGGTAATAAAGTGGCC
>CAZEGA010000076.1:342-5494 GCA_964511675.1 uncultured Rheinheimera sp.
AGACCAGCCATTGCTTCGGTGTTTTGTCGATATCGGCATCGCTGACAAAAATATGCATACCGATATAGTGTGCCATATTGCCACGCCAGCCATGTTGTATTTTGAATACATAGCGGCCCTGATAATCCGGATGCAGGTAATTAGCTTGCTGCACGGCGTTTAGTTGTTGTTTATCGACCACATTCGCCAGGGCTATCGCATGGCTGCGTGAGATAAGCTGCTGCACTTCGTGCTGTTCTGCATTGGAGCGGGATTTTGCAGCAAACACTTTGTTGCCGATAGGCCTGTCCAACGGTATGGCTATCTCCAGAGAGAACAGCGCCAGTTCATAGTTATCCAGTAGTGCCTGATAGGCTTTGCTGTCTTCGCAGGTGTCAGGCGAAACTATAGAGCGCTTAACAATTTCAGTTAATTTTGCGTCTGCTTGCAGCAATTGCTCAATGTTTTGTGTGTGAACCTTCTCTTGCAATAAGGCCTGCAGCCGGGGTTGCTGTTTATCTGTTATTACCGCAGTGATCCCGCTTTCTGTAACTGCCGGCTCTTTGCACTGCTGATAATACTGCTGTATTTCAGCCGAATGCAAGGCGCTGTTTATAGCAGATTGCAGCGTACGCTTTTCCGAAGCGGAATAACTGTTGGCTATGGCGGGCGTCGCCGAGAGGGCACTGATAAGCGGCAAAATAATTAACATGTAAATCATACCTGCAAAATGTTGGCGGCACCTTAGCCTGAGTTTCGGAAAAAAGAAAGTAAAATACTGGTTTGAGCAGCTATAAAGCTGCAGTTTGCCGTAGCTGGGTTGCAATATGGTTAAGCAATGCTTTTTTATTACTAAAGCCAAACTGCTGCTGTAGTTCAGTCCAGCTACGTTGCTGCCATAATAAAGCACATAACATCTGGCTCAGGGCATTGGGTAAGCTGTGGTAATGCCGGTTAAACCAGTTTAACAGCAGATGACTGATCAGCTCATAGGGCCTTTTGCCCTGACTGAATAGCTGAAGCTGGGCTAATTCGCTGCTGGTCAAAGCGGGGTACTGGGCTGGTTGAGTTAAAGCCAGTGCCAGTTCGGTGTTTAGCAAAGGATATTGCCCAAGGCTATGGTACAGACTCTGTGAGAACTGCTGCTGCAGCTGATCTGCAACATCTGCTTCTGCTACTGCAGTTACTGCCCGTAGCAGCAGAATTGAGTATTCCGCGCTGGCTTTGTCGCTGCTGCTGCCTAAACGCACAGGTTTATAGCCTGATTGCAGCCAGAATTGCAGCAGTTCTGCTGTCAGGCCAAAACTGCTGCCAAGGTAAGCAATACCGGCAGTTTCAGCCTGCTGTGTAATATAGCGGAGTAATTGGGAACCCAGTTGTTGCCGTTGTATGTTGGGCTGCACTGCAATACGCATTACCCGCCACAGGCTCTGGCTGGCAAGTTCCGGCTGCGCCAGGTGAAACGCCAGGCTTTGGGCCAGTAAATGCCCCTGCACACGGCGCTCACCATGATAGATCTGGGTTGCCAGTTGTGCTGGAATTTTGCCCTCGCTACTAATTAAGGCACAGGCCAGGATCTGCCCATGTTGCTCCAGTGTGATCACCTGCAATTGCGGGTTATCCAGCAAGGCGGCCAGGTCTTTTACCTGGGTCTGGTAATGCGCCAGGCTGAGCAGGCTGAATACCTGCTGTAATTTTTCCGCGTGGTTTAGCCAGTCATCAGCGCAGTAGGTATGGCAATGGGTTGTGCTGAGAGGATTGTACTGCGGCGCAATCTCGGCATGCTGTAATAAAAAGCCGGCGCAGATCAGCCGCTCCAGTGGATCTGCGTGCTGATAGCGCACCGGCTGCTGTAAATGCAGTTTTTTCCAGCCCGGGCATTGTGCTGTCAGATATTGCTGGAAACGCAGCTGAAAACCGCGGCCAGTGCCTTCGTAGCCGTGTTCGGTAGTGGCAAATACTATACGGCTGAACCGTTGCAGCAACTGCTGCAGTACCGGAGTGGGTATGGCGGCGGCTTCATCAATAAGTAACAGATCTGCGGCGGTGTTGCTGCGCAGTAAGGCATCGAAAGGGATAAACTGCAACTGGTTATGTTGCTGTGGTGCACTCAGCTGCTGAAAATGTGTTAATGCCGTCTGCGCGGCCTGGGGCGAAGGTGCTGTGATGACCAGCTGTTTGCCACTTGCTGCCAACTGTGCTGCCGCTATCCCCAGCGCGGCCGATTTACCACGGCCGCGGTCGGCTGTCAGGACTAACGGCCGGCGGCGATGGCCGCTGACGACATGCAAAATAGCCCCGACGGCGTTTTGCTGCTCCCTGGTGATGCAGGGGGCTTGGGCCTGATAAGGCTCTGGCAGTGCTGGCCAGTCAAGTTGTTGTCTGATCTGCTCCGATTCGATTATCACTGTATTTTGTTGTTGCCGCCGGGCCAGCCAGAATGACATAAACCGGCCCTGATGGGTTGCCGCATCTAACGGATAAGGTAACAGGCTGTTATGCGCCGGATTTGGCTGCTGTTGCCACTGCGCAAACGGCGGGCACAGCAGCAGCCAGATACCGCCGGCTTTAACGCAGCCTGCTGATGCAGCGACCAGATCGGCCGGAAAACCACTAAAGCCATTAATTACCAGCACATCACATTCGCTGCCCAGCAGCTGGTAGTTTTGTTTACCGCTTAGCTGCACCGCCGCCGGTGGCGCTGCTGCACCCAGCCAGTACAGTTTGTTATAGCTGAGTTTACTTAGCAGTTGCGTCGTACTGCTTAACAGTGCGCTTTGAGCACCCTGCCATATTACCGGCAGGCGGATATGGTGCCGTGCCGCTTGTTGCTGCCACTGACACAGTAGTTCCAGCACAGCGGCTGACATTTAGTTCACCGCCTGCAGCCGGGCATAGGTGGTAACCAGCCATTTACTGCCCAGGTCATCGAAATTGACCTGAATGCGTGACTGGCTGCCGGTGCCTTCATAGTTTAGCACTGTGCCTTCGCCGAATTTATCATGCAGCACGCGCTGGCCCAGCTTAAAGCCGGTATTTTCAAACGCGACATGCGAGGCCTGGCTGCCAAAGCGGTTAAACTGGGTGGGGCGGCTAACCTGGGTGGTCAGGCGGATCTCTTCTAAGTATTCGGCCGGCACTTCGCGGATAAAACGCGATGGCTTATGGTATTGCTCCTGGCCATATAAACGGCGGCTTTCGGCGTGGGTTAAATACAGCTTTTTCATCGCCCGTGTCATACCCACGTAGCATAAACGGCGTTCTTCTTCTAACCTTGTCGGGTCGTCACCGCTTTGCTGGCTGGGAAACATGCCTTCTTCCAGACCGCAGATAAACACCAGCGGGAACTCCAGCCCCTTGGCGCTGTGCAGGGTCATCAACTGCACGGCGTCGGAATGTTCTTCTGCCTGATACTCACCGGCTTCCAGCGCGGCCTGTGATAAAAACGCGGCCAGAGGCGTCATATCCTCGGCGCGGCGTTCATCAAAGTTCTGGCAGGCTGTGATTAACTCGTTTAAGTTTTCAATCCGGGTTTCGGCTTTCTCGCCTTTTTCCGCCTGATACATAGCATACAGGCCGGATTGTTTAATCACATGCTCGGCCTGCTCATGCAGCGGCAAATCCGCCACCTGGCTGTCGAGCTGTTCAATTAACTGCATAAAGCTGTCAATGGCGGAAGCAGCTCGGCCGCTCAGTTGTTTTAACGCCAGCATTTGCTGCAGGCTTTGCCATAAGGTTTGCTGCTGGGCCCTGGCCTGTTCGCGCACCTTATTTAACGTGGTATCGCCAATACCGCGTACCGGCGTATTGATAATACGTTCCAGTGCGGCATCGTCCTGACGGTTGTGCAGCAGGCGTAAATAAGCCAGCGCATCTTTTATTTCCTGCCGTTCATAAAAACGCAGGCCGCCGTAAATACGGTAATGCAGGCCTTCCTGAATTAACGCTTCTTCCAGTACCCGCGACTGGGCGTTATTACGGTATAAAATGGCGGTTTCGCTTAAGCGGTCACCCTGTTTATGCCAGTCACGGATACGGCCAACAATAAAACGGGCTTCGTCCAGTTCGTTAAAGGCGGTGTACAGCGATATCACTTCGCCTTCGGCGCCATCGGTCCATAAGTCTTTGCCAAGGCGGGCATTGTTATTGGCGATTACCGCATTGGCCGCTTTTAAAATAGTAGCGGTAGAGCGGTAGTTCTGTTCCAGCCGGATAGTTGCAACATCAGGAAAATCTTTTAAGAAGGTCTGGATATTTTCTACCCTGGCACCGCGCCAACCGTAAATTGACTGATCATCATCACCGACAATCATTACCTTGGCATGGCTACCGGCTAACAGGCGCAGCCACTGGTATTGAATGGCATTGGTATCCTGAAACTCGTCGACCAGAATATGCCGGAAGCGCTGCTGATAATGGCCGCGTACCTCGCTGTTTTGCTGTAGCAGTTCAAAGCTGCGCAGCAGAATTTCGGCGAAATCGACTAAACCGGCGCGGTCGCACATCTCCTGATAGGCCGCATACATTTTTACCATCTGCTGCAGGCTGAAATCACCGGCGGCATCGATCATCGCCGGGCGCAGGCCGTCATCTTTACGGGCATTAATAAACCACTGAATTTGCTTTGGCGGCCAGTGTTTTTCATCCAGATTCAGCGCTTTTAATACCCGCTTAACCAGCCGGTACTGATCGTCCGAGTCAATGATCTGAAAGCCCTGTGGCAAACCGGCTTGCTGATAATGCGCCCGCAGCATACGGTGTGACAAACCATGAAACGTCCCCATCCACAGGTTGTTTAAACTGACACCAATGGTACTTTCAATACGGCTGCGCATTTCCTGCGACGCCTTATTGGTAAAGGTTACCGCCAGTAAGCTGAATGGCGCGACGCGTTCTACCTGCATTAACCAGGCTAAACGGTGCACCAGCACGCGGGTTTTACCACTGCCGGTGTCGCTCCAATTGCCGGCGGCGTCGCGTTCCTGAATGAAAAAAGTGTGCTCGCCCTCCAATAAGTCTTGGTTGTGTGTATATTTTAAATCTGCTGGCGCGATCGGATTTACAAGGCTCAGGTCGGGGTTGTCAACGCGGTACCTATAGACGCCGCCGGTGGCACCGTTTTCTCCGGTCCATCGCCAGGTTGGTTTGGCCGGCGAGTAATCATCGACGGTAA
>CAZEGA010000076.1:5504-11504 GCA_964511675.1 uncultured Rheinheimera sp.
GTCCATAAGAGATTTTGACGGTGAGGGTCAAAGCACCAGCATATGCTGTGGTGATGCCGCTACTGCATCGCGTTGTTTATCGTTCAGCCCGTCCAGCAGGTAAGATACATCCATCAGAAAGTCTCGCTAAGCATAATGCCGGCCATTATAGCAGGCAAAAGCGAGGCGCCAAGTTAAGTGACAGGGATTAAGTGGATAAATAACCAGTTATTATCTGCATACAGGCTGCAGCAGATATTGCAGTTGCTGTACATTTGTTAGTCGGATATGCGGTAATACGTTGACCGGCTGGTTGTGGTGATCCAACCAGGCGGCCTGGCAGCCGGCGTTTAGCGCACCCATAACGTCAGCGCGGTGGCTGTCGCCGATATGCAGTATCTGCTCAGGTGTTACCTTAAGCCGTGAATTTATTCGATGGAATAGTGATAAATTTCTTATTTTTCGCTGTAAACGTTTAATTAATAAGCAAACTATCTGTTTCCGTATTGCAGTGAACCTATCAAAGGGCGAATCTAGTTTCGCGTCCTGATTTAAAAGACGTGACTAGAATAAAATTAAATTGGAGTAATAAATGAAACTTTTAGGGAATGAAGGAAAACAAGTATGAAAAAAATATTGATCCCTATAGGAAGTATTTTATTGGTAATACTTTTGGTGGTTGTTGGATGGCTGAATACCTTAGTTGCTATTGATTTAGGTAAGGCCTATCAGACTATCAGGCTAGTCAAGATCTTAGAACATGCAGAACTCGAAGATAAAATGAGAAGGCTATTATACAGCGAAATGACGGTATACCGATGCCAACTTAAAGCTGACAAAAACATAGTTCTTTTGAGGTTTACACTTGGCAAATATATGGGACAGGCTGAAGCAGAGCTCGAGCAAATTATTCAGCAAAAATATGTTAAAGAACACGCTGAACTTGCAAGTTCAATGGTGTGCCAAGCTGATAAAGGCTAAGCCTTTATCAACGCCACAAGTTGTTGCAACTCAGTCAGCCGGATATGCGGTAATACGCTGACCGGCTGGTTGTGGTGATCCAGCCAGGCGGCCATGCAACCGGTGTTTAGCGCACCCATCACATCGGCGCGGTGGCTGTCGCCGATATGCAGGATTTGCTCAGGTGTTACCTTAAGCCGTTGTGCCGCTGTGATAAACATATCGGTACAGGGTTTCATTTTGCCATCCGGCCCGGCCTGCAGGCTGAACTGGAATAATTCACCGATACCCATCTTGTTAATACAGGCATTACCATTGGTAATGGCGATTAAGCGGTATTGTTTTGCCAGTGCCCTGAGTAACTGTTTAACTTCAGGCTGAACTGTAATGCGGGTGCGCTCGGTCAGAAAAGCAGCATAGGCCAGTTCGGCAATTTCGCCGGCTTCGCACTGTGCCAGCCCCTGTGTGACTAAACCGGCTTCGATACCCAGCAGGCGCCAGCGGCCGATATCATGACGGATCTCGGGGTTAGCTTTAGCCAGCAGGCGGCGCTGCTGCCACCAGAACTCGCTGTCTGTTGCTGTGCTTAGTGGCGCATATTGTGCCAGTGCCGCCAGCATGGCCTGTTCGGCAGCGGCAATAACCGGTTTATTGTCGTACAGCGTATCGTCTAAATCGAATGACAGTACGCTTATTGCTGACAGGGCTTTAAATAGTTGCATAGGGCTACCAGTAAGACGGCTGAAATACCTGTTGCCAGGCCACTGCCGCTAAATGTTGGCTGAACCAGCTCAGAGCCTGGCCCTGACTGTGCTTCTGCCAGGCCAGGTAAACCGGGATTTTGCCTCTGGGTATACTGCAGGCTTTGGCAATCAGTTCGCTCCGCGCCAGTTCGTCCGTTACCAGATGGCGCGGTACAAAGCCGATACCCAGGCCTTGTTTTTGCGCGTCTATCTTCGCCTGCATATTACTGACAATGACCCGCTGACGGGTATCAAACAAGCCGGAGGAACGCTTGGGCGCGTCCAGCGCGGAGTCGGCGACGATAATGGCCGTGAACTGCTGTACATCTTCCTGGGTAACAACACGGTCCAGTGCTGCCAATTCGTGATGCGGTGCTACGGCAAAGACGAATTCCACTTCGCCCAGCGGCACTACGTTAAACTGGCCCTTGGGTAAATCGCCGGATAAGCCGACAGCAATATCCGCCCGGCCGGTTTGTAATGCTTCCCAGCCACCGGCCATCACTTCTTCTGTGACCAGCAGCTGGGTAATTTTACCCAGTTGCAGAAACTGCGTGATCACATCCAGCACGGGGGCATTGGGGATAATACTGTCTTTGGCAATCACCAGCTGGGTTTCCCAGCCGGTATCAAGCTGCTTAACCGCATTTTGCAATTGGTTGGCGGCATGCAGCAAGGTGCGGCCCTGATCCAGCAATAGCTGCCCGGCTGGCGTTAGTATGGCTTTTTGTTTACTGCGGTCAAACAGCGCCACACCTAGATCCGCTTCCAGCCTGGCAATGGTATAACTCAGCGCCGACGGCACCTTGTACAGCGCTTCGGCAGCTGCGGCAAAGCTGCCTTTGCGATCTATGGCATCCAGTGCTGTTAATGCATCTAAACTCAGGACGTTATGCATGGTTTGCTCATACAGAGTTAAATTCAAATATTTTGAATAGTGTAGTCAAAACATTGCGTTTTTACCGCAGAAATTATCGCGCTATAGTGGCTCCATCGACGGGAAGTTTGCTGTCGACAGGCAGTAAACTTAACATTAAACAATTTGACAGGTGACAATATGGCTACTTCAATTGCAGCAAAAATTCTGAGTTCAAATGCCGGGCTGGCGGCACTGGCATTACGGCTACCGGTCGGGATCATCTTTGCCGCGCATGGTGCGCAAAAATTATTCGGCTGGTTTGGTGGCTACGGCCTGGCAGGCACCGGCGGCTGGATGGACAGCATTGGTCTGTCACCGGGTATTGTCATGGCATTTCTGGCCGGTGCGGCGGAGTTTTTCGGCGGTATCGCGCTGGTGCTGGGCCTGTTAACCCGCCCGGCTGCTCTGGCACTAAGCATTGCGATGCTGGTGGCGATTGTCGCTGTACACTTACCCAACGGTCTGTTTATGAGCAATAACGGTTACGAATTCGGTTTAGCATTGCTTGCCGCCAGCGTGTCACTGCTGTTTAGCGGCGCCGGTAAAGCTTCAGTCGATAACCTGCTGGCCAAGCGTTTTAACTAAAGCTGAGTAACAAAGAAAGCGCCCGGTTCTGCCGGGCGTTTTTCTGTTCAGGTCATTAGCCCGGATGTTTAAGCCGAATCGGTTTGCTCACACCAACACGCCGTAAATACATCCCTGTAGGCTCGATTCGGCCATCCTGGCCTGCAACGGTTGGTTTAGAGCAAACCGATTCGGCTTCTATTTGTCTCAGTCAGATCAGCTGGATTTCTTCTTTGCCCTGGGATGGGCGTTATCATATACCTTGGCCAAATGCGCGAAGTCGAGGTGGGTGTATACCTGGGTGGTGCTAAGGTTAGCGTGGCCGAGCAGTTCCTGCACGGCGCGCAGGTCCTGGCTGGCTTCCAGCATATGGCTGGCGAACGAGTGGCGCAGCATATGCGGGTGCACATGCTGGTTTAAACCCTGTTGCCTGGCCCATAGCTGCACCCGCTGACGCACATGGCGGGTACTGATGCGTTTATGTTGTTTGCTGATAAACAGCGCATTGACATCCTTTTCTGGTAGCTTTGTGCTAAACGCTGGTCGCTGTGCCAGCCAGTCTTGCAGGGCGTTAAGCGCAATTTTACCTACCGGTACTATACGTTGCTTATTGCCTTTACCGGTTACCTGCATTAATTGCTCATGCCATTTAATATCGCCAAGGTTAGTGTTTACCAGTTCTTCCAGGCGCAGGCCGGACGAATAAAACAGCTCCAGCATGGCTTTATCACGGCAGGCGAGGATATCGGCGCTGGTGTCGAAGCTGAGCAGATGGTTCAGTTGATCGACATTGAGGTTTTTCGGCAGGCTGCGCTCGGCTTTGGGCACAGATAAATACTGTGCCGGGTTATCACTGCGCTGGCCCTGTGCCTGCAAATAGCGGAAAAAACTGCGCAGCGCGGCCACTTTCAGCGCTATGGTGCGGGGTTTGGCCGCAGTGCGGCGCAGGCTGATAATATGCTGTTTTAACTGCTGTTCGCTGATATTCAGCCAGTGGGTGTCAGCGTCGCTGTTACTCAGTGCCACTTGCTGCAGCTGGCGCTGATAACTGTCCAGTGTTTTACTGCTGTAGTTACGTTCAAACTGTAAGTGCTGCAGAAAAGCCTGCAGTGGCTGCTGCCACTGCGTGCCAAGCGGGGTGTCAGGCGGCGTCATAGGCCGGTAGCAACTGTGCCAGTATGGTTGCCAGATGGTTGATAAACAGCTTGTCCATCGACGGCTGGAAATGATCATCCTGCTCACTGCCAAACGCCAGCAGCGCCAGTGGCTGGCCGGCATTGCGGATCAGCACCAGGGCTACCGAGTGAATATGGCTGGCGAAAATGCCCTGCTGCTCTTCTTTGTTCAGCCGGCCCAGATACACACCGTCGGCATTTAAGCGGCGTGATAACAGTAACTGGTGCGGTGCGGCAGTCTGGCTGTCGGTAAGGCGGATCAGCCGGCACTCGCTGACCTGTGGCATGGCGGCGGTAAACTGCTGCAGGCTGAGTTCGGCATCGGCCAGATTTTTTGCCTGGTACAAACCGGCCTGTAACTGGTTAAACGCCAGAAAGATCTGCTCGTTTTGCCGCGCGACCGACATTAAACGGGTGATGTCGTCTTCCAGCGCCTGAATTTTTTCACGCTGCAACTCCAACTGGCGTTCTACCAGCGACACACTGCCGCGCTGCTGATGCGGCAGGCGTAAAGCGGCCAGCAGTTGCGGGTATTGCTGGAAAAACTCCGGGTGATCCTGCAGGTAGTCGTGCACCACATGGGCGGCGAGCAGGTCATTGTCCTTGGTAAGGCTATCGTTCATAGCTGTATTTGTCCGTCGTAAACATGTTCAGCCGGGCCGGTCATTTTTACCGGCTGGCCCGGTCCGTTCCAGCGAATGTGCAGGCTGCCGCCGGGTAGATCCACCCGCACCTGCTGCTGCAGTTTTTTCTGTAACTGGCCTACCACGACAGCGGCACAGGCACCGGTGCCGCAGGCCTGGGTTTCACCGGCCCCTCTCTCCCATACCCGCAGTTTAATATGACCGGGGTTTAACACCTGCATAAAACCGATATTGGCGCGCTCCGGAAAGCGCTCGTGCTGCTCAAACAGCGGGCCCTGCTGCTGCACCGGTGCGGTGCTGACATCCTCTACTTCGGTTACGGCATGCGGGTTACCCATAGACACCACACCACAGAGTATAGTGTGCTCTTCGGCGCGCAGTATGTAAGTCATTTCCTGTTTTTGTGCTTTAAACGGCACCCGGGCCGGCTCCAGCTGGGGCACGCCCATATTTACCGTGACCTGGCCGTCCTGCTCTGTGTACAGGGTAATTTTGCCGGATTTGGTGCTGACCAGAATTTTGTTTTTATTGGTCAGGCCGCGGCTGCGGACGAATTTGGCAAAACAGCGCGCGCCATTGCCGCATTGCTCTACCTCAGAGCCATCGGCATTAAAAATGCGATAGTGAAAGTCCAGCTCAGGATCGTACGGCGGCTCTGCCATCAGCAGCTGATCAAAGCCGATGCCGGTATTGCGGTTAGCCAGCGCCTTGATCTGCTCTTTGGTCAGAAATACGTTCTGGCTTACCGCGTCAACCATCATAAAGTCGTTGCCGAGGCCGTGCATTTTAGTGAAATGTAACAACATCGGCGTCCTTAATCTGTTATCAGCTGTTCGCCACGCCATAAATCCTGCCATTGTTCGCGGGCACGGATTAAATGCAGTTTATCACCATCGACCAGTACTTCAGCCGCGCGTGGCCGGCTGTTGTAGTTAGAGCTCATGGTAAAGCCGTAGGCACCGGCCGAGCGCACGGCCAGCAGGTCGCCCTGTGCTATGGCCAGCTCGCGGTCTTTA
>CAZEGA010000076.1:11514-11756 GCA_964511675.1 uncultured Rheinheimera sp.
AGTCGCCGGTTTCGCATACCGGGCCGACAATATCATAGACAGCGGCCGTGTTGCCGGCGTCTTTTTCCACCGGCACTATCGCCTGCCAGGCACTGTACAGCGCCGGGCGGATTAAGTCGTTCATGGCGGCATCGACAATGGCGAAGTTTTTCTCCTGGCCCGGTTTTAAAAATTCCACTTTAGTCAGCAGTACACCGGCATTGGCCATAATGGCCCGGCCCGGCTCCATAATCAGTTCCAGC
>CAZEGA010000077.1:0-6019 GCA_964511675.1 uncultured Rheinheimera sp.
TAACAGGAGCTGTGCATGAGCAATTTAACCAAGCAGTCTGCAAATAAAACCGAGGCAGCTGATGTTGTCCTGCAGTGGGTAACCTTTAAACTGCAGGAAGAAACCTATGGCATTAATGTAATGCAGGTACAGGAAGTCCTGCGTTATACCGAAATTGCCCCGGTGCCCGGCTCACCAGACTATGTACTGGGTATTATTAACCTGCGCGGTAATGTGGTAACGGTCATTGATACCCGCTCACGCTTTGGCCTGGCTCCGGCAGAAGTGACTGACAACAGCCGTATCGTTATTATTGAATCTGAAAGGCAGGTGATTGGTATTCTGGTCGACAGTGTGGCCGAGGTGGTGTACCTGAAATCTTCAGAAATTGATACGGCGCCAAATGTGGGTACTGACGAAAGCGCCCGCTTTATTCAGGGCGTATCTAACCGTGAAGGCGAGTTACTGATCCTGGTTGATCTGAATAAACTGCTCAGTGACGAAGAGTGGGAAGAGATCCGGTCTATCTGATATGACATTATGGCTGAGTATACTGCTGCAGGCCGTATTGCTGCTGGTAAGTATTGTGGTACTGGGGTGGTGGTTCAGCCGGCGGCAGGCTGATGCCAGCCCGCATGCAGAGCTGGAGCAACGGCTGGAGTATGCCACCCGGCAATGGCAGCAAAGCCAGCTTGAAGTAGAAGAATTACGCGCCGGAATTATTGGTGTTGGCCAGCGCGTATTACAGCTTGAGACAGCGTTAAAGCAATTAAGCGCACAAACCCAGGACCAACTGGCCACACTGACGGAACAACAACAGGCTATCGCCCTGACCGATCCGGAGTCGAAAATATACAGCAGGGCGATGAAGATGGTGCAGCTTGGTGCTGATCTGGACGAGATCATGCGCGAATGCGAACTGCCCCGGGCAGAAGCGGAACTGCTGTACAATTTACACCAGGCCAGGCAATAAACACCAATTTTCAAGGGGTCAGAACACTTGAAACTTCAAGTGCTCTGACCCCTTGAAAATTAGGTTTTGATATCAATACGTTGGTGGATATTGTGCCAGTTTTCCGGAAACTTTCCCTGTAACACATAAGAAAACGCAATCAGCTCGGCAATGACAATATACAGCTGTTGCGGAATTTGCTCGCCCAGTTGCAGCTGGCTTAACAATTTGCTCAGCTCGTCATCCTGGTGGATCAGTACGCCATGCTGTTTTGCCAGCGCAATAATTTCTTCGGCCAGTTCACCGTGGCCTTTAGCCGTTACGGTCGGGGCCTGTTTGCCTTCGTACTGCAGGGCGGTAGCGGTTTTACAGGGTTTATCTGTCATAATTCAAACCTTAATTGCCAGCAGGCTGTTGGCGCGGGGCAAGAGGCTGTCTGGGATTTTTCCCAGTACACATTCCACTTGCTCCACCTGTATACCCTGCATAGCGCAGCGGTCTTTCAGTACAGGTAAAAAACGTTCCGCCAGTTGCCTGGCGGCAGGCTGCTCGGTATAAAACTGCAGTTTTAACTGCTGCTCGGCCAGCCTGGCCACGACCATCATGGCACCATGCTGCTTTAAATCGAACCGCATCGTCAGTTGCCATAAGGTGCGTTTTTCGGCTGCCTGTTTACCGTCAGCCTCCCGCTGCTCCAGCATCAGCTGGCAGAACTGCGACTGCTGCCCCTGCTGCAGTGGAATTTGCAACAGCAGTTGCTGGCTGTTGCTGCTCTCCAGTGTCGCCAGCTGGCTCTGCTGTAAGGTGCTGCTGTGGCTGGCCAGCTGGCGCAGCGCACCGCTGGCCTGGGCCGGTTCAAGCTGGCTGATCAGCCGGGCCAGTGCCTGGGCGGGCTGAGCCGGGCTGGCCGGTTTTTGCAGCAGGTGCCCCAGCAACAGCTGAATAGCCACCGCCAGGGTACCACTGCTGCTGGGTATTGCTGCTGCGTTTTGCAGTGGCTGAAAGGCTAAGGCGGCGGCTAATTGAGGCTGTAGCTGGGCGGGTGTCCACACTTTACTGCCATCAAGCTGGCTATGGCGGACTAAGCGGAAGAGCTGCTGTACTGGCTCCGGCAATTCAGGCAGCTCGGCCAGCGGAGCCGGCACTGCTGGCAGCAAGGGCAATAGCTGGCGCCAGGCCTGTTGCAATGCCGCTTGCTGTAATACTGTCGGCTGTGCCGCAGGTTGCTGCATCAGCGGCTGCACGAACGGCTGGGCCAATACTGTCTGTGTTGTGGCGGTAGTGTCGGTCAGAGGGCCGGATGGCGGCTGGCTGATATGTAATGGCCGGTTAAACTGCTGCGGGCTGACGGCCAGCTGTAGCACCGTTTTAGGGCTGACCAGTTGCAGTTGTGGCAGCGCCGCTGCTGTCGCAGGCTGACTCAGCTGTAACTGGTAGCCAGCGGGTATGGCGGGTAATTTCACATCAGCTGGCAGCAGTGCCCTGGTAATTCCGGCCGGTAGTTGCTGCTGATTAAACAGCCGCACCAGTTGCTGTAGCACGGCAGTCTGGCCTGCCTGGTTAAGTATATTGTGGTTGTTGGCTGTTGCCGCGGGCCACTGTGGCAGGCTGAGCACGGCACTGAGCTTTTCTCCCTGTGCCGGCAACTGCAGTAACAGTTGCAGCGTTACCCGGTTTGCGCCGTCAGGCAGCAGTGTGCTGAGCTGGTGCAGGCCGCTGCCTTGCAGTGTCTGGGGCGGCATGGCGGGTAACTGCAGCGTCAGCCCGCCGGGCTGTCTGAGCAGCTGAGCAGCGATATTAATGCCCGGCGGGCTGTTTTGCCCTTTGCTGTGCTGTGGCAATGGCTGCGTAGCGGGTAACTGTCGCGCCGGCCCTGCTGGCTGTTCTGGCTGCTGGCTTTCAATGACGGTACTTGCTGCGCTGTTATGTTCATTACTGGCTTTAGCTGGCAGCAGTTGCTGGTAGGCCGCCAGCAGTAACTGGCGTAGTACAGGTGCGCTAAGCGGTACTGTCAGCGCTGCCGTGGCATTTTGTATGGTGAGTTGTATATTGCCATCGGCCAGCGGCTGAAACTGCAGTTTAACGTTGCCGGCGGCCTGGTATGGCTGTGCTGTAACGGCTGATGCCAGTAATTGTTGCAGCTGCGGCGTCACGCTGGCGGGCAGGTTAAGCTGCAGGGCGCCTCCGGGTTGTGGCAGCTGCAGGCGCAGGTTGCCATTTGTCAGTTGCTGCACCTGCGCCTGATAAACCTGTGCCACCAGCAGTTTCACGCTGCCGTTGTCGGGTTTACCGCTCTGTGCCTGTTGCAACAGTTTTTCCAGATTGATCTGGTTCATGTTTTTACCCGTTTTCTCCTGGTGCTGTACCCGGCTGCATTCGTATTATGACGTCATTATGGTAATATGCGTGCAATTTTTCGTGTTATTGACCGGGGGCTGTGATTTCTCCTGCATCTTTTTATGTACCCGCTGGCGCCATATTGCTCAGCGCCCGCCAGTTGAGCTGTATCCGGCAGGACCGGGTATTGTTTGAGCAACTGGACGTCAGTGTTGCTGCAGGCCAGCTGTTACAGATCGCCGGCCGCAACGGTGCCGGCAAAAGCTCGCTGCTGCGTATTCTGGCCGGGCTGGCACAACCGGAAGAAGGGCAATTATATTATTGCCAGCACAGCCTGAGTGGGGTAATGGACGATTACGCCGCCAATTTATGCTATATCGGCCACCAGAGCGGAATACATGAGCAGTTAACGGCCAGGGAAAATATCCGCTTCTGGCGCGCGGCAACCGCAGCAACCCTGGCAGCCGATGACTATGCCCTGCTGGGGCAGCTGGGCCTGGCCGGGCTTGAGGATGTACCCTGTCGCATGCTATCAGCCGGGCAGCAGCGGCGGGTATCACTGGCCAGGTTATGGTTTACACAGCGTCAGCTATGGGTGCTGGATGAGCCTTTTACCGCCCTGGATCAAACTGCCATTGCTATGCTGCAGCAACATTTTTTGCAGCATCTGCAGCAAGGTGGTGCCATAGTACTGACCACGCACCAGCGCCTGACGATGGCGTTTGCACAATTAACGAGTCTGGAGCTGGCGTACCGATGGTAACTTTGGGCTGTTTTATCCAGCGTGAGCTGCGCCTGCTGGCACGGCAAAAGGCCGACTGGCTAAACCCGGTGCTGTTTTTTGTGATTGTATTAAGCCTGTTTCCGCTGGGGGTCGGGCCCGAGCCTAACCTGTTACAGCTGATGGCTCCCGGCGTGGTATGGATAGCCGCGCTGCTCAGCGTATTACTGGCCGCTGAGCGTTTATTTAAAGACGATTACCGTAACGGTGTGATAGAGCAACTGGTGGCAGCGCGTCAGCCTCTGCTCAGCTTTGTGCTGGCCAAGCTGGTGGCAAACTGGCTCAGCACAGGTTTACCGCTGGTGTTGTTATCACCGCTGGTAGCCTTATTGCTGAATGTTGACAGTGCTGCTTTTGTGGCGCTGGTGCTGACATTATTACTGGGTACGCCGCTGCTGAGCTTACTCAGTGTACTGGGCGCAGCGCTTACGGTATCGGCCGATAAAGGCGGCATTTTGCTGGCACTGCTTATTCTGCCGCTGTATATTCCGTTGCTGATTTTCGCCAGCGCCGCGGTCGAGGCAGCCAGTATGGCTATGCCTTATCAGGGCCAGCTGGCAATTATGCTGGCCATGTTGTTATTTGCGTTGGCACTGGTGCCGGTGGCGGTACAAAGCGCCTTAAAACTGAATGTGAGCTGATATGTTTAAGTGGTTACATCCGTTAGCTAAGCCTGAAACCCTGTACCATTTTTGTCGCCGTTGTTACCCGTGGCTGCTGGCGGCTGCGCTGGCGTTGCTGGCAGTGGGGAATATCTGGGGCCTGGCATTTACCCCGCCGGATTATCAGCAGGGTGACAGCTATCGTATTATTCATATTCATGTCCCGGCCGCCATTATGTCGATGGGTACCTATTCTGCTATGGCAATAGCCGCCTTTACTGCGCTGGTGTGGCAGGTCAAAACCGCGCAATGGGCGGTGCTGGCCCTGGCACCGGTAGGCGCAGTATATACCGCTATTGCGCTGCTTACCGGCATGGCCTGGGGCAAGCCGATGTGGGGGACCTGGTGGGTATGGGACGCCCGCTTAACCTCAGAACTTATCCTGCTGTTTCTGTATCTGGGCATAATTGCGCTCAGCGGGGCTTTTTCTGATCGGCAGACCGGCGCCAAGGCCGCCTCGTTACTGGCCGTGATCGGCGTCATTAACCTGCCGGTCATTCATTTTTCGGTCGAGTGGTGGAACACTTTGCATCAGGGCGCGTCTATAACCAGGTTTGCCAAACCGGCAATCGACCCCAGTATGCTGTGGCCTTTGCTGATCAGTATACTGGCATTTAAAGTGCTGATGCTGGCCGTGCTGTGTCTGCGCCTGCGCACCGCCATACTGGTGAACGAGCAGCACAGACCCTGGGTTAAAGCACTGGCAGGAGGGCAGTAAATGTATTTTCAGTCCTGGACCGACTTCTGGGCGATGGGCGGCTACGGCCTGTTTGTCTGGTTATCATTCGGTTTAACTTACGTGCTGCTGGCCGGGTTGATCGGCTATAGCCATTATCAGCAGCGCAGCTTTACGCGCCAGCTGGCCCAACGGCTGGCCCGTGAGCAACGCATTAAGCAGTATCAGGAGCAAGCAGAATAATGCTATCAAGACGTCAGAAGCGGTTGTCCGCCGTAATGCTGGTACTGGCCCTGTTGGGCGGTGCTGTCGGGGCCATGCTGTATGCCCTGCAGCAAAATATTGATCTGTTTTATACGCCATCACAACTGGTCGACGGCCTTGGCAAAGACAAAATAAAACCGGTTATTGGCCAGCGCCTGCGCATTGGCGGTATGGTGGTGGAAGGCTCCGTCAGGCGCGATCCAGACTCGCTGAAAGTCAGCTTTGAGCTGGTGGATACCGGCCCGGTGGTTACCGTAACCTATAACGGTATCCTGCCGGATCTGTTCCGTGAGGGGCAGGGGATAGTCGCGCAGGGTACGCTGCTGGATGCAACCACCATAGCGGCAACCGAAGTGCTGGCAAAGCAT
>CAZEGA010000077.1:6029-6944 GCA_964511675.1 uncultured Rheinheimera sp.
AAAGGCCTCTGAGGTGCTTGCTAAACATGATGAAGAATATATGCCGCCGGAAGTGGCCGAAGCGGTGAAAGGTATCCGGCATGTCCCGCCGTCGCAGCAGAATAACGCCAACGGAGGCTATTGATGGTCGTTGAAGCCGGTCAGTTGGCGCTGACTTTCGCCTTTGCCCTGTCGGTGTTGCTGGCGCTGGTGCCGCTGTATGGCAGTTACCGTGCCAGCGAACCCATGTTGCTGCTGGCGAAACCGCTGGCCATAGCCCAGTTTTTGTTTTGCCTGCTGGCCATGCTGGCACTGGTGTATGCGTTTCGCAGCAATGATTTTACCGTGATCAATGTGGCGCAAAATTCCAGCTCAACCCTGCCCTGGTACTATCAGGTTACTGCCAGTTTTGGCTCACACGAAGGCTCTATGCTGTTATGGGTACTGATGCTGGCTGGCTGGACTGCCCTGGTAGCCCTGTTTTCCCAAACCTTACCCTTACTGTTGCAGGGCCGTATTCTGGGCATTCTTGGCCTGATCAGTGCCGGTTTTATCGCTTTCTCGCTGTTTATGTCGAATCCGTTTGCGCGCAGCCTGCCGTTTTATCCGGTAGAAGGGCGCGATCTTAACCCGCTGTTGCAGGATTTTGGCATGATTATGCACCCGCCCACCTTGTATATGGGCTATGTCGGTTTTGCGGTGGCCTTTGCCTTTGCTATAGCGGCATTAATGGGCGGGCGTTTTGACAGCATCTGGGCGCGCTGGGTACGGCCCTGGGCCCTGGCGGCCTGGCTGTTTTTAACCCTGGGTATTATGCTGGGCAGTTGGTGGGCCTATAACGAACTGGGCTGGGGCGGCTGGTGGTTCTGGGACCCGGTGGAAAACGCCTCCTTCATGCCCTGGCTGGTGGGCACGGCGCTGATCCATTCGCTGGCC
>CAZEGA010000077.1:6954-11736 GCA_964511675.1 uncultured Rheinheimera sp.
TGGCGGGTACGGCGTTAATTCACAGCCTGGCTGTCACAGAAAAGCGCGGTAGCTTTAAATCCTGGACCGTGTTGCTGGCCCTGGCGGCCTTTGCCCTGAGTCTGGTCGGCGCCTTTTTAGTCCGCTCCGGCGTGCTGGTGTCGGTGCACTCTTTTGCCACCGATCCAGGCCGTGGTCTGTACTTACTGGTGTTTCTGCTTGTTGTCGTCGGTGGCTCGCTGCTGCTGTACGGCAGCCGGATGGGCGCAGTACGCTCACAGGCGCGCTACAAGCTGTTCTCGCGCGAAATGCTGCTGTGGGGCAATAATATTTTCCTGTTAACCGCTTGTTTTGTCGTGTTTCTTGGCACGCTGTTTCCGCTGTTTCATAAAGAGCTGGGGCTGGGCTCGGTGTCGATTGGCGCGCCGTTTTTTGACCAGATGTTTTATTACCTGACCATACCTTTTGCTTTACTGCTGGGGCTGGGGCCCTGGGTGCGCTGGAAGCAACAGCAGCTGGCGCCGTTACTGCCGCCACTGGCTCTGGTGGCGGTGGCTGCCCTGGTGCTGGCACTGGGGGTGATGGCAACGATGCAAAGTGTGCAGGCCAACCTGGCATTACTCGGCTTATTGCTGGGGGCCTGGGTTGGCATGTCGGCGCTGGCCGAAGTGCTGCAGCGCACACGGCAGTTTGGCTCGGTAAAACAGGGGCTGAGCCGGCTTAATGCCAGCCATTACGGTATGACACTGGCGCACATTGGTTTTGCGGTACTGCTGATCGGTGTGGCAATGAGCAAAACCTATACTGAAGAGCGCGATGTGCGGATGCAGACAGGGGATAGCGTGGAACTGGCCGGCTATCAGTTTACGCTGACCGAGGTGTATGAGCTTAACGGGCCGAATTACGGTGGCCAGGCCGCAGAAATTGATGTGCGCCAGCACGGGCGTTACCTTACACACCTGCATGCAGAGAAACGCTTTTACCGTATTCAGCGCACCATCATGACAGAAGCGGCTGTGCATGCCCGGTTAAGCCGCGACCTGTACGTGTCGCTGGGCGAGGCGCTGCCCGGCAATGCCTGGGCACTGCGCATTCAGGTTAAACCTTTTGTGCGCTGGATCTGGCTCGGTGGCCTGTTGATGGCCGCCGGGGCGCTGTTGTCGCTGGCCGACAAACGCTACCGGCGTAAAGCCGCTGCTGTGGCTGTGCCGCCAGGAGAGCACTATGCGTAAGGTACTATTTTACCTGCCACTGGCCCTGTTTTTATTGCTGACGCTGTTTTTGTTAAGCGGGCTGTTTTCCGATCCGCGTCAGCGTGACTCTGCCGTGCTTAATAAAGCCTTACCTGCCTTTGCACTGGCAGATCTGATGCAACCGCAGCAGATCTGGACGGCAGAACAGTTAACCGGCGAAGCCTTTTTACTTAATGTCTGGGGCACCTGGTGCCCGACCTGCAATGCCGAACTGGCGTATCTGGCCGAGCTTAAAGCGCAGGGCGTGAAAATTGTCGGCCTGTATTATGAGCTGCCGCGCGATCCGGCGTTTGATGCGCCGTTTGAGCTGGCCGCCCTGCAACAGGATGTAACACAGAAACTGGCGCAGCATGGCAACCCGTACCAGTTTAATATCCTGGATCTGCATCGTACCCTGTCACTGGATTTAGGCGTAAGCGGTGCGCCGGAAACCTTTATTGTCGATGCCCGGGGTATAGTACGGGCGCACCATATCGGCGATATTAATCCCATGATCTGGCGCAGCAAGCTGGCACCGCTGTACCAGCAATGGAGCACACCATGAGATCTGTTATTGCAGCTGTCATGCTGTTTGCCTTGCCACTGGCGGCGCAGGAGTTGCTGGAGTTTACCAGCGACACTGAGCGGCAGTTGTTTTTACAGCTGACGGCAGAGCTGCGCTGCCCGCAGTGCCAGAACCAGAATATCGCCGACTCCAATGCCATTGTTGCCGTGGATATGCGACAGAAAACCTATGAGCTGGTGCGCCAGGGCCAGGACCGGCAGCAGGTGCTGGATTATATGATCAACCGTTACGGTGATTTCGTGCATTATCAGCCACCGCTGAACCGCTATACCGTCTGGTTGTGGCTGGCGCCGCTGTTAATGCTGTTACTGCTGCTGGGCGTGGGGATGTTCCGCCGTGCCAGCCAGGATGATCAAACCGGCACCGGCAGAGATACCGCACCACTTGAGGCGGCAGAGCTGGACAAACTTATTGCGCGTTACCGGAGTAAAAAACCATGATGTGGCAGCTGAGCCTGGCAGCATTGCTGATGTTGCTGTTAACTGCACTGTGCCTGTTCTGGCCGCGGCGCACTGCTGCGCACAGCCAGCAAACCCCGCTGCAGCTGTTTGAAGAGCGCCTGCAACTGCTGGTTCTGGCGCGTGACAGCGGCGAGCTGGCCGAGCAGGATTTTGACAGCGCCGCGCAGGAGCTGAAAAGCCAGTTTCTGTTAAAGCAGCATAATGTCAGCGGCGTCCGCAACTGGCGTATACCGCTGTTGCTGGTGGTCGTGGTGTCACTGCTGGTAGGCGCCATCTATGCCGTTAATGGCCATTACCGCCAACTGGCGCAGTGGGAGCTGGCCCGGCACAGCCTGCAAAGCTACGGTGAGCGGGCGTTGCTGGGGCAGGGCGAAGCTTTGTCAGAGCAGGAAGTCGACTTATTTGCGCTGGCGCTGCGTACCAAGCTGGCCCGTGACGGGGACGATGCGGTAGCCTGGATGCTGCTGGGGCGTATTCGTATGTCGCAGGGGGCCATGGAGCAGGCAGTCACGGCATTTGAACGGGCGCTGCACATGACGCCCGAGCGCACGCCGCTGCTGCTCAGTTACAGCCAGGCACTGATTATGCTCGCAGACGAAAACAGCCTGGCCAAAGCCGGCCGTGCGGTGGCCCGGGTACTGATGCGGGAGCCGGACAACTCCGATGCCTTATCGCTGATGGCATTAATCGCCTATGAAAGGGGCGATCTTGGCGAAGCCACCACCGCCTGGCAAATGCTGTTAAAACAATTGCCTGAGCACGACCCGCGTTATACTGCGGTACAGCAGCGTTTACAGCAACTGGGGGCAGAGCCTGTGCCGGCAGGGCGGCAGATTAACGTGAAGCTTGTTGTCGCGCCAGAGCTGAAGCAGGCGCATCCTGATGCCAGCCTGTTTCTGTTTGCCCGTGCTGTTGATGGCCCGGCTTTACCGCTGGCTGTGCAGCGCATTGCGCTGCCGCAAGGCGAAATTGAACTGGTACTGACCGAGCAGATGGCCATGCAAAGTGGCTGGAGTTTAGCCAGTGCCGAGCAGGTGCAGGTGGTGGCACGTATGTCTTTGGCCGGTACCGTAGAGAAACGCCCGGGCGATGTACAGACCGAGTCTGACATCCTGCAGTTTACCGGACCGGTATTGTCTGTCTCATTACACCTGGAGCCCTGATATGCGCCGTTATGTTTGCCTGTTTTTACCCCTGGCTGCAGTAACCTTACTGGCGGGTTGTGCCAGCAAACCGGTGCCGGAGCAAGCCCCGGCGCAGGCGGCATACAAAGATACGCGCGATCCGCTGGAAACCATTAACCGGCCATTATGGGACTTTAACTACGACATACTGGACAAATACCTGCTGCGCCCGGCCACTGTGGGTTATATCACCGTAGTTCCCAAGCCGGCCCGCAAGGGGCTGGTTAATGCGGTTAACAACCTGGGGGAGCCGGCCAGTTTTGTCAATGCGACCTTACAGGCGAAGCCATCCAGTGCCGCTGTCAGCGCCGGACGTTTTCTGGTAAACAGCACACTGGGGATCTTTGGCCTGTTTGATGTTGCCAGCAAAATTGGCCTGGCCGAGCGGCAGGAAGATTTCAACCAGACGCTGGCGCTATGGGGCGTGGGGCATGGTGCTTATCTGATGTTACCGGCTATGGGGCCTACCACAGTGCGTGGTACTGCCGGTGGTGTGGTCGACAATCTGTATTTCCCGCTCGGCTTGCTGAATACACCGCTTACCCTGACCCGGGCCGCCATTGCGGCGTTAGATGCCCGGGAGCAGTTAATGTCGATGGAACAGATGCTGGAAGAATCACTCGACCCTTATGCCTTTATTAAAGAGTCTTATTTTCAGCGCGAGCTGTTTAAAATATACGACGGCAACCCACCGCAGCAGGAAGAGCCTGAGGTGGATGAAGATCTGCTGGACGACTTGTTTAACGATCTTGACTAAGCCCGTATCGGCTAAGCCGGTTACTCATAACGCAATGCTTCTATCGGCTGCAGCTGTGCTGCTTTACGCGCCGGGTAGTAGCCGAAAAAGATACCGATCAGGCAGGAAAAACCAACACTGAGCAGCACCACATAAGGCTCGATAATGGCCGTGAAACCGGCAAAGTACTGCAGCCCCAGGCTGATGGCAACCGCCAGCGTTACGCCAATAATGCCGCCCAGGCCGCATAACAATACTGCCTCAATCAGAAACTGGCGCAGAATAACCGCAGGTTCAGCGCCCACCGCCATACGCAGGCCAATTTCACGGGTCCGCTCAGTGACCGATACCAGCATAATATTCATAATGCCGATACCGCCTACCAGCAGTGACACTGAGGCTACCGCAGCCAGCAGGCCGTTAAAGATCTGCAGTGTCTGCGAGCGGGTTTCCACCATTTGCGACAGGTTGCGAATGTTAAAGGCCTGCCCGTCCGGGCTGCGCAGCCGCTGGCGCAGCAGGCTGTCAAGTTGCTGCTCCACCGCGGCCATGTCGCGCTCGTCAGCGACCTGTACAATAATAGTCCGCACGGCTTTGGGGCTGG
>CAZEGA010000078.1:0-10622 GCA_964511675.1 uncultured Rheinheimera sp.
TGTTACTGCAGGCGGAAAACCGCATGCAGTAACACCAGCGACGCCTCGCTGTCGAGCACTTCGCTGGTCACTTCATGCTCACGATGCGCCGGTAAACAGTGCATAAAATATTTCACCGCTAAGCGCTGCATAACGGCAGTGTTGATCTGATAGGGCCGGAAAGTGTGTTCAATCAGCGCCGGATCAGCCTTATCGCCCATCGACAGCCAGGTATCAGTATAGATGGCATCGGCACCACAAGCGGCCGATAAATGCGGGCTAAGCTCCAGCTCCGCACCGGTATCAGCGGCAATTTTCTGCACCTTAAGCAGCACCTGCGCATCGGGTGAAAAGCCTTGTGGTGTAACGACGGTCATTTTCATGCCGCTTAAGGCCGCGCCCAGCATCAGTGAATGACAAACATTATTGCCATCGCCAACGTAGGCCAGATGCACCTTGGTCAGATCGCCCAAGCGCTCTTTTAACGCCAGTAAGTCGGCCAGCGCCTGGCACGGATGATATAAATCGCTTAACGCATTAATCACCGGCTTGTGGCTGGCCTGCGCCAGTTGCTCCAGCGTTTGCTGCGAAAATACCCGTGCTACTATCGCATCGGTCCAGCAGGCCAGGTTACGGCCAAAATCGGCTACGGTTTCACGTTTACCCATGGCACCGTTTTGCTGGTCCAGATATACGCTGTGCCCCCCCAGTTTATAAATCCCGACATCGAAACTGACACGGGTGCGCAGCGACGGTTTTTCAAAAATCAGCGCTATGCTTTTCCCCGCCAGAGCCTGGGTGTATTTTTCCGGTTGCTGCTTTACATTCAGCGCTAAATTCAGCAAATCATTCAGCGCTGCCGGGCTTAATTCAGCCAGGCTTAGTAGTTGTTTCAGTTTACTCATTTCGATCGACCTGCCGCCTGGGCGGCATCCTTGTTTAAGGGACTAACAGACGATGCGCGTGCCTACTGCTTGCTGTCGCATCAGATTTAACAAATCCTGCGGGTGTTGCCAGCCCGCGACGGTAATGCTTCGTCGCAGTGCCTGAGCGGTGTCCAGTGCGGCATCCAGTTTTACTTTCATACCGCCTTTAATCACACCTTGTTGTACCAGATCTGCTGCCTGGGTGCTGTTCAGTTCGCTGATCAGCTTGCCTGCACCATCCAGAATACCCGGTACATCGGTCAGTAATACCAGTTGGCCCTGTACCAGCTGGCAAATAGCCGCCGCCGCTAAATCGGCATTCACATTTAATAACTGCGCCTGCTCACCATGGCCTATAGAACTGAATACCGGCGTAAAACCGCCCGCCAGCAGGCTTTGCAATAACGCCGCATCCTGCGGTTTGGCTATACCAACGGCGCCTAATTTCGCATTCAGCTCAAAACGGCAGCTGTTACCGGCCGATAACGTCAGCCCGACCGGCTTTAAGCCCTGCAACGCGGCGCGCGCCACCATATGCGCATTTACTGCACCGGCTAAGGCACCGGCAATCACCGGCATTTGTTCTGGCGGCGAAATACGCTGGCCGTCCAGTTTCTCAGTATCAAAACCAAACTTGGCCAGCCATTGATCGACCTGATCGCCGCCACCGTGCACCAGCACCAGCGGATATTGCTGCTTCAGCTCGGCACAGACGGCCAGCAAGGCATCCAGTGCCTTGTCGTCCTGCAATAGCCGGCCGCCCATTTTCAGTACCAGCGGCGTATTACTCATGCGCTACCCCGGCAAATAAACCGGCGGTTTCCGGTTTGCCAAAACGCACATTAGCGGCCTGCATCGCCTGGGCGGCCGCACCTTTTAGCAGGTTATCAATCGCTGATACCACCACCAGCTGTTCGCCATCCTGCTGCCAGTAAATATCGCAATACGGCGTACCGGCCACATCGGCCACATTAGGAGAATGTGTCACTAACCGCACCAGTGGCTTGTTGCTATACGCCTCAGTAAAAGCTGCGCTAACCTGGGCAGCACTGACACCCGGCTTTAACGTCACCACGCTGGTGGCCAGAATGCCGCGTTTAAAATTGCCCAGATGCGGTGTAAACACCACCTTGCGGCCTAAATTCTGTTCAATCTCCGGCCGGTGCCGGTGCTTAAAGAAACCATAGGCATTTAAGCCGACCTCACAAAACGAGGTATTCAGCGCCGCTTTACGGCCGGCACCGGATACACCACTGGTGGCGTTAATCACCGGAATGCAGTTGTCAGCCACCAGGCCCGCTGTTAACACCGGCAGCAGTGCCAGCGAGCAGGCCGTCGGGTAACAGCCCGGCACCGAGATCAACCGCGGCAACGGTGTTTGCTGCCATTCCATCAGCGAATACACCGCTTCCTGCAGTAACTCCGGGTGCTGATGTTGATAACCATAATATTGCGGGTACAACTGCGGCTGCTTTAAGCGAAAAGCGCCGGATAAATCCACCACGTCTATACCCTGTGCCAGCAGCAAAGGGGTCACGGCTTCGCTGGCTTCATGCGGCAGTGCCAGAAAGGCGACATCGGCCTTGCCGTGTAAACCGGCAGCAAGATCGTCAGTCCAGGGCTGCACCATAATATCCAGTTGCTGTTTATACCGTGGATATAAAGATGAAAACGGCTCAGCACTGCGCCCGGCAGAAGCATAGGCAGCAACGAGTTGAAAATGAGGATTGCGTGCTAAAATCACCGCCAGTTCAGCACCGCTGTAACCGGCTGCGCCCAATACTATGCTGCGCACTAAAGAAGAAGACTTGTCAGTTGATAACATCAGATACGGCTCTCGAACAATAAATAACGTATAGGTATAGCACGAAACAGCCGCTAGTGTAGAACGGCTGCCATGCAGTTTCAAGAATTATTATTCTGTTTTTTTGAATTTTTATACAAAATCACACAGACAAAGCGACATCGATCCGGTTACGGCCCTGCTGCTTCGCCTGATACAAGGCGCTGTCTGAGCGCGACAACAGTTTGTCGTGCTGTGCTTCTCCGGCAAACTCGGCAATGCCCATGCTGACCGTCAGTTTAAGGCCGGGGGCAAAAGCCAAACATTCGGTGTGCATAATTGCCTGGCGAATGCGTTCACAGATCTCCTGCGCCACCGGCACTGTGGTATTAGGTAATAAAATGGCAAACTCCTCACCACCCCAACGCGCCACGGTATCGTCTGTACGGCAATGGCTACTGATTTCAGTGGCAACCAGTTTCAGGATCTCATCACCGGCACTGTGGCTGTAGGTGTCATTCACCTGTTTGAAATGATCAATATCCAGCAGTACCAGGGTCAGGGGTAAGTTCAGGCGGCGAGAGCGGGCGCATTCCCGCGCCAGCGCTTCATCAAAAGCCCGGCGATTGGCCAAGCCTGTCAGGGCATCCAGCCTGGCCTGCTGTTCAAATTCCTGCGACTGGATTTTCAGTTGCTCAAGCAGCTTAGAGCGCTCTGCATCTGCGGCCCTTAAATGGTCGGCCTGCTGCTGCAATTCTGTGGTTTTTTCTGCCACCTGGGCCTGTAATTGTCTCTGGCGATGCTTCAGTTGCACTATACGCCAGCGCACAGCAAGAATAAGCAGGCATACGGCTATAACCGCCAGGACAATCCAGAATACCGGTTGCTGCCAGACATAAGGCAAGATCCGAAAGCGTAAACTGGCATCCTGCTCACTCCAGCCACCTTGCGGGTAAGCGGCAGCCACCCGCAGTTCATAGATCCCCGGCGGCAAATTGGTATATTCAGCCGTGTTATAGCTGCCCCGGTATACCCAGTCGGTATCAAAACCGATCAGCTGGGTCCGGTACTGCATACGCTGTGGCATAATAAAACCCAAACCGGCAAACGCGAATTCCAGTCTGCTGGCCCCGGCTTGTAACGCCATGTCCTGCACTAACGCCACCTCAGCACCATTAACCCTGAGCCCTTCTACCACCACAGGCGGAATATTGGCGGCAAACCGTTTCAGCAGCTGCGGTTGTACCCAGCTGACCCCCTTGGAGGTAGCAAACCACACTGTCCCGTCCTGTGCCAGCGTGGCGGCCGGCATAGAACCGCCATTCGCCTGGGCACTTTGCATACCATCACTTTCGCCAAATAACTCATAATGCAGTGTCGTTTGGCTGGCATTGAGCACAGCGCTGACATTATCCCGCTCCAGCCGCAAAATTCCCCTGTTGCTGCTGATCCACAAATGCTGGTTTTGGTCGGCTACCGCCTGAAACAGCTTGTCAAACGGCAGGCCCGCATTACGACCCAGCATGGAAAACCGGCCATCCGCAAGGTGATAGGCAATAAGGCCCCGGTCTGTCGTCATCCACAGCACATCGCTGAGCAGATCCGGTGTAAAGCCAAAGGCGTATTCAGCACCATCCAGGGCACTGAAATCCAGCGGGGTAATACTGCCATCGGGCTGCATTATCGCCACCCCGCCGCCGGTACCAATAAACAAGCGGCCATCAGGGTGCTTATACAACGCCATAATAAAGGGTGCAGGCAAGCCCTGCTCCGTACCATATGCTTTAACCCCGTCCGGACCAACGAAATTGAGGCCCTGCGCCGTACCTACCCATAGCCCGCCTGCGGCACCGGGTAATATAGAGCGGATTTCATTGGCCAGCAGGCCATTATCACGGCCTAATTGCTGCACAACTTTACCATCGCGCCACAACAACAGGCCGTCGGTATAAGTGCCAATCCAGACAGCACCATGGTCTGTTTCACTCAGGCTCAATACCGACTGCCCCCGGCTGAATGCAGATAAATCCAGTTGCTCTATATTCTGGCCCCGGATGCGGCTTAGTCCCTGGCTGGTACCAACCCAGACACTGCCATCACTGTGCGCCATAACAGCGCGGACATAGTCGCCGGACAAGCCACGCTCAGCCGTATAAGTCACAAAAGGCGCTTCACGCAGACGGAATAAGCCACCATTGGTACCAACCCAGATACTGTTCTCCCGGTCCTGATACAGCGATAAAATGCGGTTATTCGGCAGGCCGCCCTCTATGGTAAGCTGCTCCAGCTCGCCGCCGGCCAGGCGCAGCAAACCGCGATCTGTCGTACCCAGCCAGAGCTCGTTGTTCCGTCGCAACAGGGCAGATACCGGCAGCCCGGCCAGTTCAGGATGATACAATTGCGTTTTACCGGCCTGCCACTGATACACACCATGCTCAGTACCGGCCAGCACCGAGTCGTCAAACTGTAATAAAGAAAATACCGGAATGCCGGGTACGCCACTGACCGGCGTGATAACCACATGATCCCTGCCCGGCTCAACCACAGCCAGCCCGCGGCCCGAGCCTGCCCAGACCCGGCCGGCAGTATCAACCAGTATGCTGTGTACTACATCACTGGGTAAGCCATCAGCTGTGGTGTATTGCGTTCTGGCGCCAGCCGCATTCTGGTAGAACAGGCCCTGCCCTTCCGTAGCCAGCCAGTAACCGCCGTGTTGGTCCTGTGCCACAGCATTTGTTAACACATTCAGTGCAGGCCAGTGCTGCCAGCCCTTAGCCGCCCGGCGGACAAAACCACCGCGCGACCCCACCACCAGCAGTTCGCCGTGGCTATCATGGCTGAGATTCCTGATCCCGGAGTCAGGCAAGCCGGTTAATTCTCCCCGGCCAAACACCGTAAAATCCCGGCCATTAAAACGCACCAGACCTTCCCAGGTGGCTATCCACAGATAACCATCACTGCTCTGGCTGATACTGTTGATGGTGTTGTGTGGCAGACCTTCCCGCGTGGTCCAGCTTTCCTGGAAATAATGGCTGAGTTTGACTGCAGGTTCAGCTGTTGCAGCTATGCTGGCAGTAAGTGACATCGCCAACAGTATGCCAAAAAGCACAGGGTATGCGCTGCGTCTTACGTCATGACGCCGGTCTCTGATCCAATGCATATCGCTCTGTCCTGCTCAATCAGCAACTGCTAAAGCACTAATGACTTCAGAGTAGCGTAATTTTACTGTGCAGCCAAGAGCCGCCCAGGCTGGCCAGAGCAAATAATGCCGGCACCGGGCCGGCACAGCTGAAACAGGTTAAACGGCTTGCTGTGGCCTCACCCCCAGTAAGTGGCAAATGGCATAACTCAGCTCGCTGCGGTTCAGCGTATAAAAGTGGAAATGGTCCACGCCTTCCCGGCTTAATACCTTCACCATTTCCATCGCTATATTGGCCCCGACCAGATTACGGGTGGCAGCATCATGCTCCAGCCCGGCATAGGCTTTGTGCATCCACTGCGGTACGGCAACATTGGTCAGGGCAGCAAACTTCTGCAGCTGCTGAAAATTGGTGACCGGTAAAATGCCGGGAATAATGTCGACGTCAATACCGACAGCAGCACAGCGATCGCGAAAACGCAGAAACTTTTCCGTATCAAAGAAAAACTGCGTAATGGCCCGCGATGCGCCGGCGTCAACTTTGCGCTTTAAATTCAGCAAGTCGAACTGGGCATTCGGGGCTTCCGGGTGTATTTCCGGGTAAGCCGCGACCGAGATATCAAAATCGGCTACCGAGCGCAGTATTGCCACCAAATCGGCCGCATACAGCTCTGGCTTTGCCGTACTGCCGGGCGGTAGATCACCGCGCAGCGCCACTATATGACGGATGCCGTTTTGCCAGTAGTCTTTAGCAATCTCAACCAGTGCCTCCTTACTGGCATCAACACAGGTTAAATGCGGTGCAGCGATCAGGCCGGTGCGCTGTTTAATCGATTTGATAATGTCATGCGTGCGATCACGTTCGCCGGAATTGGCACCATAGGTTACCGAGACAAAAGACGGTGCCAGCGGGGCCAGCCGCTCTATTGACTGCCACAGCGTCTGCTCCATCTGCGGTGTTTTCGGCGGAAAAAACTCAAAACTGACGTTAACCTTGCCTTCAACATCCTGCAGGTTACGGTTAATTGCGTCTAAATATTGTGCATTTGCAAATGCCATAACGACTCTCTTTCTGCTACGTCAGTAAGGCAGGCGCAAGTGCCTTGCCGCTAAGTTGTTGAATTAATACTGCCAAATCAGCATGTAAACCACCGGCAGTCACTACCCGGCCAGCGCCCGGGCCTTTAAGCACCAGCGGGTTAGCGTTGTACCAGCCGGAGCGGATCACAAACACATTGTCACACGGTGCTATAGCGGCCAGCGCATGCTGCGGGCTGACCTGCTGCAGCGTGACGCTGGCCCTGACACTGCCCTGCTCAAGCGACAAACTGGCGACATAACGCAGCACCTTGCCCTGCGCTTTGGCTGTCGCAAACACAGCCGCCAGCTCTGCATCAAGCCGGTCACGCTGCGCCCAGAAATCCTGCCAGCTGCCCTGCTCCAGCCCGGCTGGCAGCAAAGGTTGCAGGGCGATATCGTCCAGCTCCAGCGCCACACCCAGCTCACGTGCCAGCACCAGCAGCTTGCGCTGTACATCCTTGCCGGATAAATCATCGCGCGGGTCCGGCTCTGTCAGGCCGGCTTGCTGTGCATCCAGCACAAAAGCAGAAAACGGCTTACTGCCATCATACCGGCACAGCAGCCAGGACAGGGTGCCGGAGAAAATACCGCTGACTTCAGCTATCTGATCACCGGCGCTGAGCAATTCCTGCAAGGTACGCTGCACCGGAATACCGGCACCACAGGTGGTGTTACTCAGCCACTGCCGCTGATATTGCGACAATGCCTGTTTAATCTGCCGATATTCGCTGCCGGGTAACGTTACCCCTTGCTTATTAGCACTGATAATATCGCAGCCAGCGGCAATAAACGCCGGGTACAACAGGGCAAAATCGCGGCTGGGAGTAATATCGACCAGCACCTTGGGGGCCGGCAACGCAGCCAGATAAGCCGTTAACTGCTGTGGCTGCCAGCCTGCGCTCTGTGCCAGTGGCTGTTGCCAGTGGCTGACATCTATATCGCTGTGCAGCAGTGCCTGGCGCGAATTCAGCACACCGGCCAGGTTCAGTTTAAGCCGGTTGCCAAAACGCTGTTGCTGCACAGCCAGCATGCTGAGAAATTCCGTCCCCACGTTACCTGCGCCAGCTACCACCAGTTGCAGTACCGGCGTATGCTGAATTAACTGCTGGTGTAACTGCTGCAACACTTCTGCCGTTAACGGCTGCGCCAGCAACCAGATAAGCTGCTGATCATTTTCATAACGGTGTAAAACGCCATGCTGCTGTAACAGCTGATCTGCCGCGGCCGCCTGCTGCGCCGGGCTGGCCTTTAGCCAGGCCAGGGCGTAGTAGCGCCGGGTGTCCCACACGGCATGCACATTTAATTCAGCCAGCCAGGCCAGGGCCTGTTCGGCATAAGCGGTTGGCAGCAACCAGCACAGGTTGTCGCCCTGCTGCGGCAGCGCAATGACCGGCTGTTGCAGTTCCAGCGCCAGCCCGGCGGCAGTGACGGCAACATCCTGATGCAACGTCAGCAAGGTGACATTAGCCAGCTCGGTAACAAAACCCTGCGCCAGCGCATCCTGCTGCACTACGCGGCAGCCTGCCTGAGCGGGCTCATAGCTGCTGCGTACCAGCAAGGCCGTATCGGTGCCGGTTAATGGCGATAAAGTGCGGGCATGCAGTACCGGGTTGCCCAGCTGGGCCAGCTGGCAGGCCTGCTGCCAGCTTACCTGCTGGTAAGGTATCGCAGCAGCCACTTTACGCGGGTCGGCACTGTAAATGGCTTTTACATCTGTCCAGATGGTCACGTCAGCGGCATGCACCAGCGCACCCAGCAACGTAGCGGAATAATCACTGCCGTTACGGCCCAGCGTAATACTGCGGCCTTTGTCATCACGGGCAATATAGCCGGTAACAACATGAATATGCCCTGGCTGCGTAAGCTCAGTCAGTAAACTGGCCGACTGCGCCCAGTCCGGCTGGTGCTGCTTTAAACGCAGGAAATCGCGCGCATCCAGCGCGACAGCATGCAGCCGGTGCTGCTGCAACAGCTCACTTAACAGCCGCGCTGATACGCGCTCGCCAATGGCCAGCACATCATTTACCCGCTGCTGTGCCAGCGCATCCGGCACAGCGGCCAGCCACAACGTCAGCTCTGCGTTTACCAGCGCCGCAGCCTGTGCCGGTAATGTAGCGGCTATCAGCTGCTGCAGTTGCTGCTGCAGGGAGCTTAACGCCTGATCACGCGCGGCAATATCACCAGCGCTGGCAATAATATGCAGTAACGCATCTGTGGTATCACCGGGGGCAGACACCACTACCCACAGCGGTTGCTGCCGGTTTTGCTGCAACAGAATATCAGCCACTGCGGCAAAACGCGCCGCACTGGCTAAACTGCTGCCACCAAATTTATGCACCTGGGCCCGGGAGCTGTAGTGTTGTTTTACTTCAATCTGCATGATCTGTTACCAAAAAGCCTGTAGTGCCGGGTTAAGCCGGAATTGCTGCTGTTGCTGTTCATGCTGCGGCTGTACTGCAGCGGCGGCGGGCTGATCCAGCTGTTGCCGGCTGCTGTGTGCCACCGCATTAAAGGCCTGCTGTAAGTCGGCCAGTAAATCATCGGCGTTTTCAATCCCGACAGATAAGCGGATTAATGTCGGGCCTATACCGGCGGTTTGTTGTGCCGCTGCGTCCATTGACGCATGGGTCATGGTTCCCGGGTGGCAAATCAGGCTTTCAATCCCCCCCAGTGACTGCGCCAGCGTAAATAAGCGCAGGGCACCGAAAAACACCGGCAACAAAGCCGCATCTGCCGCCAGGTCAAAACTGCACATAGCGCCAAAACCACTTTGCTGTGCTGCCGCAATGGCGTGGCCGGGGTGATCCGCCAGGCCAGGGTAATACACTTTCGCTACCAGCGGCTGCCGGGCCAGGAATTCCACCACCCTGGCGGTATTATCCTGCTGCAGGCGCAGGCGTGGCTCCAGCGTGCGCAGGCCCCGCAACGTCATATAGCTGTCAAACGGTGCGCCGGTAATACCCAGGCAGTTGGCCCACCACTTAAATTCATCGCCCAGCTGCTGGCTGTTACACACCAGCACACCGCCGACAATATCGCTATGGCCGTTAATATATTTGGTGGTGGAATGCACCACGATATCGGCGCCCAGCGCCAGCGGCTGCTGCAATACCGGTGATAAAAAGGTGTTATCGACCACCACCAGCGCCTGCAGGCTTTTGGCCAGCTGACACACAGCGCGCACATCGGTAATTTGCAGTAACGGGTTAGACGGCGTTTCCAGCCAGATCATTTTTGGCTGAACCGTGCAAATTTGCTCTGCCCAGTCAGCTTGCTGAAAATTCACAATCAGCAGCTTAAATGCCTGCTTGCGCCGGGCCAGGTTAACAAACAAACGGTAACTGCCGCCGTAGCAATCATGCGGGATCACCAGCGTATCGTCCGGGGTTAGCAGTTGCAGCGCCAGCAGACAGGCCGACATGCCAGTACTGGTAATGATGGCTTTTACACCACCTTCCAGTTCCGCCAGGGTTTCGGCTAATAAATCCCGGGTCGGGTTATTCGAGCGCGAATAATCATACTGGCCAGGCTGTTTAAAGGCCTTTAATTCATAGGTTGAGGTTAAATACAGCGGCGGCGTTACCGCCGCATAGGCAGAGTCCTGAGCAATACCGGCTCTGGCAGCAATTGTTGCCGCATGGCGCTTTGACATGGCAAACCTCATTTAGATGTTTAGACGTCTAAAAGTATAATGATAGAAATACAGATGTCAAAC
>CAZEGA010000078.1:10632-11736 GCA_964511675.1 uncultured Rheinheimera sp.
TAAGTGGAATGGGGAGTATATTCACCCTTACGCGGAACACGGTAAAAAATCAGAACTGGTCAAAAAAATCACCGTATCTATTCCGCTGAACGTATTAAAGGTGCTGACCGATGAACGCACCCGCCGCCAGGTCAATAACCTGCGGCATGCAACGAACAGTGAATTATTATGCGAGGCGTTTTTACACGCCTTTACCGGCCAGCCACTGCCTGCGGATGAAGATTTACGCAAAGATAACCCGCATCAGATCCCGGTAGAAGTACGGCAAATTCTGACCAGCATGGGTAAACCTATTCCGGTGATTATCGAAGCCGATACCGACGAAGAATAAGCGTATCCGTCACAAATAAAAAAAACCGCCTTTTCCGGCGGTTTTTTATTTATTACAGCAGGTTCAGCTCATCGCCGCCTGAAGTTTTTTCATTGCATTCTTTTCCAGCTGGCGTACGCGCTCGGCAGACACGCTGTAACGATCGGCCAGTTCCTGCAGTGTCAGCTTGTTATTATCCAGCCAGCGGGCGCGGATAATATCCTGGCTGCGGTCATCCAGCGTCCGCATTGCAGCCTGCAGGCGGTCAACTGCGGCGTTATCCCACTGGTCTTCTTCTACCCGGTGGGCCAGATCAGAGGCTTTATCTTCCAGATAATACACCGGAGCAGTATAGGCACTGTCGTCGTCATCATCCGGGGCGTCAAACGGCATGTCGTAATTGCTCATGCGCGCTTCCATTTCACGCACTTCATGCTCTGCCACACCCAGCGATTCCGCCACGTTTTTCACTTCTTCCTGGTTAAACCAGCCTAAGTGTTTTTTCGCCTTACGCAGATTAAAAAACAGTTTACGTTGTGCTTTGGTGGTGGCAATTTTCACAATGCGCCAGTTTTTCAGCACATATTCGTGAATTTCGGCTTTAATCCAGTGTACCGCAAACGACACCAGGCGCACGCCAACATTAGGGTCAAAGCGTTTTACCGCCTTCATCAGGCCGATATTGCCTTCCTGAATTAAATCACTGACCGGTAAACCATACCCAGAGTAGCTGCGGGCAATATGCACCACAAAGCGCAGGTGCGACATAATCAGTTGCCGGGCAGCGGCTAAAT
>CAZEGA010000079.1:0-11711 GCA_964511675.1 uncultured Rheinheimera sp.
ATGCCATCGATCCCATCTGCAATCAGCTGCTCCAGCATACGGCGGTTAGCTGCATAGTTAATGCTGCCATCGGCATTGAATTGCGTTGAAATAGCAGGGTATACCCCGCTCCAGTTTACCTGAGCCATCTTTGTCTTCCTTCTTTGTCTGATCGGTGAAAGCTGTTGCTTCGGGATTTAGAATATTGTATACAATCTACATTATCAAGTTATTTTGGAGTTGTTATGACACAGGTAGTAATTGCCGGCGCAGGTGTAATAGGCCTGAGCAGCGCGGTTTTTCTGCAAAATGCCGGTTTTACCGTAACCCTGTTAGATCCGGCAGCGCCGGGCAGTGGCTGCTCATACGGCAATGCCGGGCACTTTGCTACCGAGCAGGTGTTTGGCCTGGCCCAGCCGGCCTTGCTGTGGCAATTACCTGCCATGTTGCTAAAGGCCGACAGCCCGCTGCGTTTACGCGCCGGCTACCTGCTGCAGGCAATGCCGTGGTTTATACGCTTTTTGGCCAATATGGCACCAAAACGCCGTGCGGCTATCCAGCAGGCCCTGACCGGGCTTAACCAGCACAGCCTCAGCAGCTGGCAGCTGTTGCTGCAGCATTGCCAGGCCCGGTCATTATTGCAGCAACACGGTGCCCTGCTGGTATCGGAGCAGCCCGCCGCCCGCCAGCTGGCGGCGCAATACAATGCGTACCGCAAGGCCGGTATTGATGTGCGCTTACTGCCCAAAGCAAGCGTGCAGCAACTGGAGCCGGCCCTTAACAGCACTATTGCCTGCGCCCTGGATTTTACCGAGGTGGGCCATACGCCTGATCCCGCGGCAATATGCCAGCACTTGTTTAACAGTTTTATCCGCCAGGGCGGGCAGTACCTGCGGCACACCCTGCAGCAGGTTGTGCCCGGCGGCAAGACTCAGTACCTGCAGACCGATCAGGGCGAGCTGCGCTGTGAAAAACTGGTGATAGCAGCCGGTGCTGCCTCACACCTGCTGTGCCGCCAGCTGGGCTGGAAGGTGCCGCTGGAAGCTGAACGCGGCTACCATTTGATGGTCAGTGCCGTTGCGCTGAACCGGCCGGTAAGCTCGGCTGAGCGCAAATTTATTATGACACCGATGCACAGCGGTTTAAGGCTGGCGGGCACAGCCGAATTTGCCGGCCTGCACAGCGCAGCCGATTACCGCCGCGCCGATATGCTGCAACAGCATGCCGGCGCACTGCTGCGTGCCCCCGTCACGCCATTACCGGTGCACTGCCGCTGGGCTGGCAACCGGCCATCATTACCCGACTCGCTGCCCGTACTGGGTGCCTGCCCGCGCCATAAGGGCATTTACTACAACTTTGGCCATCAGCACCTGGGGCTGACACAAGCGGCGTTCAGCGCCGAATTATTAGCCGACTGTATGCACAGGCGCACCACAACGATTGATCTGGCACCGCTGCGGATAGACCGTTTCTGATTTTTTTCAGCCGCCGGTCGCGGCTGAATTTTTGCAGCTGTAGGCAAAAACCTTTACCCACAATTAAAATATACAATATACAGGTAGAAACAGTAATGAAACTGAATAAAATTACAGCAATAACCCCCTCGATACTGGCAGCCGCCATGGCACTGGCGCTGGCAGCCAATCCGGTGCAGGCACAGGACAACACCACAGGTTTACTCAGGGGCGTTATTACCTCGCACAGCGGTGACCAGTTGTCTGACGTTGTGATCACACTACGCCATGTCAAACAGGGCTTCAGCCGCACAGTGCAAACCAACAGCAAAGGCGAGTATGTGCTGCGCGCCCTGCCTGTTGGCGACTACACCGTTACCGTCAGCCGCGACGGCAAGCCGGTTATTGATGGTGAACAGCTGACCATAAGCCTGGGCCAGAGCCTGACCTATGCCCCGGTGCTCGGCAGCGCCGACAGCATTGAAAAAATTGCCGTACTGGGTTCGCGCATGCAGCGCATAGACACCAGTGATTCCACTGCCGGCCTGACATTTGATGCGGTAACGCTGGATCAGATGCCGGTAAACACCGGTTTTGAAAATATCGCGCTACTGACGCCGGGTGTCGCCCGCAGTTCTGCATTTAAGGCATCCAGCTTCGGCGGCGCCTCAGCGGCCGAAAACGGTTACTTTTTAAACGGCATGAATATCAGTGCACTGCGCACCGGTATCGGCTCTATTGACCTGCCGTGGGAAGCCATAGCCCAAACCCAGGTGAAAACCGGCGGTATCTCAGCCGAATATGACCGCTTTATTGGTGGCGTGGTTAACGCTGTGTCTAAAACCGGCGGCAACGACAGCCGGTTTGGCGCCGAAGTACGCTATGATCCGGCGGCATTGCATACTGCCCATAACACGGTTTATAACCCCGATGGCAGTATTTCCATCAATAACAAAGATTTCGAGGCCGAATTTTACGAAGCCAATATCTGGGCCAGTGGTGCCCTGCTGCAGGACAAGCTGTTTGTCTATGCGCTGTTTAACCCGAGAAAATACCGCTCTCAGTATGCCAACAGTGCGGCAACGGTATTTACTGAATACGAAAAAGAAGATAAACGCTGGTTCGTCAATATGGACTGGTATATTACCGATGAGCATGTACTGACCTTTACCGCGCTGGATAACAGCGCCGATCTGCGTTATGACAACTACAGCTGGGACCAGCAAACCGGTCAGGGTAATGCCACCGGCGTCACCAGCAGTACCTCGGGCGGTAAACTGTATTCGGCCCGCTACCAGGGGTTTATTACCGACGATTTTTCGGTCTCTGCTACCGTGGGCCGGCTGGAAGACTCGGCAGGCACAATTCCGACCAACCGGCTGCCGGGGATCTGGGATTTTGTTAACCTGAACGGCCAGCGCTATGGTGACTGGACCACCAGCAACCTGATCAGCGAAACCTACCAGCGTGACCAGTTCCGGCTGGATTTCACCTACCTGCTGGACAACCACACGCTGCAATTTGGTCTGGACAGTGAAAAGCTCAGTGTCGATTACCTCGAATACCAGAATGGCGAAGGCGAAGCCCGTGGCTGGTGGGAATACCGTACCTATGTCGCCATTCCGCGTATCGGGCTGGATGCCGGTACTTATGTAATGCGGCGCCAGCGCGATACCGGTGGTAACACCGAAGTAAACTCACTGGCGTTTTACCTGCAGGACAGCTGGCAGATCAACGACAACCTGGTGCTGAATGCCGGCCTGCGCTACAGCAGCTTTGAAAACACCGCCACGACCGGTGAAAGCTATGTCAAACTGGACGACCAGATAGCCCCCAGGCTGCAACTGATCTGGGACCCGTACGGCAATGGCGACAGTAAAGTATTCGCCACCTTTGGCCGTTATTTCCAGCCGGTATCGGCCAATATGAATATCAAACAGGCCAGCGGCCAGCGTGATGTTCATAACTACTACCTGCCGGATCAGTTAAATGCCAATGGCTCCCTGGTGCTGGGGGCTGACGGCTCACCCAGCCACGGCGCGCTGGTGGCAACCAATGTGGTGCAAAGCGGCGCCGTGGATGTTGAGCGCATTGCCGCCGACAACCTGGGGCCGATGTATTCGGACGAGCTGACGCTGGGTTATGAAACCCAGTTAAATAACAAACTGAAAGGCGGTGTGCGCTTTATTTACCGCGATCTGAAGCAGTCGATAGAAGACAGTGACCTGGGGCCCGTGGTGGCACAGTGGCTGACGCAGAACAACATTGCCAATAATGCCAACGAATATTACTTCTATACGCTGATTAACCCGGGTAAAGACGTTACCTTCCACTACGATTTTGATCTGGATGGCGTCAAAGAAACGCTGTCTTTATCGGCAGAGGATTTGCGCCTGCCAAAACCAGAACGTAAATATCTGGCCTGGGAATTCACGCTGGACGGCAAACCCACCGATGAGCTGCAACTGTGGTTCTCCTATGCCTGGTCCCACAGCTGGGGTATGACAGAAGGCCTGGTACGCACCGATAACGGCCAGGCTGATCCGGGCTGGACCACATCATACGACTATGCCGATCTGATGGACCACGCCTATGGCAACCTGCCAAATGATCACCGCCACGCGTTCAAACTGAGCGGTGTTTATGACTTAAGCGACAACTGGGTGCTGGGTTTTGTTGCCCGCGCCACCTCCGGTGCGCCACTTAACAAGTTCAGTATCCACCCCACCGGGGTCGATAGCTGTGCCGAGCCCAGCCTGTGGGCCGACTGGTGTGCCAGCCAATGGTACGATGAAAGCGCATTTTACGACTGGGACGGCACACCGGCACCGCGCGGTTCGGCCGGCCGGCTGGACTGGTTATACGAATTTGACCTTAGCCTGACCTATCAGCGCAAACTTGGCGATGGCGATTTTTCGGTCAAGGCCACAGTGTATAACCTGTTTAACTTTGACACTCCGCTCAGCGTAAATGAAGTGGCGCAGATCACCAGAACGGACAACAGCTTTGCTGCCAACCCGGACTGGAATACCGCTACCGCCCTGCAAAGCAACAGAACGGTATCGCTGGTATTACGCTACCAGTTCTGATCCGGGTTGCAGGGTTGCCGCCAGGCAGGGTTGCCGGCAGGAAGTAAAGTGCCCGCAGCCGCGGGGTTCACCCCTGGTAGTGGCTGACATAGCGCACCACTTTGGCTTGTGGCAACACAAGCCTTTTTTATTACCCGGCCTTTATTACCGATAATGGTTAGACACAGAAGTTACAGCAAACCGGCGGGTCAGAATAAATCAAACTATACATTATATTGTATACAGTATTCTTTTTGTTACATTAGGCAGGCCTGTAAAGGTAAAAAAATATAACAAAACAATTTCCAGAAGGAACCTAGCCAATGAAAGTAAACAAACGCCTGCGCAGTCTGTGCCTGACACCGCTGCTGCTCAGCTGCCAGCTCAGCGCCCATGTTGCCGGACACAACAGTAATAATGTGCAACACCTGCATACTGCCAGCCAGGCCGACACCCGCTTCCCCAGCCCGGTACGGCAAATGTCGCCGCTGCAACATCAGCAACTGCTGCATAACAGCAGCACATCCGCCGTGCATAGCAAAACACAACTTCACCTGGCACCTGATATTACCCTGCAAAACACCGCCGGCTGTAACAACGTCAGCCAGCTGCGCGATCTTGATGGCAGCGCCCTGATAGCGGCAATAGAAAGCGCCAGCCTGACCGGATGCCTGTATGGCCTGTATAACAGCGCCTTTGCCGGCAGCGCATACTTTACCGATGCCAAGCTGCAGCTGATTGCCAGCAGCATAAACCAGCGTCTGTCCGGCTTTAACGGTACCGATGCCAGCGGAGCAGCCGAACTGGAAAAGCTGGTCAGCTATTTGCGGGCCGCGCACTGGGCAGAAAGCACTAGCGGCCGGCAGTTTACTGCCAGCTACCTTGCAACCCTGCAACAGGCGTTTGATCAGTACTTTGCCGGTAGCCATTTTGTGACATTCAGCGGCAACAGCTCACGCAACTTTATGCTGCGCTACGAAATGCTGGTGCTGGTTGGCAGCAGCGGTACCGACCGGCTGCGTTATCTGGCGCGTTTCAGTGAAGCCATTAAAGGTTATGCCGCTACCGTTTCGCGCGGCAACAACTGGGGCGTCACCTATGAAGAAAACGGCATGACGCAGTTGCTGACGCATTATTTTAATGCCGTCAGCAGCGGTTCTGCCGCCGTTAAACAGTTGCTGCTACAGCAACCGCAGATCATCAGTAACCTGCGCGACTTTGTGCAGGCAGACGGCCTGTGGCTGATCGGCCATACCCGGGAATATCAGTGGTCTGATGCCGTTACCGAGCTGGCACGGATGCTGAGCCTGGGGGGGGCTATTGCCGACAGCGTGCGCCCTGCAGTGCAGCAGATTTTATCGCAATATCAGTTTAACGGTACTGGCAGTAAAGGCTGGATTAACGCCCAGGGCATGGTGGTGTACTACGACAGTGCCAACTGCCACTTATACGGCGATGCCTGCAGTTTTGATCTGGCCTCTGCGATACTGGCCGGCCAGCATACCTGCAGCACAACGCTGAAAATCCGCTATCAGCTGCCGGTTGCCAGCCATAACCTGCAGCAAATCTGTCAGGATCTGACAGCAACAGAGCAGCACTTTCACCAGACGTTCGGCACCACAACCGGCCAGCCGGTAGCCAACGACAACAATACCGATCTGGAAATCGTGATCTTCAGCTCGTCCAGCGATTACCAGAGCTATGCCGGTACCCTGTTTAACATCAGCACCGACAATGGCGGCATGTATCTGGAAGGCACACCGTCTGATCCGCAGAATCAGGCGCGCTTTATTGCCTATCAGGCCACCTGGCTGCAACCGGATTTTGTCGTCTGGAACCTGGACCATGAATATATTCATTACCTGGACGGCCGCTTTAACCAGTGGGGCAGCTTCAGCGATCAGCCGGCCAATCTGGTGTGGTGGGGAGAAGGCCTGGCCGAGTACCTGGCACAAGGGGACGATAACGCCAGCGCCCTGGCCGTTGCCGCACAGAAAACCTACCAGTTAAGTGAACTGTTCCAGACCACATACAACAATGGCGATACCGCCAGGATCTATTACTGGGGCTATCTGGCGACCCGCTTTATGTTTGAACGCCAGCGCAACCTGGTCGATTCGCAGCTGCTGCCCAGCCTGCGTGCCGCTAAATATCCGATTTCGGATGCCGCCTGTGCCTTTGCCTGGGGCTGGCAGGCCAAACCTGATGCCATTGCCCATAACTGGAGCTGGCTGTACGACGACAGTGAATGGGGCAGCGGCAACTGGGTCTGGACCTGCGGCCAGCCACAGTCAGACAACGAGCCGGCATTACCGGACTATGAACCCTATGCCGGGATCATCACCGATTGGGGCAGCCGCTTTGACACGGAATTCCACAGCTGGCTGGACTGCATTATCACAGCACAGGACTGCAGTATCAGCCAGCCGGAGCCACTGCCATTACTGTTGAATAACCAGGCCATTATGCTCAGCGGCGACAGAAACAGCGAGCAGCACTTTACAATACAGCTGCCGGCCAACGCCGGCAATTTGCGTATAGCAACCAGCGGCGGCAGCGGTGATGCCGATTTATACGTGCGCCAGCACGCGCAGGCCAGCCTTAATGAATGGGATGCCCGGCCCTACCGTAACGGCAATAATGAAGTGGTGGAATTTGCCCGGCCGGCAACAGAGGTGTACGTGATGCTGCACGGTTACCGTGCTTACCAGAATGTACAGCTGGTTGCCAGCTGGCAGGACATACCACACATCATACTGGATGAATGGTCAGGGCAAAGCAGCAACAGTACCAGCTACTATTGGGTATATGTGCCGGCAAACGCCACGGCACTGCATTTCAGCCTGAGCGGTGGCAGCGGTGATGCCCAGCTGTATGTTAAGCAACAGGGCTGGCCGACAACCAGCAGCTATGATGCGGCATCAGCCACACCGGGCACCACGGCTCAGCATATCCATATGACATCGATCGTACCCGGCAGTTACTACCATATTATGCTTAACAGCGCTGCCGGTTTCAGCAATGTCACCTTGCAGGCCGGTATGACCGAGTAATACCGACAGGTGCAGTGTATTTACTCCTGTGCATACAGCACACTGCACCTGTATATGGCGGTACTGTTTTACCTCAGGCCAATAAATATATTGTATACAATAAACAAATTAGGGTATAACAAAGGCGGTTTTTCATACTATGGAATAGTGTTATGCCTACCTTTTTGCGCGTTTTATACCTCAGCGTGCTGCTCACTGCCTGTACGGCAAGCGCCCGGCCTGCCCATAAGCCCGATACTGCCTCTATCCGCAGCTGGCAGCAGGGGGAGCTGCACTCCGGACAATCCTTTGATAACAACCTGCGGCAACTGCAGCAGTGGCTGAGCCAGTCGGAGCAGGGCCTGCCGGACAACCTTGATAGCAGCCTGCTTTATCTGCGTTATTTTTCTTACTACAGCGATACGGCGCAGTTACCTGCCGCGTCCCTGCTGCAACTGCACCAGCTGTTACAACAACTGGCCGCGCAGCCCCGGTTCAGCCAGGCTAACCATACCGGCTGGCGTTTGCAGGAGCACTATGCGGTGCTGTTGTACCGCTATTATCCAAATAGCGCCCTGACAGCCCACTGGCCGCAGCAGTTGCAGGCCTTGCTGCCGCCGCTGCAACAACTGCAGCTGGGTGCAGATCTGCAGCAGCATTACAGCTGGTGGGAAATCAGCCGCAGCCTGGCGTTTGCCGCCGTCAGTGCCCGTAACCAGGCCGAACTTAAACCGCCGCTGGCTGCAGCAGCCATAGATGACACCCTGCTGTCACTGCTGCCGCACAGCCAGGGCTGGCAACTGGAACATATTGTCTGGGCACTGGCCTATTACCATATCCTGCTGGAGCCTGCCGCCCAACAAGCACTGGATAAGCAGGTACTGGCAGCCCTGAGCAGCCATCCGGCGCTGCAGGATCAGCACCAGTACCGGCAAATATTCAGCCGTTATCTGGCTAATTCATTCCGGGTACGGGAACAATGTGAAGCGGAATTTGCCCCACATTGTCTGGTTCCTGATATAGAACCCGCCCTGCCATTACGCCATCAGTGCCACGAACGGCTGGTTATCCGGGCCCGCACTATCGCGCCTGCCCAGCTGGAAAGCAGCTGTCAGAACATGATGGCACAGGAAGCCCGTTTCCATCAGTTGCTTAATACCGGGCAGCAACCGGTCGCCAATGATTTTAACCATACTCTGGAAGTGGTTATTTTCGATGACTACAGCGACTACAACCTGTATGGCTCGCTGTATTTCAATATCCGCAGCAATAACGGCGGTATGTATATTGAGGGCACGCCGTCAGATCCGGCTAACCAGGCCCGCTTCTTTTCATTTCAGCGCTTCTGGCAGCCGCAACCTTTTGCAGTCTGGAACCTGGAACATGAATATATTCACTACCTGGATGGCCGTTTTGCCGGTTATGGCCCGTTCGGGCATTTTCCCAGCCATCTGGTCTGGTGGTCTGAAGGCTTGGCCGAGCTGCTGTCGCAGCCAGAGCAGAACCGGCTGGCGCTGGCAATGTTGCAAAAAACCGCTACCGCCGATCTCCCCAGCCTGCAGCAGATATTTGCCGCCAGCTATGCCGATGGCCTGGATCTGACCTACCGCTGGTCCTGGTTTGCCTGGCGTTACCTGCAGCAGCACAAACCAGAGCAGCTGGCACAACTGGCCGGCCTGCTGCGCCAGGACTTCTTTGCCGGTTATCTTGCCCTGCTGCAACAGCTGGCCGACAGCGAACAGGCCGCGTTCAGCCAGTATCTTGCGCTGCAGGCTAAACAGCCACTGCCGGCACCCGGCGGGACCACTTACCCGCTGGGCCGCTACTTATACCGCAGTTATCTGCAACCCGGGCAGCTGCCAATCAGCGAACGCCACTTTCACCTGCTACAGCAAACGGAGCCGCAGCAATGACCGCACCACAGCAATGGTTTGGCCACCCTAAAGGCTTGTTTCTGCTGTTTTCCACCGAGATGTGGGAGCGTTTTTCCTACTATGCCATGCGCGCCTTGTTAGTGCTGTATCTGGTTGATCAGGTGCAGCAACAGGGGGGCGGCCTGGGCTGGGATCATGCCTCTGCACTTAAGCTGTATGGCAGCTTTACCATGCTGGTGTATGTAACGCCGTTGCTCGGCGGCTGGCTGGCCGACAACTGGCTGGGCCAGCGCAAAGCCATACTGGCAGGGGCCGTATTAATGGCATTGGGCCAGTTTTGCCTGGCGCTGCCACACAGCTGGTTTGCCTCTCCTTTGCCGGCGTTTTATAGCGGGCTGACACTGCTGGTACTGGGCAATGGCCTGTTTAAACCCAATATTTCCACTATGGTAGGCGAGCTGTACAGTGCAGAAGATAAACGCCGCGACAGCGCTTTTACCATTTTTTACCTGGGCATCAATGCCGGTATGTTTCTGGCCGGTATCGCCGTAGGCTTCACCATCGACGCCTTCGGCTACCAGCATGAAGCGCAGCAGATCCGCAACTATCAGGCCGGTTTTCTGCTGGCCGGCATCGGCATGCTACTGGCCCTGCTGATCCAGCTTACCCTGGCCAAACCACTGCTGGGGAATATAGGGACAGAACCCGCTGCCCGCAAAGCCCGCCGTTTACAGCCACAGCAGCCTGCAACCCTGAGCAAAGAAGAAACCGACCGGCTTAAGGTTTTGCTGGTTATGGGGCTGTTTACCATTATTTTCTGGGCCGGTTTTGAACAGGCCGGCGGCCTGATGAATATCTATGCCGATCGTTTCACCGACAGAACCCTGGGCCAGCTGGAAATTAACCCCACTTATTTTCAGTCACTTAACCCGCTGTTTATTATGATCTTCGCCCCGCTTATTGCCGCGCTGTGGCTGAAACTGGGCAGGTATGAGCCCAATGCGCCGCTGAAATTTGCCTTAGGCTTGCTGCTGCTGGGTATCGGCTTTTTATTTATGGTCGGCGCCACCTGGCAACACAGCGGCGCAGCGAAAACCAGCATGTGGTGGCTGGTGATGGCCTACCTGTTTTTTACGCTGGGCGAGCTGTGTTTATCGCCGATCGGGCTGGCGCTGGTGACCCGGCTGGCGCCCCTCAGGGTTGCGTCTTTGCTGATGGGCAGCTGGTATCTGTTTCTGGCTGCCGCCAACAAACTGGCCGGGCTGATTGGCGCCCTGATTGGTACCGGTGACGGCAACAGTGAACAGCAGATGATTGCCAATGCGTTTGCCATCTTCAGTGGTTTTACCCTGGCCGCTGTGCTGGCCGCGCTACTGCTGTACCTGCTGGCCGACAAGCTGGTGCACTGGATGCACGGTAAATCAGTATCTGCATTAAATTCAACACATTAGTTATGTTCCTTATTTTGCTTATAGCGTAGTGCTATTTAATGGTTATTTTTTAGCCTAAAACACACTATATAAATATATTGTATACATTATTTAATATGCTAATTTAACCGAGCCCTGTAAGGGTAAACCAATAACAATAAATCAGCACGAGAAGGAAGCTCTTCCAATGAAAGCAACGACTTTGCTTAGCGGCCTGCTTTTTAGCGGCGCCTTGCTGGCAGGACAACCGCAGTTGTCCCATCCGCAGCAGGCAGCAGCAGATTTGCAACAGGCAGACGATTATCAGGCCAGGCAACATGCAGTAAAACCGCCCCGGCTGTTCTCTCCGGCCGAATTTGACAGAATTCAGGCTCAGCAACATAACCCCAGACATCACAGCCCGCTGCCGGTACAGCTGACCCCCGCCTGGCAACAGCAGAAGTTGCATGCCGCACCGGTTAGCCCCCATCTGGCAACGCTTGCCGATGCCGTAGCCAACGCCAGCGTTTGTACCAGCCCGGCCCAGTTACTCAGTTTGTATGACACGGCACTGGTAGAGGCCGTAGTCAATGCCGACCTGAGCAGCTGTCTGTACGGCCTGTACAACACCGCTTTTGTCGGCAGCGCCCATTTTGCTGACGCCAAGCTGTACAGCATAGTGCAGGCCATTGCTGAACTGCTTACCGGTTTTGACGGCTCAGATGCCAGCGGGGCTGTGGCACTGGAAAAGCTGGTCACTTATCTCAGGGCCATGCATTGGGCCGAAAGCAGTGCCGGCTCAGGCCGCCAGTTTAGCACCGCCTACCGCACGGCGCTGGTACAGGCGTTTGATCAGTACTTTGCCGGTAGCCATTTTGTGACATTCAGCGGCAAC
>CAZEGA010000080.1:0-7857 GCA_964511675.1 uncultured Rheinheimera sp.
ACGGGGCAAAAACCGAAAACACCCGCGTGTCTTACCCGATCTATCACATTGATAATATTGTCACACCGGTTTCTAAAGCCGGCCATGCCAAGAAAGTGATCTTTTTAACCGCAGATGCCTTTGGTGTATTACCCCCGGTATCCAAGCTGACCAAAGATCAGGCCAAGTATCACTTCCTGTCTGGTTTTACGGCGAAGCTGGCAGGTACCGAGCGCGGCATTACCGAACCCACACCGACCTTTTCCAGCTGCTTTGGCGCGGCGTTTTTAAGCCTGCACCCGACTCAATATGCTGAAGTATTAGGTAAGCGGATGGCGGCGTCAGGTGCCGAAGCCTATCTGGTGAATACCGGCTGGAACGGCACCGGCAAACGTATCTCTATCAAAGCCACCCGCGCTATTATTGATGCTATCCTGGATGGCAGTATAGAAAACGCTGAGTTTGTGCAGTTACCGTACTTTAACCTGGCAATGCCGACGGCACTGCACGGTGTGGACGATGCAGCAATTCTGGACCCGCGCAACACCTATGCTAACCTTGCCGACTGGGAAGTAAAAGCGCAGGATTTAGCCAAACGCTTTGTCGACAACTTTGTTAAGTTTACCGATAACGCAGAAGGTAAAGCGCTGGTTGCGGCTGGTCCGCAGCTGTAATAGCCGGTTGATCGCAAAAAAGGTCGCGTCAGCGGCCTTTTTTATTGCCTGGGATCACAATAATGCTATTGTCACAGTAAAAATGCCTATAGTGCTGGCGGCGCTGTTTGCAAAAGGCTAAAGTTAAACAAGTTTTTGCCATCAGTGACTGGCACCGGCCGGTAACTGATGGCAGCAGGGCAAATTAAACTTGCAGCAGAGGAAATAATGCTCAGAACTATAACCATACAAAAACGATTGCTGGCCGCTTTTGGTGCTCTGGCGCTATTGCTGGCCATTACGGGTCTGTTTAGCGTACAGAGCTTATCAAAAGTCAGGGCTCAGGCTGATATTGTTGAATCAAACCTGTTGCCGGCTATCAGTTATCTGGGCCAGGTAGAATCACTGGCTATCAGCTCCAGGGCGATGACATTAAGGCTGTTACTTGCCATAGATATCACGCAGGAAGGCGGCACTTTTGAGCGCATTCAGGTGCTGAACGACGAAGGTGACAAAGCGAATAAAGCCTATGCGGCGCTTATTCATCTGCCGGAAGAGCGGCGGCTGTACCAGCAATTTAATGAAGTACGCCAGCAGTATTTCGTCCTACAGCAGAAATCGCTGGAATTCCTGCGTCAGGAAGAGCTGGGTGCAGCGCAGGACTTGCTCGACCAGATGAACCCACTGGCAGATCAAATGGCCGGCCACCTTAGCCAGTTAACGCAGCTGAACCAGAAAGCGGCGGCGGCGGCCCGCACAGAATCAATCTCGACTTACGAAGCAGCCAAGTGGGCGGTGATAGTGCTGATTGTCGTGGCGATCCTGATTGCGCTGTTTATCGCCGTACTGATTTCCCGCAGTGTAAACCAGCCGCTGGCGCAGGCCGTGGTGTCAGCCCGCTATATTGCTGATGGTGATTTAACACAACCGCTGCAGGTCAGCGGTAACGACGAGCTGACCGAACTGGCCACTGCGCTGGTACAAATGCAGCAAAAACTACGCGATGCCATCGGCCATATTGCCAGTTCATCCAATCAGCTGGCCTCGGCTGCCGAAGAGCTGAACGTGGTTACCAGTGAGTCAGCCAACGCGCTGCAATTACAAAATGACGAGGTGCAGCAGGCAGCGACCGCCATTACGGAAATGAGCTCAGCCGTTGATGAAGTCGCCGGCACCGCACTGAAAACCTCTGAGGCCTCGGCGCAATCGGCCGAGCTGGCCAAAGACGGTGCGCAGAAAGTACTGCAAACCAGCAGTGTTATCGAGAAAATGAATGGTGACGTATTACACAGTACCAAGGTGATTAACACGCTGGCAGATAAAGTGTCATCGATTAACCAGGTGCTGGAGGTGATCCGCAATGTGGCAGACCAAACCAACTTACTGGCCCTGAATGCGGCCATTGAGGCGGCGCGGGCCGGTGAAGCAGGCCGTGGCTTTGCCGTGGTAGCCGATGAAGTTCGCAGCCTGGCACACCGTACCCAGACCTCTACCGGCGAAATTGAGCAGATGATCCAGCAGGTGCAGACATCGGCCAAAGAAGCGGTAAATGCCATGAACCTGATCAGTGGCAACGCCGACCATGCCAGACAGGTGGCTACTGACGCTGCGGAAGCGTTAAAACTGATTGATCAGAATATTATGGATATCAGCGATCAGAACCATGTTATCGCCGGTGCGGCAGAAGAGCAGTCTAAGGTGGCGCGCGAGATAGACAGAAACATTGTGACCATCAGTGATTTAGCTGCGCAGACTGCAGCAGGCTCTAACCAGACAACCGCCAGTGCCAATGAACTGTCACGCCTGGCTATTGAGCTGAATACCCTGGTGAGCAGGTTCAAGGTGTAATAATCACGTTGCTGTACTGCTAATAACACAGAAAATAAAGGAAAAACCAGAACTTAGCTTCTGGTTTTTTTATATGTTAACAACACAGGTAATGAAATTATCAATTATATGGTTTTAGTTGTTTACTTTTGAATTCATTTGAATACACTGGGGCTGAATGAACATAGCGCAACGGCAAGGAGTGCAATATGAGCACAAAAACGGTGCCTTTCAGTGCCAGGATCAGTGTCGAAGATGCCGAGTTTATCAGCAGCCTGGAGTATGATGGTGCCCATACGCCGTCAGATAAGCTAAGAGCGCTGCTGGCAGAAACCCGGCGCCGCCATGCAGGTTTTGCCGATTATGGCCAGAATCTGGCGCAGATGCAGGAATGGCTGGGGCAGATAAAACGCCAGTTACTGGTGCGGCAGCAGCAGTTAAACCAACATAGCGAACTTATCGTACGGCTGCTGGATGCCTTACCGGATTTACTGGCAAGCCTGCAGACTATGGCTGCCAATAGCAGTGCACTGAATACGCGGGAATTGCAGCAAACCGAACAACAGCTGTTGCATAAAGTCTGGCGTCTGAATGAACTGCTGTTACCACTGGGGCTGACACAGCCCCACGGCAGCGAACTGCAGCAGGGGCTGTTAGGTTTGGCAAAACTGATCCACGAACACAGGTTAGCAATACAAGGAGAACTGCAATGAGTGAAAGTATTACCCGCCGGGTTGCCCGGTTAGTCAGTGGCAGTGTCAATGCGCTGGTTGATGCAGTGGAAAACAGTGCCCCGGAAACTGTCATGGAACAGGCTATCCGTGAGCTGGATGCGGCCATTGCCGATACCCGTACAGAACTGGGGCAGCAGGTCGCCCAAAAACACCTGGCCAGTAAAAAACTGATGGAAGAAAACAGCCGTTACGAAGCCCTTGCCAGCCAGTTAGAGGTGGCAGTGGCCAATGGCAGGGATGATCTGGCAGAAGCCGGCATAGCGGAACAAATGGATATAGAAGCGCGGATACCGGTACTGGAAAGTGCTATCAGCGATTGTGCGGCCCGGGAAAAAGAACTGGAAGGTTTTGTCCAGGCACTGCAGGCGAAAAAGCGTGAAATGCAGGCGGAGCTGAGTGCCTTTGTGCAGGCACAACAGGCGAAGTCGCAGGCCGCATCTGCCGTGACCCAACGTGGCGACAGTGCGGCAGATAAAGCCGGCCGCGCCAGTGATGCCTTTGGCCGGGTGCTGGAAAAAGCCTCTGGTATTGCAGGGCGTGATACAGGGCTGGGTAATGCCGGCAAACTGGCTGAGCTGGAAGAGCTGGCGCGAAAAAATCGCGTCGCCGAGCGTCTGGCCGCCCTTAAAGCCGGTAACAATTAATGCTGAGCCTGATGCTGGCCAGTGAAAATATGGCCTTTAGCATAGCGCTGGTACTGATGCTGATGATCGCCGTGCTGGAAGGTGTGGCCGCATTATTTGGCGCCGGCATGTCGTCGGCCCTGGAGAGCCTGCTGCCAGAATCCGACCTGAGCCCGCATACCGAGGTTGGCCAGATTGATGCCGACACCGCACTTAGCCGTTTTCTTGGCTGGCTGCGCATTGGTGAAGTGCCGCTGCTGATGCTGCTGGTTATTTTTCTGCTCAGTTTCGGCCTGCTCGGGTTGCTGTTGCAAGCGTTATTGCACAACCTGACGGGTATGCTGGCGCCGGGCTGGCTGGCGGTGCCGGTCGTGCTGGCACTTAGCCTGCCATTGGTCCGGCTGGGCGGCGGCGTGTTGCAGGCCATCATGCCGCGCGATGAAACCACCGCCGTCACTGAAGACAGCCTGCTGGGGCGTATTGCCGTGATTACGCTGGGCACTGCGCGGGCCGGCTACCCTGCCGAAGCCAGGGTGCGCGACCAGCATGGCTACAGCCACTATGTACAACTGGAACCGGATAATACCCTGGACGAGTTTGTCCGCGGTACTGAAGTGTTGTTGCTGTCACGCCAGGGCGCGGTATACAAAGGCATAGTTAACCCTAACCCGCATTTGTCAGAGCAGCGCTAAGCCAGGCCGGCAAAAACGGAACGTTATTTTAAAAAAGGAGCAGTAAATGTTGGCATTAAATTTAATTGATATTCTGATCGTCGCGGGTGCCGCGCTGGTTGGTCTGCTGGTACTGGGCATGATCCTGGCGCGGCTGTATAAAAGGGCGACCAAGGAAGTGTCTTTTGTCCGTACCGGTTTTCGTGGCGAGAAGGTGATTATGAACGGTGGTGCCCTGGTGCTGCCGGTACTGCATGAAATTATTCCGGTGAATATGAATACACTGCGGCTTGAAGTCCGCCGTGCTGCAGAGCAGGCCCTGATCACCCGTGACCGGATGCGGGCTGACGTAACGGCTGAGTTTTATGTCCGGGTAAAACCGACGGCAGATGCCATTGCTAATGCAGCACAGACGCTGGGTTTAAAAACCATGAACCCGAAAGAGCTGAAAGAGCTGGTAGAAGGTAAGTTTGTCGATGCGCTGCGCTCGGTAGCCGCCGAAATGGCAATGGAAGAGCTACATGAAAAACGGGTCGACTTTGTGCAGAAGGTACAGCATGTCGTATCAGAAGACTTGCTGAAAAACGGTCTGGAACTGGAGTCGGTTTCATTAACCGGTCTGGACCAAACGGCGTTTGAGCATTTTAACCCGCAAAATGCCTTTGATGCGGAAGGTTTAACCAAGCTGACCCAGGCAATTGAATCGCGCCGTAAGATCCGCAACGATATTGAGCAGGAAACCGACTTAGCCATTAAGACTAAAAACCTGGAAGCTGAGCGCGCCAAGCTGCAGATCTCGCGGGAAGAAGAATATGCCCGTTTAGAGCAGGAGCGTGAGGTGTCTATCCGCCGGGCTTCGCAAATGGCTGAAATCGCCCGGGAACAGGCAGAGAAAAAGCGCGAAGCAGAAGAGGCGCAAATTGCCTCACAGCGCGAGATAGACTTAAAACGCATTATGTCTGAGCGCGATATCGACAACGAGAACATTCAGAAAGACCGCGCAGTGCGTGAGATGGAAATTGCCAAGCAGCGCGCGGTTGAGCAGGCTGAAATTGAGCGGCAAAAAGCGATAGAGCTGGCATCGCAGGAAAAATCGATAGCGGTGGCAGAAAAATCACGGGCCGAATCAGAAGCCAAGGCTGAAGCCGACAAAGCCAGGGCACTGGCGGTACGCCAGGAAGAAGGCGTTATTACTGTGCGGCAGACCGAGCAGGCCGAGCGGGCCAAGCAGGTTGAACTGATTATGGCGCGCCAGTTGGCAGAAAAAGAAGCGATCCAGTTAGTTGTAGCCGCCGAAGCCGAGAAAAAAGCCGCCGAAGATCAGGCCGAAGCCTTACGGGTAGCAGCCCAGGGCCAGGCAGATAAAGCCCGCTTAACCGCCAAAGGTGAGGCCGATGCCGAATTATTGTTAGCCGATGCCAAAGCGCGTAGCTACACAGTAGAAGCAGAAGGTAAGCAGGCCATTAACACTGCGGCCAATATGTTGTCGCCAGAGCAGATTGCCATGCAGGTACGGTTGGCGTTAATTCAGCACCTGCCGGAGATTATTGCCCAAAGCGTGAAACCGATGGAGCAGATCAGCGATATTAAGATCCTGCAGGTTAACGGCATGGGGGCTCAGGGTAGCGGCAGCAGCGATAGCGCTGTAACAGACGGCGGTAACGGCTCACTGGCCGATCAGGTGGTGAACAGTGCGCTGCGCTACCGCGCCCAGGCACCTATCCTGGACTCGTTATTATCTGAAATCGGCTTAAAAGCCGGTGATATAAACGGCATGACAGAAGCGTTAAAAGGGCCGTTAAAATAATAACTTAACCTGAAACAACACAGGCCGCAGCTGCGGCCTGTGTTATTTTTAAGAATCGACTTAATAGGTCAAATCAATCTGGTAAATGGCTGTGGTGCCGCTGACTTCATTACTAATAATCAGCAGCGGCTTAGCATTAGGTGAATGCTCTGCGCTGACAAAGGTAATGCCTTCAGGCCCCAGATCGCCGACATCGGCCAACGCTGTGCTGGGGTTGGCTGTCCAGTTTTCAAGGCTATTTAGATAGTCAACGAAGGTTGGGGCAGCCGGGGTGCTGATATCAAACACCATTACGCCACCCATGCGTTCTAAGCCAACAAAAGCAAAGGTTTTATTGCCAAAACTGCCAACGGTAACTGCTTCCGCCTCTGGCCCTTTATTGTCGCTGCGGTTGCCAAAACTGTTACCGGCTTCATGGTTGGAGTTAAAGTAACTGGCACACGGAATATCACGCGCACTACCCAGTTTGCAGGCGCTACTTGCCAGATACTGTTCAAAGAAATCGCCTGAATCCCATACCAGCTCACCGGTAGCAGACCAGATAGCAAAGGAGCGGCCACCATAAGCATAGACAGCATCGTACATCAGCCGGTCACCGCCGGCATCTTCCACACCATCAGCAGTAAACAGCACCGGTGTGCCGTCGGCATGTTTGCGGTAGCCATCGGTCCAGGCCACGGTTAAACGGCCCAGCAGATCATCTTCACGGCAGTCGCCGGGGTTACCCACCGTAGCACCACAGTAGGCGAATACATCCGGGTTTAACAGTGCGCCGGCGGCCAGTTGCATCAGCTGTGGCGGCATATCGCCTTCGCTGACACGGCGGGCAAAGCCGCTACGGTGAAACAGATGTTTAAAGCGGATTTCCTCAACAAAGCCCTGGCTGGCATCGCCTGCCCAGTATGCAGTATTAGTCTCGCCCCAGGGGCGGGCATCGCCTTCGTTGGCGCTGACAATATAAGTCGCGCCATTTACCGTATAGCTGGCGATGGCATCCGGGTGGTACATGCCTTTAATACCCGGCCAGGTGCTGATATTGATGCTGCCCAAAGTATCGCTGGCATCGAAACCGTTACCTTCTGCACCATGATCTTTATAACCCAGTGGCAGTATGTCGGTAATGGTGGCACTGGCAATATCCAGCACTGCCAGCGCATTGTTTTCCTGTAACGCAACCCAGGCAGTTTTGCTGTCGGCCGAAACGGCAATATATTCCGGTTCCAGATCCTGCGCTACGCTGGCATTGGGGCCAAACAGCCGTACGCCGGCAGCCAGCAGCTCAGCACGTTTGCTGTTAAAAGCCCTGAAATCGGCCGTGGTGACAAACAGGTTGTCCGGGTTACTGACATTGATAATACTGACTGAACCTTCCGGATCAATCTGATAGTCGTCACTGGGCTCGCCTTCGTTGGCCACCAGAATAAAGTTACCGTCCGGGGTAAAGGTCAGCATATCTGGCAGTGCGCCCACTTCGATGGTATCGCGTAGCGTCAGATCGGCGGCATCATAAACGGCAACATAACCGCGTTCTGTTTTCGGGCTGGCTTCAATCGCAACGGCCAC
>CAZEGA010000080.1:7867-11664 GCA_964511675.1 uncultured Rheinheimera sp.
ACGGCCACCAGGCCATTGCTGACGGCGACACTGTTAACTGTGGCATTGGCTACAATACTGTTAACATCAATACTGTCCAGATATACCGGGTTAGCCGGATCAGTCAGATACAGCACATCCAGTTTGCCGGACTGGGCATTGACGACAAAAGCTCTTTTACTGTCGGCATCATAGGCGTTAATTTCCGCTGCACTGACGGCAAATTCACCGGTGCTGTAGCGGCCAATAAAGCTCAGGCTCAGCCCGCTGGGAGTTTGTACTGCCGGTGGTGGTGGCTCTATGGCGATTGGATCTTTGCTGTCAGAATTACAGGCTGTCAGTACAGCCAGGGCCAGTGCGCTTAATAAATACTTAGCTTGCATTTTTACATTCTTCCTGAGGCTATGGTGGTTAGCCCAATAACATAAACAAGAAAAATGAAAGACTTATGGCAATTTTATGACACTGGTGTGACGCTTATTCTGTTGCCTGCTGCAAAAATAACTGCTTTGGCATCAGATTAATGCTTTCGTGCAGCGCTGAATACACTATCACCACCTCGCCGCTTTTTAGCTGGCGCTGCACGGCTGACACCTTTTCCTCCAGTGAGACTTCCTGCTCGCCGTAGTCGGTGCCTTCGCGCAGTACATAGTATTCAATCAGGTTGTGTAGTGTGTCTTCAGCAATATCGGTATGGGGGATAATCATCTGGTTAGCTGCTCTATATTGTTTAACTGCTTAGCATAGGAGTGATACTTAAAAAAACAACAGGCCGCGACTGCGACCCGTATTTATTGCACCATAGTAATATTATGCCTGAATAACTCAGAACTGATATCCGATACCTAACATTACTCCCTGAGTTCTGTAACGCGGGGTATGGTAATGCACAGCTGCCAAACTTAGTTTCCAGTCGGTATACCACGCAGATACCAGCCCGACTTCCAGTGCAGGGACAAGGCGGTGACTATCTTTATGTTGCCATAGCCCTTCAGCTGTCTGACCATCATAGCGGCTGCGCTGATATAATACGCCACCGCGTAAAAAAGGTTGTATCTGAGCCTGTGGTCTGAAAAACACGGAGGCACTGAGCTCTGCGCCCTGACCACGGGGAGGCTGTAATGCCGCCAGTTCTTCCGGGTGGGTACCAACCGGAAGTTGCTGATAATGCAGGCGGGCTTCTCCAAGATCAACCCAGGCTGCACTCAACAGCCAACGCTCAGAGAGGCGATAATCCAGGCTTAAACGCCAGGCCGTATCACGATTATCTGTTACCTGAACCTGAGCACCTGGCAGAGTTTGCTCAGCCCGGCTTTGAATGCTGCCCTGGCTTTTCACAACGCCCCCCTGTAATTGCAATTGCCAGTCTGCTGCATTTGCCACAGATAAAGCTGGTAACAGCATAGCCAGCCATAGTCGTTTGCGACGCAAAGCCAGTAAAGTCAGTGCAACCAGTGTCCACCAACCGGCACTGCCACCTTTTTTACTGCTGACAACAGCTTCACTGGCATACCACTGTGCTGTGACGCTAATATTTTGTGCCGGCATGGTTTCTGGTAATACCGGGCTCCAGCCAGTAAAAGTATAGCCAGGCCGGGTTGGTGCCGTGGGTGGAATAATATCGCTGTCCACAAGTTGAGTGACAGATGGCACTGCACTACCACCATCGCTGTCAAAACTGATGGTAAAGGATTGAGCTACAGCAAGCACGCCTGGGTCACGTATAATATTGTTGGCTATACCATCATCATCATTCGGGCCACCGTCTTCGATAGTCAGACGGATACAACCATGTCCAGCTGTTAATCCGGCAGTCCAGACATCAGAGGATACAACAGGACAGCGTTGCAGGGCATTAAGTGGAGCACTGGCCAGAATATTGCGTTCATTTTCCACAAAGTTCTGCCACTGGCCATTAATGTACTTACGCCAGATAGCGTTAGCTGGTATGGTTGTTCCTGCAGGTAATGGGATAGCGACTGGAACAGCTTCTCCCGGAACCTCCAGCCCTTTGATATCAAAGTTAACTGTTAATCCAGTTGAGGTGTAACCTGGGTCTGTCAGGGTCTGTTCATTTACAGCAAGGCCAAACTGCCCAACTGCCCATGATTGCTCTTCAGTTAAGGAACCTAAAGTAAGAGTATAAGTACTGGGCACTTCTGCATATAGCTGAGTATTTCCTGCAGTTTCGCAGGCGGCTACCCGGTTGTTCTCTGATGAAGCAGGACACAGAGACAGGCGGTTTGGTTGCTGCGTATGAGGGTTCAGTGAAGCGGGAATGCCGCTTAAACCTGTGTTACTACAATCCTCAATCGGGCAGCCATTAATAACATATAGTGTGATCGTCAGTTGTCCATTGTGCTCTTGCTGAGTTCCTGCATCAACAACAGCGTCTGCGATAATCACGTAACGTCCCTGTGCCAGTGTTGCTGGGTTAAAACTGGCTTGTCCCCCTGCTGTTGTCAGATTCAAACCAGACTGAGGGTGCCACTGATATTCCGCCTGCTGGGCATTAAGTTCACTGACTGTTATGGTCACTATACCGTCATCTGTAGATACGACATGGGTTTCCTGGCCATCCTGACTGATGGAAGCCTGTAATGACAATGGCACAGCTGCGGTCTGTACATTCAGCATATGCGTATCAGGCGTACCCAACAAAGCCCCGCTTAAGTCTGAGTTTGCCAGTGTCAGGTGTGCAGACTCATCCACAGAGGTAGCACTCAGGCTCAGGTGGCGGTTATTCTCTGCTGTGAAACGAAGCAGAGCACCTTCACTTCCACTCTGGGTTGTGGTGTAGCGTACGGTGACAGGGTAATCTACCGGCTCATCACTCAGCCATACTCTGATATGGGCATCAGTACCTGCCTGTACAGGCTGCTGGCTGGAGGTAAAGGCGACATAAGGCCAGACTTCAAAAATGACTTTCACGATTTCACCGGAAACAGCATCTTGCAGGTTGATCATATAACGGCCGGTACGCTCTGCGCTGAATAAGTAGTTGCCGTCAGGCTGGCGAATCAGAACAGCTGCTATCTGTGACTCATCCAGCCAGGTATTACCATCAGCCCGAATCTGGTACACGGATTGTACAGTGACTTCTCCGGCACTGCTGTGTATCCGCAAATTCCGCGTTTCATTGCCAAAAGCTGGCTGTTCGTTTTCAGCTTCAACTTTTACTGCATCATACACTCTGATGACAATATGACAGGCTTCAGTTATCGGAGCAGTTTTGATCATACTGCCGCTTAACTGAGCCGAGCAGTTACTTTCTATTCTTACATATTGCTCATTTTCCAGCGTTAGTTCAAAGTTGGCGGTTTTGCCAATTTGTACTTGTTGTAATGCTGGACTGACACTGCCCTTACCAATGGTTTCTGCACTGACAGTGACTTCACTGATTACCCATTGTGCTGTCAGGGTTAGATTTGAGGCTGGCATGGTTGAAGGTACGGCCGGTGTCCAGCCAGTAAAAGCATAGCCAAGCTGCTCAGGGGGAGCCGGAGCGGTAATGGCGGTGCCAAAAAGGGCTGTTATTGGGGCAATCGCAGAGCCACCGGCACTGTCAAATGTCAGGGTGTAATAATTGATATTGTACAGCGCGGTCACAGTTAAATGGCTGGTTACTGTACTGAAACTGATATCCCAGCCGGTAAAGGTGTAACCGATCCGCTCAGGTGTGGCTGGTGCAGAAGCTGCCTCACCATGCTTTACGATCTGGGTTAAGGCACCGCCACCGGTATGGCTACCGCCGTCCAGATCAAAAGTCACGGTGTAGGTATTGATTGTGTATTGCGCCGTGATGGTGAGATTGGCCG
>CAZEGA010000081.1:0-11520 GCA_964511675.1 uncultured Rheinheimera sp.
TTAATTTCGATCTGGATCCGGCCCCGCCCGGCGCTGGCCGATTATATTGCCGATCCGGCCGAAAAAGCGGCGCTGGCGGCAGAATTGTTCGGTCATGTCGGGCAGGGCCGGATCCAGATCGAAATTAACCAGCGATACAGTCTGGATAATGCCGTGCAGGCGCACCGCGATCTGGAAAGCCGCAAAACCACAGGTTCGTCCATTTTTATGATCTGAATGGAGTCCGTTATGCGTATTGAACCTCTGACTTGTTCGATTGGTGCCGAGTTACATCAGGTCAAGCTGGCGGATGCCGTCAACGACGACGGGCTGTTTGCGGCAATAAAGCAGCAGCTGTTGCAGCATAAAGTGTTGTTTTTGCGCAACCAGCAGCTCAGCCGGGCGGAACATGTGGCGTTTGCCCGCCGCCTGGGCGAGCTGGAGGATCACCCGGTGGCCGGCAGCGACCCGGACCATCCGGGGCTGGTACGGATTTACAAAGATATGGACAGCCCGCCGGAGCATTATGAAAATGCCTACCACTGTGACGCAACCTGGCGGCAGGCACCCCCTATGGGCTGTGTATTACGCTGTGTTGAAACCCCGGCGGTTGGCGGCGATACCATCTGGGTCAATATGGTGCAGGCCTATGCTGATCTGCCGGAGCCGATCAAACAGCAGATCGATGGCCTGCGCGCCAGCCATAGCATCCAGGCAACCTTTGGTGCGGCCATGCCATTGGAAAAACGTCTTGCCTTAAAAGCTATGTATCCGGACGCGGAGCACCCTGTGGTGCGCACCCATCCGGAAACCGGTGATAAGGTATTGTTTGTCAACGCCTTTACCAGCCATTTTGTCAATTTCCATACCCCGGCCAATGTGAAGTTTGGCCAGGACTACGCCCCTGGCGCGTCCCAGCTGCTGAACTATCTGCTTAGCCGTGCTGCCATCCCGGAGTATCAGGTGCGCTGGCGCTGGCAGAAAGACAGCATAGCGATTTGGGACAACCGTTGTACCCAGCATTATGCAGTGCAGGATTACTGGCCTGCCGTTCGCAAAATGGAACGGGCAGGTATTATCGGCGATATTCCTTTTTGACAGGCGCTTAGCCCTGAGGAGAATACAGATGCAGTTTTTAGATGACTCGTTACACCCGGAAAATATGGATAAAGTTGTGATCACCGTGGCCCCTTACGGGCCTGAGTGGATGCCTGAGGATTTTCCTGAAGATATTCCTGTAACGATGGAAGAGCAGGTGCAAAAAGCGGTCGACTGCTATGAAGCCGGTGCCTCTGTACTGCATGTGCATGTGCGGGAGCTGGATGGCAAAGGTTCCAAGCGCTTATCCAAATTTAATGAACTGCTGGCCGGTTTGCGCGAAGCCGTACCCGATATGATTTTGCAGGTGGGCGGGTCTATTTCCTTCTCGCCGGAAGGCGATGGCAGCGAAGCGAAATGGTTATCGGACGATACCCGGCATATGCTGGCGGAGCTGACACCGAAACCGGATCAGGTGACAGTGGCCGTCAATACCACCCAGATGAACATTATGGATCTGCTGTGGGGGCCGGATATCAAAGGCACCTCGCTGGAGCAGGAAGCCTATTTTCATGCGTACCGGGAAATGACCGTGCCCGCAGGGCCGGGCTGGGTGGAAGAACATTTGCGCCGGCTGCAGGCTGCCGGTATTCAGCCGCATTTCCAGCTGACCGGTATGCCGGATCTGGAAACGCTGGAACGCCTGGTGCGGCGTGGTTTTTACAAAGGCCCGCTGAACCTGACCTGGGTCGGTATTGCCGGCGGTTTTGATGGTCCGAACCCGGCCAACTTCTTTGAATTTGTCCGCCGTGCCCCGGACGGAGCCTGCCTGACGCTGGAATCACTGATGAAAAATGTGTTACCTATCAATACCATTGCTATGGCTCTGGGTTTGCATCCGCGTTGTGGCATTGAAGATACTATTATTGATCAGCACGGCAACCGGATAACATCGGTGCAGCAGATCCAGCAACTGGTGCGAATGGCCCATGAACTGGGACGTGACATTGCAACGGGGGCTGAAGCCCGCGACATCTACCGGATTGGCAGCTGGTATCCTGATGTAGAAACCACGCTGGCGGCTAACGGTATGGCACCGAATCGTCTGCCTGGTCAACGTAATGTGCCGCTGCGGTCCTGTTAATTCCGTCTGTTGCCGTTTTAACTGACCCGAAGGAGAAGATGATGGCAGTACTGAGTAGTTCTCCGTCTGAGCATGACGACGCGCAGGTAGCCAGTCTGCCACGTCGTTTTAGCTGGTTAGTGTTTGCACTGACGTTCGGTTTGCTGATTTCCGACTATATGTCGCGCCAGGTGCTGAATGCGGTGTTTCCGCTGCTCAAAGCCGACTGGCTGCTGACGGATGCCGAACTGGGGTCGTTAAGCGGTGTGGTGGCATTAATGGTTGGCCTGCTGACGTTTCCGTTATCGCTGCTGGCTGACCGTTTTGGCCGGGTCCGCAGCCTGATCCTGATGGCAGTGCTGTGGAGCCTGGCCACGCTGATCTGTGCGCTGGCCGAAAACTACATGCAGATGTTCTGGGCCAGGCTGATGGTGGGGGTCGGTGAAGCCGCCTACGGCAGCGTAGGCCTGGCGGTGGTGTTGTCGGTGTTTCCGCGACATCTGCGAGCCTCCCTGACCGGGGCTTTTATGGCAGGCGGCATGTTTGGTTCTGTATTGGGTATGGCCGGCGGCGGTTTTTTAGCCAGCCTGTATGGCTGGCGGGTGGCGTTTGCCGGCATGGCATTGTTTGGCCTGTTGCTGGCACTGCTTTATTGGCTGCTGGTCAAGCCTGATCGGGTACCCGGTTGTAAGCCACAGTCTATTGCTCCCGGTGATGGCCGCAAAACCACCCAGCTGAAAGCCTTGTTTGCCTGTCGTTCCGTCGTACTGGCCTATTTGGGCAGCGGCTTTCAGCTTTTTGTCGGCGGCGCTGTGATTGTCTGGCTGCCCAGTTATTTCAACCGCTACTATGAGCTGGAGACTGGCGGTGCCGGAACCCTGTCCGCGCTGATCGTATTGTGCAGCGGTGTAGGGATGATCCTGTGCGGTATGCTGACCGATAAACTGGCGCGGCAACGGCCGGATAAAAAGATTAGCCTGGCGATTATTTATTGCCTCAGCAGCGCCGTATTGTTGTCGCTGGCGTTTGCCATGCCGGCCGGCCCGCTGCAAATTGGCTTTATTGCTGCCGGTATGCTGCTGGCAGCAGGCACCACAGGCCCGGCAGGCGCTATGGTGGCCAATCTGACGCCTGTTGCCATTCACGGTACAGCCTTTGCTACCCTGACATTCGCCAACAACCTGCTTGGCCTGGCGCCGGCGCCTTTTGTGGTGGGCGCTCTGGCCGATGCCTACGATTTGCGGCTGGCGATGCAGGTCGTTCCGGTAGTGGCCTTGCTGGCAGCCTGGCTGTTCTGGCTGGCCAAACAGAGCTACAGCAAAGATTTGCTGCAATGCCAGCAGAATAGCGGCTTTGGAGCCAGATGATGCTGACTGCCGCCACTGACCGGTTCGCGCAATACAAAAACCTGTTACCGGGATTGATGACCTGTGTGCTGGCGGCTATTGCAGCCAGCTTTGTTGCCGAGCATTACGGTGTGCCCCTGATGCTGATGGCGTTGCTGTTTGGCATGTCGGTGAACTTTCTGGCCGATGACAGCAAATGCCAAGCCGGTATTCAGTGGTGCAGCAGAGAGGTACTGCGGTTTGGCGTGGCCTTGCTGGGGCTGCGGCTGACGCTGGAACAGATCACCGGGCTGGGCTGGCAGCCGGTCGTGCTGGTGATTTGTTTGGTGGTGATGACGATATCACTGTCGATGCTGGTCGCCAGGCTGATGGGCTTTCAGAGCATTTTCGGCCTGCTGACAGGGGGAGCCACGGCGATTTGCGGTGCCTCGGCCGCTATGGCATTAGCGGCGGCGTTGCCTGGCCATGCCCAAAAAGAAAAAGCCCTGCTGTTTACCGTGATCGGGGTGTCCACCTTGTCCACTGTGGCCATGGTGCTGTATCCGATCCTGTGTGCGGCCTTAGGTTATGACGAGGTGATGGCCGGTATTTTCCTTGGCGCGACGATTCATGATGTGGCGCAGGTGGTCGGTGCCGGATACGGCATGTCAGCGCAAACCGGCGATACTGCTACCGTAGTGAAATTGCTGCGGGTCGGCATGTTGTTACCGGTGATCCTGGTGGCTGCACTCATTACGCGTCGTCGTGCTGCCGGGCAACCCGCAGCAGCCAGACCGCCGTTACTACCGTGGTTTGCGGTGGGCTTTTTGGTGCTGGCCGGAGTCAATTCATTGTCAGTGCTGCCAGAGACGGTTAGCCACTTTGGCTCTGAATTATCCCGCTGGTGTTTATTGCTGGCGATCTGTGCACTGGGCATGAAAACCCAGCTCAAAGAGCTGACCACAGTAGGACTGAAACCTGTGCTGCTGATGATTGGCGAAACGGTGTTTCTGGTTTGCCTGGTGGCGGTGTTGCTGGCGCTGTTGTACTAAAGCACAGCCCGGCGGAATAGCGTGCCGGGCTTAGCCCTCGTTTTTCTGCTGGCGCTGGCGCCACACTGTCGGCGACACGCCAAACTGGTTGTGAAACCAGCGTGTGAATGAGCTGGGAATGGAATAACCCAGCAAATCGGCAATCCGGCTTAATGAATAGGCCGGGTTTTGCATATAGCGCTGCACCAGCTCTACCCGCACCAGATTCAGCAGATCGCTGAAAGAATCCTGATCTTTTTCCAGCGCCCGTTGCAGGGTTCTGACATTCATGCCTACCGCCGGGGCCACCTGCTCAATGGTCGCCCGGCCCATAGGCAGCAGCAGATAAATGGCTTTTTTTACTTCCAACCCTAAAGAAGGCGGCTGCTGGGCATACAGGGAGTCGATAAAGCGCTTGGCATGGGCGGCCATGCTGGGATCGGCCAGCGGGTTGGCGGAGTCCAGCATAGTGGACGAGCAGACAATACCATTGAATTCTGCATTAAACTGCAGGCTGCACCTGAAGACACGCTTATACACCGATAAATCGGCCGGGGCTTCGTGGCTGAAACAAACCGCATGCGGTTGCCAGTGCTGGCCCAGCAATGCCGAGCAAAACCGGTACATTACGCCCAGGGCCAGCTCTATACCCTGCCTGGAATCGGCATACTGATCGGTGACAATTTCTTCACGGATCACCACGGTTTTGTCGACTTCCTCAATATAGATCGCCAGCGCATCATTCAGCAGATGGCGGTAATCGACAATGATCCGCAATGCGGCGCGTAAGGTTGCCTGATGGCTGAGCAATAAGCTGATCACACCAAAGTCGGCAATTTTACGGCTTTCAGCCAGTTGCAGGCCAAGGGTTGGACAATTGCCATCCCTGGCTGAGGTTTCCAGCAGCTGTAAGACTGATACTGCGGGGACTCTTTGTTCCGCCGTGTCCAGCATTTTCTGGCTCAGGCCGCAGGATGCCAGCAGGCGGTGTGGATTCAGACCTAAATTTTTCGCCAGCTCGACATAGTTGGTCAGGCTGGCTACAGGGACTAAGGTAGCCATAGTTGCTTTATTTTAATCATTATTATGCTTAGGTTATAACCAGCCTGTCGCCAAATGTAAAGTCTGAACAGCATTGCCGGCTGCGGCGGCATGACAAAGGTGGTGTTACAACCGCTGGCGCTGCTTTTGCTATACTGTGCAGGTTTTAACCGACTGTGGAGCACAGAATGAAAGCATTAAACCTGTTGTTGCTGTTGGCGCCCTTCACCCTGCTGGCGGCAGATAACCAGACTACGCATTGCCAGCTGGGCGATGCCGTAAGAGTAATAGAAGTGGTGTATCCGCAAGGCACCGAGCTGCCCTGTGAAGTACGTTATATCAGAGATGGCCAGAGCTCGGTATTGTGGCAGGCCAGCAATGAGGCCGGTTATTGTGAGCAAAAAGCGGCCGATTTTGCTGAGAAACAACGCGGCTGGGGCTGGCAGTGTGTGGCAACCGTCAGCGCCGGCAAAGCCGAGCCTGATACACCCTGATTTATTTGCTCAGTTGCTGCTGCCATTGCAGCAGGGCGGCCAGCTGTTTTACCACCAGACCCTGCAGGCGTTCATCGGTCAGGTTGCCATCACTGTCAAAGCCGCCGGCAAAAGCATTGGCGAATACTTCCGGCTGGTTCAGCGGATGCAGGTTCAGGTAAACACAGCTCTGGCGCAGGTGGTACTGCGCCCGGCTGGTACCCATGCCGCCACCCGCACCCATAATGGCTACGGCTTTGCCGCTGAGCAGGTGGTTATCCGGCTCACGTGAGGCCCAGTCCAGTGCATTTTTCAGCGCCGGTGCCATTGAGTAGTTGTATTCCGGACAGGCCAGCAGTAAGGCATCTGCTTCAGCAATTTGTTTTAACAACTGTTGTACTGCGGCGGGTTTTTCTGCCAGATCAGCATTGTAAAACGGTACATCCAGCAGATCTGCCAGATGGATCTTCATGCCTTGCGGGGCATGCGCCTGGGCATAGCGTACCAGGCCCCGGTTGGTGGATTTGGCGCGTAAGCTACCGCAAATAGCCAGTACATTAATACTCATAATCAGCTCCGTATGTTAAGCCTGCTGCGTGATGTCTCAGTGTAGCTTAAGGTGGCAGAGTCTGGCTTTGGTTCAAAAATATTGAACATTGGCAGCAAATTATTCCGCTTTTATCACCTGTCAGCCAGCGATAAGCTGGGCGCAACTGATGACATAACCGGGAGCAAGCCCATGTTTGAGATACGTTACGCTGATGAACGCGGTAAAGCGGATTTTGGCTGGTTACAAAGCTGCCATACGTTTTCATTTGCCAGTTATTATGATCCGGCGCAGATGGGGTTTTCTGCACTGCGGGTAATTAACGATGACAGAGTGGCACCGGGTGCCGGTTTTGATACCCACGGCCATAAAGATATGGAAATTCTCAGCCTGGTGCTGGCAGGGGAAATTGCGCACAGAGATTCTGCCGGTAATACCGAAGTGTTGCCGGCCGGCGAGTTCCAGCTGATGAGCGCCGGTTCTGGTATTTACCATAGCGAGTTTAATGCCAGCAAACAGCAAGAACTGGCGTTTTTGCAGATCTGGCTGCAACCGAACCAGGTTGGCGGCGAGCCCGGTTATCAGCAAAAAGATTTTGGCCAGCACCAGGGGCTGACGCTGATTTTATCGCCGGATGGCCGTGACGGCAGCCTGACACTGCGGCAGGACGCGATGCTGTATCAGCTGATCCTGCCACAGCAGGGCACTGTGCCGCTAACGGTGGCGGCAGGCCGCCAGGTGTACGTGCATGTGATCAGCGGTGTGCTGGATATTAACGGCCACAGTATACGGCCGGGCGACGGGCTTAAGATCAGTGCTGAGACTGCGCTGCAGTTTACGGCAACTGCGCCGGCCAAAGCCCTGATCTTTGACCTGCCTTAACGGCAGTGACAGGACACTGGCGTTTTCGGCTGGCTATGCTAGGGTTTTGCTATGCCGTAACAGGAGTTTTAACATGGCAAAGTCTTCGCTTCACGGTATGCTGTGGTTGCTGTGTGGTATAGCGCTGGCAGCAACTGCAACCGGAGCAGCGCCGCCGGTTGACGCCGACACTGGCCGCAAAACCCTGCGCTTTGTGGTGTATTATCCGCATTTTCCGCCTTATATTTTTACTGATGCCGCCGGCGAGGTGAGCGGCATAGTGCCGGATTTACTGGCGCCATTTTTCACCCAGCAGCAGATTAATGTCGATTACCTGCTGGATAACCGCGCAGGGGCAGAGCAGCGGCTGTATCGCGGTGATGTCGATGCGATGATGCTCAGCCCGGAGTGGGCAAAACAACCGGAGCAAGTGATCTTTTCCAGCAGTATTATTGCCTATGATGACTACTTGTTTGCCCGCTCGGCGGCCGAGGCGGTACTGCAACCGACACAACTGGCAGGGAAAAAAATCTGTACCCGGGAGTTTTATGTCTATCCGGCGTTAGAGCCGTTGTTCAGCAGTGGTGAGTTGTTCAGGGTCGATTCTTCCAGCCAGGAAGCGCAGCTGCGCATGCTGCTGAGTAAGCGTTGTGATCTGGCCTATCTGAACGATCTGGTAGCCAGCTGGCTGTTACAGCATCACTTTGCTACCGTTATTTTATATCGTTCGCCCTTGTTTATCGGTAAATCCGGTCTGACCATAGCGCTGAATCCGGGCTGGCAAGCCTTGCTGCCGGCGCTGAACAGCTATTTACAACAGCAACAGGACAGCGGTGCCGTGCAGCGGGTCATCGTGCATTACCTCCCCTGAACCTTACGGGTACAGCAGGTAAGGCTGGCGCTGCTGCTTAAACTGCTGCAGCTCTGCCTGCCAGCTGGCGCGGATTTGTGCCTCGCTTAAGCCCTGCTGTATTTGTAAACGTAACTGGTCGGTACCGGCCAGTTTGTCCATAAAGCCAGGCGAGTTGAAAAACACGGCATTATGCTGCTGAAACAGCTGATGCCAGCGCAGCAGGTATTGTAAATCCAGGCCGCCGGCCGCGGTCTGGCGCAAATCTTCAGCGAACAGGGTTTTATCCATCAGCGGCGGTGTTAACGCTGCGCCGGGGGTCGATACCGGGGTAAAGCGGAAATCCGCTGGCCCGAATTGGTCAAAGCCAATCAGCTGAAACGGAAACGGCGTGCCGCGGCCGATACTGAGCGGCGTGGCTTCAAAAAAGCCCAGTGACGGGTACAGCGCTATCGCCTGATCGTTCGGCAGATTCGGGCTCGGTTTTACCGGCAGTGAATAAGGTTGTGTGCGCTGATAATGGCTGAGCGGCACCACGCTGAGCTGTAGTTTATCGGCATTGGCTACCCAGCCTTCGCCTTTAATCATCAGTGCCAGTTCGCCTACTGTCATGCCGTGCAGCAGCGGAATAGGGTGCATGCCAACAAAGCTCTGGAAAGCTAAATCCAGCAGCGGGCCGTCAACGTAGCGCCCGTTCGGGTTCGGCCGGTCCAGCACCAGCATGGCAACGCCGTGCTCGGCAGCGGCTTCCATCAGATAATGCATAGAGCTGATATAGGTGTAATAGCGTACACCAACATCCTGAATATCAAAGATCACCAGATCCAGCGCCTGCATTTGTTCGGCACTGGGTTTTTTACTGGCACCATATAATGACAGCAGCGGTAAACCGGTTTTGCTGTCGGTACCGCTGCTCACTTTGGCGCCGGCATCGTGATCACCGCGAAAGCCATGCTCGGGGGCAAAAATACTGACGATATTGACGTTATTCGCCAGCAGCACGTCCACCAGGTGCTGGTCGCCAATTAATGACGTCTGGTTTACCAGTACGCCAACCCGCTTGCCTGCCAGTTGCGGCAGATACAGTGGTAACTGTTCGGCTCCGGTTTGCAGCCGGGCGGCAGAGTCTGGCGCGGCAGCCTGCTGCCCGCTGCCGGGCTGACAGGCCAGCAGGCAACAGCTTAGCAGTACCAGCAGCAGGTTTTTCATGGCTGGCTGTCCTGTTGTAGTACTTTACGGATAAAACCCTGTTGCTGCTGCAGCTGCTGGCGGCAGTGTTCAATACTCTGGCCGCTGAGAATATGCAGAATGGCCAGTTTGGCACTCATGCCGGCGGCTTTTAAGGCTGCGCGCGCCATGGCCGGTTCACAGTCAGTAGCCTGCATCACTATGCGTACCGCCCGGGCGACCAGTTTTTCGTTACTGGCGTTAAGGTCTACCATCAGGTTCTGGTACACCTTGCCGCTACGGATCATCGCGGTGGTGGTCAGCATATTTAAAATCAGTTTCTGTGCGGTGCCGGCTTTCATCCGGGTAGAGCCGGTAACCACTTCCGGCCCGGTTACGGCAGCAATGCCGATATCCGCCGCGGCCAGCACAGGTGCGTTGGCATTACAGCTGATGGCGGCGGTAAAGCAGCCGATACTGCGGGCATAGGCCAGTCCGCCCAGTACATAGGGCGTGCGGCCGCTGGCGGCAATGCCGATCAGGATATCGTTGCTGTTAAGGCCAATATCCTTTAAATCGTCTACGGCCAGTTGCGGGTTATCTTCGGCGCCTTCCACTGCTTTGTACACAGCACCGTTACCACCGGCAATTAACGCTACTACCTGGGATGAAGGTACGCTGTAGGTAGGCGGGCATTCCACTGCATCCAGAATACCGAGCCGGCCGCTGGTACCGGCGCCGAGGTATACCAGACGGCCGCCGGCATTAAAGGCATCGACAATGCGATCGGCCACAGCGGCGACCGGCTCCAGACAGCTGGCTACGCTTTGTGCCACGGTCTGATCTTCGGCATTAATACGTTGTACGATTTCCAGGCTCGACAATAGATCGATATCCCAACTGCCGGGATTGCGGGCTTCTGAGCTCATGGCGCTCAGTTGTTGCAGTAAAGCGTCCTGTTGGTTATGCGTCATGGTGGTTTCCTGAAAAGGCCGAAGAATTGCTCAGTTGTGATGCCAGAATAAAAGCACCGTCCAGCGCAGTACCGCGTGCCGGTTGCAGCAGGGCGCGGCATTCTGCACTTAGCAGCGGCGCTGTGGTATCGGCCAGGCCGCCTAATAACACCACCGGCAGTTCGAACTGCTCGCGACCGCGCCACAGCAACTGCTGCACGGCTGCCGTATGGTGTTGCAGCAGGTTATCGGCAAGGCTGCAGTGCCGGGCATAGTCAAATACCAGCGGCGCCAGCGTGGCGTAATCGTTCGGGCTGGCGGTTTTCAGCCACGGTAGCAAGGTGGCGGCATCGGCGCCAATCTGTTGGGCCACAGCGCGCAGTAACGGGCTTTGTATGCCGGCCAGGCTGTCAATCTGCCACAGCAGTTCGCGCACGGCCTGTTTGCCGAGCCAGGCACCGCCGCCTTCGTCACCGATATTAAAGCCCCAGCCGCCGACCTGCTGCTCGGTACCGTCGGCCAGCAAGCGCATGGCCACCGAGCCGGTGCCGAGTGCTACCACCAGTACCGGCTGGCCCAGGTTGGCGCCGTACAGCGAGGTTCTGGCATCCGTTGTCAGCAAAAACCGGGCATAGTGTTTGGCCAGTTGCTGGCTGGCCTGCTGCTGTTGCTGCGGGTTGCCGGCCCCGGCCAGCCCCATTACCGCTACCACCTGCCGGCTGTCAATACCGGCTTGCTGGCACAGGCTGCTGCTTAGCAGGTTAATATTGCCCAGCGCCAGCGCAAAGTTATTGGTCAGCGAGGCCGGGCCGGCCTGTTGCTGCCAGTGCTGGCCTGTGCTGGTATTGGTCAGCCGGGCCAGGGTTTTGCTGCCACCGCCATCTACTGTCAGGACCCACATATTACGACTCCGTTGCTGCAACTGTTGCATCGGCCGGACGCCCGCTCAGGCAGACCAGGGTAGCGACCAGGGTGCCGATACACAGCTGCCAGGTAAAACCTAAATCCAGTGCCGCCAGCGCCGGGCTCAGTTGCTGCAGCACATAAGGCTGTAACAACAAGGTGACGGTAAAGCCGCTTAACAGCGCTGCGGTGACCGAATAGCGGTTGCCGCGTTTACTGAACAGGGTGG
>CAZEGA010000082.1:0-11485 GCA_964511675.1 uncultured Rheinheimera sp.
CTAACTGGGCCTCGGTAGCGGTCAGGGCAATATTGGCCTTGGTGTCAATATCTTCAAACCGCACGATTGGCACCAAGGTCCAGTCGCCGATACTGATTTTATCGGCAATCCAGAATGCTGTCGCATCGGCATCACCACGTTGGCGGGCACCGGCCTGGGTTTCCTGGAACACCAGGCTGCCATTGACCTGGTGGTAGATAGAGTTACTAAGACCATTGATGGCATTATGGGCAATATCTTCATGCCGGCGCGCCGCTATGGTCAGCTCATGGCCGATATCGCCAGTATTGAAATAATGCAATAGTTCCAGTTGCAGGCCCTGGCTGTCAAACGCCTGGTGGTTATGGCCATAGCGTACACCATTGGCATGGGTGGTATCGGCGGTGCCATCCAAAATGCCCTGTAACAGCGCGGCATTGGCGGCACCATTGTTGATTTGGCTGGTAATGCCATTACCGTCAACATTAATACCGTTAATCTGGTTTAAGCGGTTATAGATACGCTTGGTGTAGTAGTCATAATAAGTGCTGGTCAGCAGGGTGTTGGCACTAAAAGCAATCTGATGCTGAATGCTGAAACCTTTACGGCCGCGGTCCATCCGCTCCAGTTCGCTTAAACCATAACGGCGATTCTGGTTAGCATGAAAATCGGCATCGGTTAAGCCTAAATAGCTGACATTGCCGTACTCCTGCGTGTACTGGTATTTAATATCCAGCTGCTGCTGGAAGCGGGCACTGGCATCGCTTTTCCAGCGCAGTTTGCCCAGAAACTCTTCGGTGTCGATACCGGCGTTGATATTGCTGCGGTCAATCTGCTGATGGCCGTCGGTCACGCGCTGGTAGGTTTCCAGCAAATAGCCCCACTGGCCTTCGGTGCCGCCGTAATTGGCATGGATTTTACGGCTGCTGAAATCACCGGCTTCAACATTCAGGAAGCCGGCATGCTGCTCAGGGATTGCCGTAGATAATAAGTTAATCGCACCCGAGGTGGTTTGCGGGCCATACAGCAGGGTTTCCGGGCCTTTTAACACTTCAACCGCGCGCATCCGCCCGGCATTGGGGAAGAAATAAGCCGAGGTATTGGCATAAGGTGCCATCGCTGCCGGGATACCGTCTTCCATAATCGAGATACGGTCGCTGCGGCCGGAAGACGATGCGCGGATACCGATACGCGGGTAAAAGCCATCACTGTTTTCGTCACGTAAATACACACCCGGTACCGCGCGCAAAATGCTGTGCACATTGCTGTATTCAAATTTCTGCAGCTCCTGCTCAGAAATCACATAAGCCGACCCGGTAGCTTTAGTGGTGTCGTTGTTGTTACCGATAATGGTAATGCGCTCCACGACGGAGATGTCTTCGGCGGCGTTATCGGCAGCGGTGGCGGTGCAGGCGGCTGTGGCTAATGCCAGTGCGACAGACTTTGCCAGTAATGAATAGCGTTTCATCGTAACAGTCCTGTTTTGATTGGGTGTATTGCGGTGTAAAAGATAGCATATAACTATACTAATAGGAATCATTGTTATTTACAGTTGTAACCATAATTTTGTTATGGTTACAACTGCAGCACAAAGGTAACGGCAGATCAGGCGTGGGTTGGCGGGCCGTATATCTGTTCGGCGTGGTTAAATAAAATCCAACTGGTCAGGATGTATTTGTCATTCGATACCGGAATGCAACCGCGGTGGGTGTGGGTAAAGTAGGCCGGTGCTATAACCATGCGGCCGGCTTTGGGTTGTATGCTTTTGTTCTGGTAGTAAAACTCGGTCTGGCCACCCTCGGTTACATCGTTCAGGTAAAACATAAACAACAGTGCGCGGTGCAGCGGTTCGGTGCTGCCCTGCTGCGGGTATACCTCACTGTGCCAGTAGCCGTAATTGCCCACTCCGACCTGATACTTCTGCGCCTGAATATTGCCAAGGCGGAACAGGAGGCGCATAAAGTCCATGGTTTTAGCTGCACCGAGTTCAGCAAAATTGTCATGGGTGATGGCGGTGGGCTTACCGCTTTGCGGGTGCGCTATGGTCAGGGCCATCGGGCCTATCAGCGCAAAGTGGTACTTTTTAAAATACTCGCAGGTATAGTGGGTCGTGGCCTGCCAGATCACCTGCATCAGTTCCCGGTACTCGGCATGCTGGTACAGGTATAAATCGGTACTGATCTTTTTACTGGTATCTACCCCGCCGCCGGTACGGCCTGGCGTGGTATAGGGGCTTTGCTCAAATACCTCGATCAGTTGTTGGCAAAAAGCGTTGCTTAACGCATTATCGTACACCTCAATAAAATCAGTCATCGGGTTTCCTTATGTGGCAAGACATTATTACTCCGCGGTTCTCTGACACGGATGCGCTCGGGCATATCAACAATACGGTGTTTGCTGTCTGGTTTGAAGGTGCCCGCCAGAGTGTGTTCAGAATTTTTACCCCGGAACTGAATTTACAGCAATGGCCGCTGATTGTCGCCAGTGTCAGACTGGATTACCACGCCCAAACCCATTACGGTGCTGAGGTTGAACTGCGCAGCTATATCAGCCGTATTGGCGGCAGCTCGTTTGATGTCTACCAGGAGGCCTGGCAGCATGGCGTTAAAACCGTGTCTGGCACAGCCGTACTGGTACAGTTTGATTACGCCGGCAATAAGGCTGTAGCCGTAACCGCGGCACAAAAACAGCAGTTAAACCTGCACCGGTACACGGCATAAACATCGCAGTATGCGTTTCACTGGTCGTAAAGTGCTGGTACGCTGCAAAGTACAGCGTTAAGGTCAGGTAATAATAACCGGAGTTTGTCATGAGAGACCTGCTTACCCCTGCGGCCTTGCTGCTAAGCCTGCTGTGTGCTGGTACTGCCCACAGTTTTGATCGCATTACCGGCGCACCGTTCGCCAGCCGTTCCGAAGTAATAGCGAGCCAGGCCATGGCAGCCACCAGCCAGCCGCTGGCGACTCAGGTTGCGCTGGACATCATGAAACAAGGCGGTAACGCCATAGATGCCGCTATTGCTGCCAATGCGGCACTGGGGCTGATGGAACCTACCGGTAATGGCATAGGCGGCGATTTATACGCTATGGTCTGGGATGCCAAAAGCCAGAAACTGTACGGCCTGAATGCCTCTGGCCGCTCGCCACTGAGTTTAAGTTACGACATGCTGGCACATGAACTGCAAAAGCTGGGCCGCAGCGATATTCCGCCGCATGGTGTACTGCCGATCAGTGTGCCAGGTGCAGTAGATGGCTGGTTTGAACTGCACAAGAAATTCGGCAGCCTGCCAATGACCGACATACTGCAACCGGCCATCCGCTATGCGGAGCAGGGGTTTCCGGTAAGCGAGTTAATTGCCTGGTACTGGCAGCGCAGCGTGCCGGTATTAAGCCAGCAACCGGGCGATTTTGCCGGAACTTTCACTGTAAATGGTAAAGCACCTGCCAAAGGCCAGCTGTTTAAAAACCCGGCGCTGGCCAATACCTACAAAGCGCTGGCCCAGGGCGGCCGTGATGCGTTTTACAAAGGCGATATCGCAGTAGAAATTGACCGTTTTATGCGGGCCCATGGCGGTTATCTGCGTTTTGCCGATTTTGCCAACCACCGCTCTGACTGGGTTGAACCGGTAGGCGTGGATTATAAAGGCTATACCCTGTGGGAATTACCACCCAACGGCCAGGGTATAGCGGCATTGCAGATGCTGCAAATTCTGAAAAATTATGATTTGCCAGCCGCCGGTTTTAACACGCCGCAAAGCCTGCACCTGCTGGTAGAAGCGAAAAAACTGGCATTTGAGGACAGGGCAAAATTCTATGCTGATCAGGACTTTAATCAAGCACCCGTCGCCGGGCTTATTTCCGCAGAATATGGCCGCGAGCGGGCCAAACTGATTGGCGATAAAGCCGCTAAAACCGTCGATGCCGGTAACCCGGCACTGTATGAAGGCGATACCATTTATATGACCACGGCCGACAAAGACGGCAATATGGTGTCGTTAATCCAGAGTAATTACCGTGGTATGGGCTCGGGCGTAGTCGTGCCGGGGCTGGGCTTTGTGTTTCAGGACCGTGGAGAAATGTTCTCTATGGATAAAAAGCATGCCAACGTCTACGAGCCGGGCAAACGGCCGTTTCATACCATTATTCCGGCTTTTGTTACCAAACAGGATAAACCGCTGATCAGCTTCGGTGTTATGGGTGGGGCCATGCAGCCGCAGGGCCATGTACAGATCCTGGTGAATATAGTGGATTATGGCATGAACCTGCAGGAAGCCGGTGACGCCGCACGCTGGCAGCATCTGGGTAATACCGAGCCAACCGATAGCAGTGAGATGTACCTGCAAAATGGCGGTTATATTGAAGTAGAGCGCGGCGTACCTTATGAAACCGTGCGTGAGCTGATGAAAAAAGGCCATGATGTCCGTTACGGCTTAGGCGGCTACGGCGGCTACCAGGCCATTATGCGCGACCATGAAAACGGCGTTTGGATTGGTGCATCGGAATCACGCAAGGATGGTCAGGCGGCAGGGTACTGAGCAGTTAGCATTAGTGAGCAATCCGGTTCGATACAACTGACTAAGGCTGCAATCTTATGTCAGTTGCACCTGCACCTGATAATTAGCGGTAATTTGCTCAATTGCCTGCGGCATATCACCATCAAAATCGGTGCACAGTTCGGCGTAGCTGTGGCGTAGTTTCAGCCGCTGGGTGGTTTTAACAAAACGCAGCACTTCTTCCTTGCTGGTTAAAATCAGCCGCGGTACCCGCACATTATTGCCCTGTTCGTCTTTGGCAATCATGGTAAAGTACGACGAATTACAGTGCTTGACCTTGCCGGTCTGAATATTTTGCGCTTCAACGCGGATGCCGACCACCATAGAGCTGTTACCGACAAAAATCACTGACGCTTTTAACGTGACCAGTTCGCCCACTTCAATCGGGTTAAGAAAATCGACCCTGTCTACCGAGGCCGTAACACAATAGCGGCCACAGAATTTGGAGCCACAGGCAAAGGCGATCTGATCCATCAGCGACAGTAAATAACCACCATGAATTTTACCGCTGAAATTGGAATGCGACGGCAGCATCAGCTGCGACAGTGTTACGCGTGAGCTGCTGCCTTTTTTATAGATGTCAGTCATAACGGCCTTGAGGTTGTATGCCCTGCGCTAAGTGTAGCAGAGCTTAATTCAGCTCTGGTGCCAGCGGCTTATGTTGTACCAGCACCCAGGGCGAAATGACTACCGCCCACAGCCCGGTCTGGTTATCAAACCACTGCTTTGCCTGCTGTTCGCTGGTGCTGCCTACGGTGCCCTCAGCCAGCCACTGCGCCACGGCAGTTTTGTCGTCGCGGCTGAAGGCGAACGCCACATCGATCAGGTCCAGCTGGGGTTCAACTGTGATCACTGAACCTGCGGCATAGAATTTTTGCAGTTCCAGCCAGTTAATTCTGGCGGTCTCGCTGATAATTTTTGCCCGTATCAGTTCGGGGCTTTCGGCATCTGCAGCCAGTCGGGCATCGGGTGGAGTGGTAGCTGTCATCGTTTTCCTGCTAGTCCTGTTCGTCCTGCTGCTCGGTTACCTGGGCCGCAGAGAGTTCATGTTTTTTCAGTAATTTATAAAAGTCGGTACGGTTGCGCCCGGCCAGCTCGGCAGCGCGGGTCACATTGCCTTCAGTCATCTGCAGCACCCGGATCAGGTACTGGCGTTCAAACTGATCGCGTGCTTCGGTCAGTGTTGGCCAGTAGCTGCTGTTCTGCGACAACGCCTGCTCTACCTGGGCTGCGCCAATCACCGGGCTGTGGGTTAAAGCCACGCATTGTTCTACCACGTTTACCAGCTGGCGCACATTGCCCGGCCATTTCGCCGTAGCCAGCAGCTGCATGGCATCATCGGAGAAGCGGTTTACCTCAACCTGATGCCGCCGGGCACTTTGCTGCAGCACATGGCGGGCCAGCAGCGGAATATCTTCCGGCCGTTGCTCCAGGCTGGGCAGCTGCAGGTTCACCACATTCAGCCGGTAGTATAAATCTTCGCGGAAGCTGTTTTCCTGCATCGCCTGTTGTAAATCACGGTGAGTGGCCGACAGCACCCGCACATTGATCGGCATGGTTTTGGCACTGCCCACCGGCCGTATCTGCCGCTCCTGCAGCGCGCGTAACAGCTTAACCTGCAACGATACCGGCATATCGCCAATTTCATCCAGAAACAGGGTGCCGCCATCGGCTTCGCGGAATAGCCCGTTATGTTCGGTTACGGCGCCGGTAAAAGCGCCTTTGGTATGGCCAAACAGTTCAGACTCCAGCAAATGCTCGGGCAGGGCTCCGCAGTTAATGGCGACAAAAGGCTGGCTGGCGCGTGGGCTGGCCTTATGAATAGCGCGGGCCAGCAGTTCTTTGCCGGTACCGCTGGCACCGGTGATCAGTACACTGACGTCGCGTTGCGCCACCCGGTAACTTTGTTCCAGCAGCTCTGCCATGCGGGGCGAACGGGTAATAATGTCTTCGCGCCATTCGGCTTGCTCCGGCACCGACTGGTGCGCGGCCCGCTGCAGAATATCGCGCAGCTCGGTGTTGTTCAGTGGTTTGGTCAGAAAGCCAAATACGCCGCGCTGGGTGGCGGCGACGGCCTCGGGAATGGAACCATGGGCTGTCATCAGCACCACGGGCAGGCCGGGGTAGCGTTTGGCAATTTCGTCAAACAGGCTCATACCATCCAGCCCCGGCATGCGCAAATCACTCAGCACTATATCGACACTGTTTTTCGCCAGCAGTGGCAAGGCTGCTTCGGCGCTGGCGGCGCTGATCACCTGGTAACCTTCACCTTCCAGGCGCAGTGTCAGCAGGCGCAGCAGGCTGGGGTCGTCATCTACCAGCAGTAAACGCGGGGTATTACTGGCCATTGTTATCCTCCTGCACCACTGCAGGTTTATTCAGCTGCGCTTCTATCTGGGTTAAGGCATCGATTTTTTTCTGCAGCTCGCGGTTGGTCTTCTGTAAACGCTCAATATTGTCGTGTTGCTGGGCATTAAGCCGGGTTAAGGCACTGACCGCAGATTCGGCTTCCAGCAGTTTCTGGTTAAAGGCTAAATCCCAGCTCAGCAGTTCTGCCAGCGGGGCTGGCAATAGCAGCAGTTGTTCGGCCAGTTGCATCTGAATACGCAGCCGGGTCAGGTAAGGGGTGTCCGGGTGCAATTGCAGGATGGTGCGTTTTAACTGCCTGACCTCATCGGTGGCGGTGTCGGTATTTAAGGTGTCGCGTTCCTCATTCAGCCGCGTCAGGATCGAGGCGCGGTACTGCACCCAGGCTTTTAATACTGCGCTGTCATCGCTGATCGCCAGTGTCGTCTGTGCCGGCCCGGGGTCGGCTTCGGTCGGTTGCACCGGCTCAATAACCGGCTCGGGCTCAGGCTGGTTTTGTGGTGCTGCAGGTGTTGTCAGCACCTGACAGCCGGATAACAGCAGCAACAGACACAGGCTTAAACAGGTTTTCATGCAGGTTTTTCCTCCAGCAGGGGTAGCCGTACCCGGATACAGACATCGGCGTAAATTACATCAACAATATCGGCATGGCCGCCCAGCAGGCGGGCGCAATCGGCCACGATCGACAGCCCCAGGCCGGAGCCTTGCACCGAGTCGAAGCGCGGAGTGGTACCGCGCTGAAACGGCTCAAACAGTTTTTCCCGCAGCGCTGTGGGTATAGGGTTGCCATTGTTGGCGACATCCAGTACCAACTGGTGTTCCTGCTGGTACAGTTTTACCCATACCGGGCTGTCCTGGCTGCCATAGGCCTGGGCATTGTTGATCAGGTTATCGAGAATGCGCCGGAACAGGGTGGCATCAGTATAGATGGCACTGAGATCACTGCTAAGTTCAATTTTCTGGCCGCGTTGCTGCAGTGACAGCGCATGATCATTAAAGCAGTCGGTAAATAGCTGCCGTGGCGCATGCCATTCCGGTTCCGGTTTGGCCTGTTGCAGCAGGCGGTTATAGTCCAGCAGTTGCTCTGTCAGCACACTTAAGCGGTCGGCACTGCCGTTCAGCAGCCCCACTACCTCAAGTTGTTGCGGGTTTAACGGCCCCACCAGCTGCTCGCTTAACAGCGCACAGCCTTCGCGGATACTCGACAGCGGCGTTTTTAACTCGTGCGAGGCATGGCGCAGTAAAATCAGCCGCAGGGCTTCCAGTTGCTGCAGGCGCGAACTGAGCCAGCGTAACTGTTCGCCCAGTTCGGTCAGTTCGCGCGGGCCGGTCAGTTTTTCATCGGGGAACTGGTGCTGCTGGCCGATAGCGCGGATCATTTTATCCAGCTTGCGCACCGGCGCCGTGATACGGCCGGATGCCCACAACACCAGCAGCAGGGTGAGCAGTACCAGCGCCACGGTCTGCCAGGCCAGTTGTTGCTGGCTGTCTTCAACAAAACGTTGTTGCTGCTGCAGGTTTTGCTCCAGCAACAGCCAGATCTGCTGGGTAAGCTGCTGCTGCTGCAGGCGGAACTGCTGTACCACGGGTTCCAGCTCGGTACTGCTTAATGCGGTAAAATTATCCAGCAGTATCATCAGCTGATACTGTTGCTGCTGGCACAGCTGCGGCTGGTCAACGTTGTCGCATACTTCGCTGAGCAAGGTTCTGTAGCTGTTCAGGTGCGTGTGGGCCACCTGGGCCAGGGCAGCGGTTTTTACCACCGCATGCTGGCGTACGGCCCGTTCAATATCGACCACCAGGTTTTGCATATTCTCTGCCCGGCGTACACTGGCCACCGAAGCTTCGGCTTCTTCAACGGCATGCTGGCTCAGCCCGGCCAGTGCCCGGTGGCTTTGCCACAGCAACACTGCCACCGGGATCAATGCCAGAAAAAAGCTCAGCAAGACCAGTTGGCGTAGAGAAGCGGTTTGGATCGAAAAACGCATAGTCGTCAGTCTTAATCGCAGGGCAGCTAAGCATACCCTATTTTAACGGCAAAAAAAAAAGGCCAGTGGGGTTCTGGCCTGGCAAGGGTTCAGCAAAACCGCTGAACTCATGGGATCGTGGCGTGTTCAGGCCGCTTTGGGCAGCGCCGCCGGGTTATATGATGTAACAGCCAGCTGCTGTACCGGTGCGCTGCGCAGGGCAACCGCTTGTTCCTGCTCCCACGCCAGCACGCTGTCGTTATGCAGGTTAACCCGGCGCAACATGGTTACTGCTACGGTAATATTCGCCAGTAAAAATAACAGGGTACCCGCTAAGAAAAAGTCCATAACTACCTCCGCACAGTGCAGCACTTACTTCTGGCTGCGTAATAACGCTAATCAGGGAGAATGTGGCAAAGGCAGCTTACTGCACTTGCGACATTCTCCTGTCACGTTGCTTGTCATGACTAATACAAGGGCTGTGCCAACTTTGTGATTTATTTTTATGTACAATTAAATCAATAAATTACGTTTTATTTGTGCAGTGGTGAGGCGGGGTGGTCAGATTAACTGTCGCTGTTTGGCAACAGTTAATCTGGCTTAAAATAAAATATCTTATTAATCAGTTTGTTAGTGTGTATGTGTTTTGCGACACTGTATATATGCCATTGTTTTTATTATATAAAACCATACCGCTGCGCAACGCGATCAAAATATTCCAGGCAGCGTTTGGCATACTCGCGTTTTTCCACATAAGTGCCGGGGAAAAAGCTCTTTTTAAAGCCATAGGCCACGATATCTTTCAGCCGTTTCAGCGGGATATCAAAATTATCCAATGCCAGCTGGTATTCCTTGCTGACAGTGGTGTTGGACACCAGGCGGTTATCGGTACAAATCACGGTGGCAATGCGGTGTTCCAGCATGGCTTTAAACTTGTGCTGTTTAATATCGGTAATGGCCGGATTGGTTTGCAGGTTGCTGGTCAGGCACACTTCTATTGCGATGCGTTTGTCGGCAATATAGGACGCCAGGTTACGGATATAGGCAGTTTTGTCGCTGATGTCCGGATCGGTAATCATGTCTGGAATAAACATCGAATAACCATGGCCGATACGGTCGGCGTAGCATTCGGTTATTGCTTCAAATACGCTTTCGGCACCATAGGCTTCACCGGCATGCAGGGTTTTCAGTAAAAAGTGCTGGTGGGCATATTCGTACACTTCCTTGAATTTACTGGCCGGATACCCGGATTCCTGGCCGGCCAGATCCAGGCCGACAATAGGGTTGCCTTCTGCATCACGCAGCCGTACGCTGGCGCGCACCAGCTCCATCGCCGCCAGCTTGATGACGTCCATCGGGGCAAAGTCACGCATCAGCTGGAATAAATTGGTGTAATAGGGCGAAAAGCCTTTGTCGCCGAACATGCGCATAGCGCAGTTAATAATGCCGTAGGCAAAAGGCGGTTTCTGGCCGCTTAATACGGCTTCGCTGCGGTTGTATTCGTCCATAGCGTGTTTTAAGCCGGTATTTACCGCATGCATTACCCGGTCAAAATCAATACCGTTGGGCAGGTCTATTAACAGCTGCGGCGCAAAGCGCACTTCAATATAGTTAACGCCTTCAAGCTGGTTGTCGATAGCCAGTTCATAGGCCGCCCGCTGCAGGTTTTCCATATCGCGCAGTACCGCGCAGGTGTATTGAAAGCAGTGCAGGTATTCGCCCAGGCTGTTGTATTTGTCTTTAAATACCAGCTGTTTTAAGCCTTCCACGGTATCGGCAGGCAGTTTGGTGCCAGTGCGTCTGGCCATCTCAATTAAGCTGCTAAGGCGCAGGCTGCCATCTAAATGCAGGTGCAAGTCAGACTTGGGCATCTCTTTAATAAACTCAGCAGAATAACGCGGCATAATGGCTCCTTACACTTGGTAATGGCCATAGTGTATCGCAATTTGCCGGGCTGACCTTAGCAAAATGTCCATACGAAAACCGGTGGTGGGTTGTCAGTTATTAACTCAGCCAAGGTGTGATTGGGTTTGCTTCGGATTAGCGCGCATATCCAATACACGCCAAATCACTACTAACTCTGGTTCAGGCATTTTGTAGTAAATCGCGTAAGGGAAGCGATGGGCTAACATACGAAAATAGCCAAAGAATTGTTGGTGGATACCGGCAAATAGAATTAAAGAATCAATGTCACTAAATAACGAGTCAAGAAAATAGTCACCCAGATGCTCCCCTTGCTGCTGGTAAAACAACCGGCCGTTTGTCAGGTCATTTAACGCAGCATCGAGAACTGTAATTTTCATCTGAATTTATCACGCAAACTTTGTTTTGCCAGCTCCCAGTCGTGGGTGACTTCTGTGCCTTCTGTGACAGCATATTCCGTTTCCAGTAATGCCTGTTGATGCCAGGCGGGTGATGCCGGAGTGTTGTGTGGATCAGCCGTTAACTCCTGCCACAAGGTTTCCATGACCTGCAGTTTCTCGGCAGTGGAGAGCTGTTTTATTTGTTCAACGGTGATCATAAAACCATAGCAATAGAGGCAGAACCTGACGTCAGCTTAGCAATGGCAGCCTGATAACTCAAACAGATAAAAAGAATATATAACAAAACGGAAATGGTG
>CAZEGA010000083.1:0-11406 GCA_964511675.1 uncultured Rheinheimera sp.
AATGTGGTGGTGGCGGTTCTTCCTCCGGCCGTAAAATGCCCTGGTCGTCCGGCAGCTGGCGCAGCTTTTCCGCCAGCAGTTGCACCTGGCGCTGCAGTAAATCTATACGTTTCTGATGTTCCAGCAGCTCGTTACTGAGGCTTTGCACTGTATCTTCCTGAAAGGCCAGCTTGCTCTCCAGTTCGATAATGTGCAGCTGTAAATCCTGCTCATTTGTTGCCATGTTTAATCTCCCATACTTCGGCTATGCCACTGGAGCTTTCGCTGATAAGCTGATTGGTATTTAAAAATGCCACCGCATGCACTACTGCACTGGGCGGGCGGCTGTCGGGTTTTACCGAAACCAGCCATTGCTGCAATTCCCGGCCGGTTTGCACATCCCACAGCGCCAGTTTGCGGGTGGGGGCGCCGGTGGCCAGATATTTACCATCGCTGCTGAAGCGAACTGTGCTGAATACCTGCTGGCGCGTAATAAACTGCAGTTTACTGACCAGTTGGCCAGTCTGAATATCCCATATCTGTGCCAGACTCTGGCTGTCGGCGGTAAACGCATAACGGCCCTGCGGGTCCAGCGCCACCTTGGTCACCCGGCTCGGATGGCTGAAGCTGTACAAGATTTGTGCGCTCTGGGTATCCCACAAGTGGGCTTTATAATCATTGCCGCCGGTCAGCGCATAGCGGCCGTTTGGCGACATTGCCACACTGTTTATGCGCTCGCTGTGGCCTAAAAACTCCAGCCGGCGCCCGCTTTGCAAAGTAACATGCTGTACACCGCCGTCACTTTTGCCTATCAGCAGGTGTTTGCCGCCGGCAGATACAGCGACATCCCGCACAGTGGCGGTATCCAGCTTCCAGTAACCCTGGTTTTCGCCGTTACCGATATGCCACAAAGCATAGGTGTTAGCGTCAGCGGTCAGTACATGGCTGTTGTCCGGGCTTATTGCCAGGCTGAACACCAGATTGTCGCTGTTGCCCTGATGCCGCCACTGGTACAGCAGGGCATTGCTGCCTAAGTTCCACAATGCCACGCCGTCCTGAATAGAAGATACAGCGGCATAGCGCCCGTCTTCCGATATGGCGGCTGCATAACTGCCTTGTGCAACATGCGGAAACTGTTGTTGTGGAGCATTTGATGTTATTTTTTCACAGCCGCCAAGCAGCAACAGCAGAAAAAATACAGGATATTTCATAACGGGTGTTAACCTCATCCTCGCAAACCGTTAGTATAGGCCAGTTCATTGGACACTATTAGAACATACTTTTGCAGCCTGGCTGCGTAAATCTTGGAGAACCGAATGCGTTTAGTTACAAAAATGTCTCTGGTCGCCGTGGCCGTGTTAAGCCTTACTGCCTGTCAGAAAGAAGCTGAACAGAAACCTGCAGCACTGGATACCGATGCTGCCAAACAATCCTACAGCCTGGGTGTTTCTGTTGGCCGTTACCTGGATGGCACCCTGGATGAATACAACAAAATGGGTCTGTCATTGGACAGCACGCTGATTTTACGCGGTGTGCAGGATGCCCTTACCGATAAAAGCGCGTTGTCAGACGAAGAGGTACAGGCCATGATGGCTGCGCTGGAAGAGCAATTCCGTGACAAGCAGGCTGCCATTGCTGAAGCTGAAGCCGCGCAGGCGATAGCCGCAGGTAAAGCTTACCTGGAACAAAATGCGCAGAAAGAAGGTGTTACGGTAACGGAATCCGGCCTGCAGTATGAAGTGTTACAGGCCGCAGAAGGTGCCAAGCCGGCAGCGACTGATACCGTCAAAGTGCACTATGTCGGCACCCTGACTGATGGCACCAAGTTTGACAGCTCTGTCGATCGTGGCGAGCCGGCGCAGTTCCCGTTAAACCGGGTTATTTCTGGCTGGACTGAAGGCGTACAGCTGATGAATGTCGGTTCCAGGTTTAAGTTCACTATCCCGTCAGAGCTGGCCTATGGCGAGCGCGATATGGGTGTGATTAAACCAAACAGCGTACTGGTGTTTGAAGTTGAGCTGCTGGATATTGTAAAAGCTGAACAGTAACAGCGAGAACACAGTAAAAAAGCGGCTGCGGCCGCTTTTTTACTGTCTGTTATCCGGCCTGCCCTGCTTATGCCGAAACACTGTTGTTGCTGTGCTTCTCATGTAAGGTATTAATCAGCTGATCTTCGTATTCAAAACGCTCTTCCAGTGCCTGGCCCAGTGCGGACAGTTCACGGTCAAAGGCACCGCTGTGGCGGGTACTGAGGTGCTCGGCATAATTATCGTTAAAGTTCAGCGCCAGATCGGTAGACTCTGCAATTTTGGGATACAGGCTGTCAGCCAGTTGACGGCTGTCGGTACCATTGACCGCACACTCTGATACGATCCGTTCATACACTTCGAAGTGGCCTGCAGATAAATAATCAACCAGCAACTGACAAAAAGCCTGTACGGTGTCCTGCGACGGCATAGTGGTTCTTTTGTTGTCAAACGGTGGTAACGCTGCCAGTTTACAGTAGCTTACGATAAGCTGCTGACGCTCTTCCAGCCAGTTGTCGATGGCGCTGAGAGAGCCACCCCATTTTTGTTGCGCTTTCTGCACACGGGTGTACATTGCCTTCTCCTTAAGTGCAGCAGCTTTGCTGCAGTAAGCTCTAATTAAATGAATTTTGCGCTAAAGATCAACCGTTTTTTTATTGGTCGGCTCAGTGAATAACCCCTATGATACTGTCTGCACCGCGTCTGTAGCGAGGATAGAATATGATTAAACACAGTATCAGCCTGGCGGCTTCACAGCAAGGGCTCTGGTTTATTGTTAACCGGGGGCGTATCTGGCTGAATGCACAGCAGCAACTGCCCAGATGCAGCTATGCCGAATTAGCGTTGTCGGCAGAGCCGGAGCAAAGCTGCTGGCTTGGGCAGGCAGAAGGGCTGAACGCGTACCTGCTGATCAATCATGACCATATTGCCAATGACAACGAATGGGTATCTGCCCGTGAGTTACTCGGGCAGGGAGAAGCATTGTTTCAACTGGCGGCACGTGCGGTACAAGTGACGCTTTTTTTCCAAACCCACCGCTTTTGTGGCCAGTGTGGCAGCGCTATGCAACTGGTAAACTGGGAGCTGGCCATGTTGTGCCATAAATGTGGCCACCGCTGTTATCCGCGGATTGCGCCTTGTGTCTTAGTGGGTATCGCCCATGCAGGCAAGATCCTGCTGGCGCGCTCCAGCAGGCATCGTAAAGGTTTTTTTTCGATCCTGGCAGGGTTTGTGGAGTCGGCAGAAACATTAGAGCAGGCAGCCGTACGTGAAGTGAAAGAAGAAGTGGGCATAGACATTACTAACCTGCGTTATGTCGGCAGTCAGCCATGGCCGTTCCCGCATTCGCTGATGGCCGGTTTTATTGCCGATTATGCCGGCGGAACTATTGTCTGTCAGCCCAATGAAATCGAAGAGGCTGACTGGTTTGATTTAGCGGCCTTGCCGGAAGTGCCGCCGGTTGAGACCTTGTCCGGGCAAATTATTCAGCGGTTACAGGGGGCAGTGGCAAAATAGTGCGGGCAATAAAAAAGCCACATAAAGTGGCTTAACTAAATTTTTGCGTGGTCCCGTATTACCGGGCTTCTTACTTGTTATTCTTCACTAGCGCAGCCATGTTATAGCAGATCGATTTTCGCATGACAAGCCTTAAACTGAAAAAACCTGAACGCAGCCTTTACCGCGAAACAATAGGCGTCTTGGCGCCTTGATGGTAAAATAACGCTATCTCGGTATATGACGGACATATTATGCAGCTGAAAAATGATCGCTATCTCAGGGCTTTGTTAAAACAACCGGTAGATCGTACGCCGGTATGGATGATGCGTCAGGCCGGGCGTTATTTACCGGAATACCGCGCGACCCGGGCTCAGGCCGGTGATTTTATGTCGCTGTGCAAAAACCCTGAGCTGGCTTGCGAAGTGACATTACAGCCATTGCGCCGCTATGCGCTGGACGCCGCTATTCTGTTCAGTGATATCCTGACTATTCCTGATGCTATGGGGCTGGGGTTATATTTTGGCGAAGGTGAAGGGCCTAAGTTTCAGCGCCCGGTGCGGGATTTCCTGGAGATTGCCAATTTGCCGGTACCCGATCCGGAGCAGGAGCTGCGTTATGTGATGGATGCGGTGCGTACCATCCGCCGTGAGCTGAATGGTAGTGTGCCGCTGATTGGTTTTTCCGGCAGCCCCTGGACGCTGGCAACCTACATGGTAGAGGGCGGTAGCAGTAAAACCTTCGGCATAATCAAAAAAATGATGTTTAGCGAGCCGGAGGCATTACATCTGTTGCTGGATAAACTGGCGCAAAGTGTCACCTTGTACCTGAATGCGCAGATTGCTGCGGGCGCACAGTCGGTGATGATTTTCGACACCTGGGGCGGTGTGCTTACGCCGCGTGATTATCAGGAGTTCTCACTCGGCTATATGCAGCAGATTGTCAATGGCTTAACCCGGGAAGCAGAAGGGCGTAAAGTGCCGGTAACCCTGTTTACCAAAAACGGTGGCTTGTGGCTGGAAGCTATTGCCAATACCGGCTGCGATGCGTTGGGGCTGGACTGGACAATTAATATTGCTGATGCCAAGGCGCGGGTAGGGAGTAAAGTTGCACTGCAGGGCAATATGGACCCGGCAATTCTGCTTGGCTCGCCAGAGCGTATCCGGCAGGAAGTGCAAATGATCCTGGATGGCTTTGGCCAGGGTAGCGGCCATGTATTTAACCTGGGTCATGGCATTACGCCGGATGTGGACCCGGAGCGGGTCAGTGTGTTTATTGATGCAGTACATGCGTTCAGCCGGACTTATCATATGAGCACCGAAATCGGTGAGTAGCTTAAACACCAGCCGGCGTTGCCGGCTGGTGTTTTGGCTGTATAAGCTTAGTTAGCGGTTGCTGCTGTCTGATAATCTGCCAGCAACTCTTCAAAGCTCTGGATGGTCCAGTTACGCTTTCTGGCCTCTTCCAGAGCCTGACGCAACATAGATTCCCCACGGCTTTGTTGCCCAAGTTCGATAAAGGCCACACCCAGCGTAGAGAGCAGGTTCGGATTATTGGCATCAATAGTCCGGCCCTGCTCTGCCAGCCGGATGGCTTTTTGCGGATCTCTGAGCGTAGGGTTATCCGACATCGCCAGTAAGGCGGCATATTCGGTAATGGCCGGCATATATTCTTTTAATGCGGCAATCTCCAGATAAAACGCGGCTTTATGCGGGTCATAATTAATGTTGTTACTGTCGAGCAATTCCTGCGCCAGTAAATAGGCGGCTTTGGCGTCACCACCATCGGCAGAAATGGTCAGCCAGTTTACCGCTTTACTGGGATCACGATCACAACCATTACCTGTGACCAGGCACTGTGCCAACCGGTATTGAGCCGCAGGGTAGCCGTTAATGGCGGCCTGCAGATACCAGTGTATTGGATCGGTTTCAGGCACTATACGGTTCTCTGCCAGTAATGCGTAAAGATACTGGTATCTTGCGGTTTCTGTTTTTGCGGCGGCCAGAATGGCATCCAGATATTCCTGATTATCCCGTTCGAACTTACGTGTTTTGGAATTGACGGATGCTTTTATTCTGAACGTGTACGACTGCATTTCCAGCCGCACAGGGTCACCGTACAGATCTTTGGGCGGTTCAAAGCGCCAGTTGGCAACGGCCGGCAGAACATACTCTGTCAGGGCATCAACCGGGAAGGATGCAACGACCTGGGCTTTTTCAGTATGGCCATCTTCGTTAATGTCATAATGTACTATAGCCCAGGCGGCCACGCCGGCCCGATCAAAATAGCCGGGATATTCAGGTTGTGGCTGGCTGACCGGTTTTGCCCTGCGGTCAGATGACACATAGCGGTTAGCTGTAGGGTAGAGATTGCTTTCCAGTGCGGTTTTACCAAACTGGTTGTTTAAAGCCGAATACACTTCTTTCCCTTGCAGGCGGGAGGTTAACCTGGTGCGCAGATCGCGGTATTGCTTATCGGCCAGCGGATGATTGCGTTCTCTGGCAATCAGTGTCCAGGCATAAGCCAGGTTGATATCCTGATCTACCCCTAAACCTTGTGCATACATCTTTGACAGCAGAAATTGCGCTTCAAGATGCCCTAACTCGGCGAGTGTTTCCAGTTGCGGTTTCGCCAGTGCATATTCCTGCTTTTCAAACAACGCCCTGGCGGTAGGAAAATCCGCCGCTGCCTTAGACGACAGGGCAAGCATCAGTAACGCAAGCCCGTACTTTAGCTTTACCATAACAACTCCAACAACGATTTATTTAATTATTATGTAATTGAGTTTACAACGATTTATAAGGCAAAACAAAAATAAATGCTATAGCTTATAGCCGCCTGAAAAAATGATTATTATCATGATGTTAGGTTTTAGAATAGCCTGTTCAGACCGTTCAGTGCCGCTACCCGGTAAGCTTCTGCCATGGTTGGGTAGTTAAAGGTCGTATGCACAAAATACTCCAGGGTATTACCACCGTTCTTTTGCATCATAATAGCCTGGCCGATGTGGACAATTTCTGCTGCCCGCTCGCCAAAACAATGGATACCCAGTATTTCCAGCGTGTCGCGGTGAAACAGTAATTTTAAGCTGCCGACGCTGGTATTGGCGATCTGCGCCCTGGCCAGGTGTTTAAACTGGGCCCGGCCAACTTCATACGGAATTTTAGCTGCGGTAAGCTCCTGCTCGGTTTTACCGACAGAGCTCATTTCCGGGATAGTGTAAATGCCCGCCGGAATATCCGCAATCAGGTGACCGTCCAGGTTACCCTTTACAATGGCCTCGCCGGCCAACCGGCCCTGGTCATAGGCAGCGCTGGCCAAACTGGGATAACCAATCACATCGCCCACGGCATAGATATTCTCAACGCTGGTCTGATACCGGGAGTCCACTTTAACTAAACCGCGGCTGTCGGCTGCCAGGCCTACCGCAGCTAAATTCAGCATATCAGTATTGCCAGTACGGCCGTTGGCGAACAAAAAACAGTCGGCTTTCATTTTTTTGCCCGACTTTAAATACAGCACTACTCCATCATCCGTACCTGCAATACGATCGAATTCCTCACCGTGGCGGATAGTCATACCTGAATTCCAGAAGTGGTAACTTAACGAGTCTGAAATCTCGGTATCCATAAAAGACAACAGCCGGTCCCGGGTATTGACTAAATCGACCCTGACACCCAGGCCACGGAAGATCGACGCATACTCGCAGCCGATAACGCCGGCGCCGTAAATAATGATGTGTTTGGGATCATGCTGCAGCGACAGAATGGTATCTGAGTCATAGATGCGGCTGTGAGTAAAGTCGACTTCTGCGGGCCGGTAGGGCCGTGAGCCTGTCGCTATAACGATAGTTTTTGCACTCAGCTCAAAGCAGCTGCCATCATCAGAGGTGATACTTATGCGGTGTTGATCTGCAAAACGGGCCTCCCCCTGATAGATTTTCACCTGGTTGCGGTCATAAAAGCCGGTTCTCAGCCTGACTTGTTTGCGGATCACGCCGGCAGCATGCTTCAGGATCTGGGAAAAAGTCAGTTTGGTATGTTGCTCGTCCAGCTGAAACAGCGGGTTTTCATTGAATTCAATCAGGCGGCTGACCGAGTGGCGCAATGCTTTTGACGGGATGGTGCCCCAGTGTGTGCAACCGCCGCCAACCGACTGATAGCGCTCGATAGCGGCCACTTTAAGTCCGCTCTTTGCCAGATACATGGCCGCTCCTTCACCGCCCGGGCCGGTACCGATAACAATGGCATCAAAATCAAATTTGGCCTTAGCTGCGGTTTTTTTTGCACTCACAATAAGATCTCACTGATAACACGACAGTTATTTGAGCATATCAGGTATCAGACACAAAAAAAGAGACCGGAGTCTCTTTTTCTGTCAGCTGAATGCGGTAACCAGACGTTGCCAATGCTGCTGCTGTTGTTGCAGGTGCTGTTTAAACTCAAGATAACGGTGTTTAAAATCTACTGCCTGGTACTGGGCTACCAGCTTATCTTTGCGTTGCAGCAACAGCTGTTTTTTCATGCTGTAGTAGTCCTGCATTCTGGCCAGCAGTAACTCGTATTCATGTTGCAGTACTTGCAGCAGCTGCTCGGCATTTGGCCTTTGCCGCACACTGGCCTGTGCCCGCTTCAGTTGCATCTGCAATTTGGCCTGTTCGATCCGCTCTTCCGGCACGATCCGGAGATTTCCGGTTAACTTTAGCCAGGATGCGGTTTTAATAAACCATTTGGTCGGGTCAAACTGATACCACTTAACGCCATTACGGTAATCATATTCAAAGATATGGTGGAAATTATGATAGCCCTCGCCATAGGTCAGCAAGGCCAGTACCCCATTATCACGTGCTGAGTTCTGATCTGTGTAAGGCTGTGTGCCCCAGATATGCGCCAGTGAGTTAATAAAGAACGTGAAGTGGTGGCTCAGCACCAGGCGCAGCACACCGGCAGATAACAACATGCCGAGAATATTACCGCTGATTAGCCCCAGCACTAAAGGAATACCGACGTTGGTGGCTATGGTCAGCCACAGATAGTTGCGGTGCTGCCACATCACAATGGGGTTTTTCTGTAAGTCACGGATATTGTTGTAATCCGGTTTTTCTACGCCGGGATAATCACGCAGCATCCAGCCGATATGGCTATACCAGAAACCACGGCCGGCAGAATAGGGATCTTTATCGTTATTATCAACGTGGCGGTGGTGCACACGGTGATCAGCCGACCAGTGCAGTGCACTATTTTGCAGTGCAAAAGCGCCGCCGATAGCATAAATCCACTGCAGCAGCGGATGGGCATCATAGGTTTTATGGGCCCACAACCGGTGATAGCCAGCCGTGACAGACATGCCGCAATAACCCAGACATAAAATAGTGGCGATAATTTCTGCCCAGCCAAAGCCCACCGTTAACGCATACCAGGGCACACCAATGGCGGCAACCAGAGTGGTGATTGAGAACAGCAGGACATTAGTCCAGATAAGGGGAGCCTGTTTCATAAAATACCGTTTAGCTTACAACTGTTCGCTCATTCTACTGGTCACAACCGCCTGGTCAAGGTATAGAATAGGGCTTTTCGGTGAATGAAGGATTATCTGTGTCCAGAGCTGAGCAGAAAGAGCGTACCCGCCGTGCCATTATTAACGCTGCGTTTTCGCAATTAAGTGCAGATAAAAGCTTCGCCAGCCTGAGTTTACGTGAAGTGGCGCGCGAAGCCGGTATAGCACCAACTTCGTTTTATCGCCATTTTGCCGATATGGATGAGCTTGGACTGACACTGGTTGACGAAGCCGGTTTAATGTTACGGCAGCTTATGCGCCAGGCCAGACAGCGGATCGAGAAAAACGGCAGTGTTATCCGTACCTCAATAGAAACCTTTATGGAGTTTGTTACCGGTAACAGTAATGTGTTCCGTTTGTTATTGCGTGAACGATCAGGTACCTCTGCCGCATTCAGAAGTGCAGTAGCGCGCGAGATCCAGCATTTTGTCGCCGAGCTGGCCGAGTATCTGCGTAAAGAAACCACCTGCCCGGACGAACTGGCCCGGGCTCAGGCTGAAGCTATGGTGACGCTGGTATTTCATACCGGTGCTGATGCGCTGGATGCACCGCCAGAGCAGTATGCTTATTTAACCAGCCGCACTATTACCCAGCTGCGCTGGTTGGCGCATGGTGCGGCCGGCCATGGTCGTAAAGCAAAAGGCTAACGCTTACGTAGCCAGACACCGCTTTCGATATGATGGGTATAAGGAAACTGATCAAACACCGCCAGTTGTACAACAGCGTGGGTTTTGCTCAGTTGCTGTAAATTCTGCGCCAGCGTTTGCGGATTACAGGAGATATAAATAATATCATTGAAGCGGCTGACCAACTGCTCTGTACCACTGTCCAGGCCGGCCCGTGGTGGATCTACCAGTACAGTGTTAAGCTGCATATCCGCCAGTTCAAGTTGTTTTAGCTTAGTACCCTGCTGCAAAGCGGCTGACACGTCTTCGGCTGAGATCTGTAATACCTGCAGGTTATCCACTTTATTCAGCGTAATGTTGTATTGTGCCGATTTAATAGAAGTACGGGAGATTTCAGTAGCTACCACGTTATTAAAGCAAGGTGCCAGGGCAATGGAAAAATTGCCATTGCCGCAATACAGCTCCAGCAGATCTCCGGACAGCTGTTGTGCTATGCGTTTCGCCCAGCCCAGCATATGCCTGTTTACTTCGCCATTAGGCTGGGTAAAGCTGCCTTCCACCTGCTGATATTGTAAAGTTGTGCCGTCCAGCTCAAACTGCTCGGTGACATAGTCATTGCTCAGCATCAGCTTTTGCTTGCGCGAGCGGCCGATAAATTTCACCTTGTATTTGTCAGCTAAGGTGTCAGTCAGTAATCTGGCCTGCTCCAGCCAGCTATTAGTTAACGGCCGCTTATATATCAGGGAAACTAACAGCTCACCTGAAAGCGTGGCGAGATAATCCACCTGGTACAGTTTGTAGCGCAATTCATGGTTAAACTGAATGCTTTGCAGCAGCACCGGCATAAAGTCGGCAATAGTACGGCAAGCCACCGGGAAATAATCGATGCGCACCTTGTCGCGCGTTTGCGGGTCGAACATAGCATGGTAAATGTCATCACCATTATGCCAGATCCGGAATTCAGCCCTTAAGCGGTAGTGTGCTGGTTCTGAAGCAAACACTTTGGCGGCCGGGGCATTAAAATCAGCCAGCAACTGTTGCACACTGACTGCTTTATCTGCCAGTTGCTGTGAATATTGTTCGGGAAAAACCTGACCTACGCTCATCTGTCACTCTGCTAAACCAAAACGGCTATTTTAAGCCAGAGCAGGGATTGCGCCAACCTTGAATATTAATAGCGGTAAATAAAGGCAAAAGGGAAGCTACTGCTTCCCTTCGGATCACACTACCAGGCTATTCGTCAGTATCGTCGTTGTCCTGACGTTCTTTGGCTTCGCGTACTTTTAAGGTGCGCTCCTGAAAATTAAAGTCATTTAATTTACTGATCATCTTGCCACTGTCCTTGGCGGCCACCTCAACAAAGCCAAAACCACGACGACGACCGGTTTGCCGATCTTTCATCAGACGCACATTAACTACCACACCAAAACGCTGGAACAACTCTTTTACTGCATCCTCATTGGCACGGTAAGGTAAGTTACCTACATATAAGGTAGTGGTGTCGCCTTTATAATCTGACGCAGTCTGAAGCACGGCTGCAGAATTACCAGCACGCTCTTTCACATCCACTAACACCGGCACCAGTATGCCAGCTAATAACACACCTACCAGCACGAAAATTTCCTGAGCAAATCCCAGCGGAGGAAGAAAGGCAAAACCAAGATAAGCCAACACTGCTAATGCCAGTGTATAAGGCAAAGAAGCACGTAAAGTGGATCCTTTTG
>CAZEGA010000084.1:0-11355 GCA_964511675.1 uncultured Rheinheimera sp.
TTCATGCACCGGGGCCGGTGTCGCCTTTCCATTATGCCGGTACACTGCCAACCCAGCATGTTGCCCTGCATAAAGCCAACCTGCGCCAGGCTGTGCTGGCCAGCGGCTCTATTCCGATGGTATTAAACCCGGTGGAAAATATCGCCGGCGCGGGCAACGGCCTGTACTACGATGGCGGCGTGACCGACTACCATTTTGACCTGCCGTTTACCGAGCAGGGCCTGGTACTGTACCCGCATTTTTATCCGCAGCTGACACCGGGCTGGTTTGATAAAGCATTAAAATGGCGCCGCGCCAACCCGGCCCATTTACACAATGTGGTACTGCTATGCCCCAGTGACAGCTGGGTTAAATCGCTGCCGTTTGGCAAAATTCCGGATCGCAGTGACTTTAAACTGCCGGATAACATAAGGATTAACTACTGGCAGCAGGTTATTCAGCGCTCGCATGAACTGGCAATGGCCTTTAAACATGGCACTTACCAGCTGGAGGCCATATAGCGTATTCTGGCCAGAAAACAACCAACTGACGCAGTTACTACAACAACCCGAGGCAAAAATACAGCATTAACACGGCGGATGCCGGGCATTTTGTGTAACCGGCACCGTTTTACCCGTTATCAGCGGTACGCATCCAGCGCCTGGCACAACTGTGTTATACCCTGCACAGTGCGTGGCGTGGTGCGGTACAGGTGATCAGCGTCCAGCGAGATAAAACGGCGCTGCTTAACCGCCGGCAGGCTGCCGTAGCGCAGCCAGAAGCTGAAGTCGGCCTGGGCGCCGCCCTGCACGGCCTGAATAATCACTTCGGGCTGGCTGGCCAGAACCTGTTCAATACCCACCTGCGGATAATCCCCCTTTACCCGGGCAAAAGGGTTGTCTGCTTTGCACAGGCTAAGCATTTGTTGCGGCCAGGCATTGTTGGCCACAGTACCAAGCGGTGCTGTGCCCATGGCAAAAAATACCCGCAGCGGCTTTTTATCCATATAGTGTGCGCTCAGCTGCTGCAATGCGCTGGAAAAGGCGGCCGCCTGCTGCGCTGCCGTCTGCTGCTGCCCGGTCAGTTCGCCCAGCAGCAGCAGCTCTGTGGTGATATCGTCCAGGGTTAAAGGATCAGAAAAAGCCACCCGGATACCCAATTGCTGCAGCCGGGCAATATCAGCCGCCGGGTTACCGGTGCGCCAGGCAATCACTAAGTCCGGTTGCAGTGCCAACACAGCTTCAATATTAATACCGGCAAAGTTGGCCACCCGTGGCAGCAGTCTGGCGGCGGCCGGGTAATCGCTGAAATCACTGGCTGCCACCAGTTGCTCCGCGGCACCTATGGCATACAGCATTTCGGTAATATGGGGCGCCAGCGCAATAATGCGTTGCGGCGCAGGCTCAGGCTCAGGGTTTTGCTGCGGTGCAGCAAGGCCTGGCAGGCTGCATAACAGCAGGACACCGCAGATAAACTTCACCAGTCCACCCCGCGCTGCGCTTTAATGCCGCTGTCAAAGGCATGTTTTACATTCTGTACTTCGCTGACAGTATCAGCCAGCTCAATAATGCGCCGGTGGCAGGCTCTGCCGGTAATCAGCACATGCTGCTGTGGCGGCCGGCCCAGCAGCGCCTGCTCTATCCGCTCCAGCGCCAGGTAGTGATAACTGAGCATATAGGTCAGCTCATCCAGTAACACCAGATCAATCGCCGGATCAGACAAATATTGCTCGGCCTTGCACCATACCTGCTCTGCCGCCGCGATATCTGCAGCCTTATCCTGCGTGTCCCAGGTAAAACCGGTGGCCATCACTGCAAACTGCACGCCATGCTGCTGCAGTAAGTTACGCTCGCCACAGTCCCAGCTGCCTTTAATAAACTGCACCACAGCGGCGTTAAAACCATGGCCAACGGCACGGGCCACAGTCCCAAAACCGGCTGTTGATTTGCCTTTACCGTTACCGGTAATGACCAGCAACAGGCCTTTTTCCGCCGTTGCTGCCGCGACAGCCTGGTCAACCTGGGCCTTTAACCGTTGCTGGCGGCTTTTATGCCGCTGCTGTTTTGTTTGTTCGTCTGTCATAGGCTCTGCTACAGCCGTTGCCGGCGCATCATTAAAAGAAAAAACACACTGCCGAGCAGTGAAGTAATTACACCAAGCGGTATTTCCTGCTGTGGCAGTAAGGTACGGGCCAGGTTATCCACCCAGATCAGAAAGATCGCGCCAACCAGAGCACAACCAAGCAACAGCCGCACCGATGTCACACCAAACAGCTGGCGTACCACATGCGGTATCATTAAACCGACAAAGGCAATCCCGCCGCATTGTGACACAATAACCGCTGTCAGCAAGGCTGTTGCCAGCAGTAAGCTCAAACGCAGCCGCACTGTATTCACGCCCAGGCTGCGGGCGCTGTCATCACCCAGCAACAACGCATCCAGCTGGCGGCGCAGTGCCAGCGCCAGTAATAGCACCAGCAGCACGACCGGCAGCAGCAACAACGCACTGTGCCAGTCGGCCCGGCTTAAACTGCCCATCAGCCAGAACATAATACGGTTAACCGCAAAAGGTTCGGCAAAATATAAAATAAAACTGCTGATGGCACTGAGCATAAAAGACACGGCGACCCCGGCCAGCAGGGTAATTTCCATTTTGCGCCAGTGCTGGCCGCTGCAGGCAGCAAATACCAGCGCCACGGCAAACAAAGCCCCGGCAAATGCCCCGGCCGCCAGGCTGAACTGGCCTGCCGGCAACACCACACTGACCAGCGTTGCGCCAAGGCCTGCACCGGCCATCAGGCCAAACAGATAGGGATCGGCCAGCGGGTTGCGGCTGACATTCTGCAAAATAGCACCGCTGACAGCCAGCCCAGCGCCAACCAGCATGGCACAGAGCAGTCTTGGCATACGGATTTGCCAGATAATGGTGTCGCTAAGGGCCGACGCTGCCGGCTGCAGTGTTAATACCCGCCATAATTCAGCCGTGCCAATTTCGGCACTGCCCAGCAACAAACTGAGCAACACGCTGGCCAGCAGCAATATGCCGCCCGCCAACATCGCCCGGGAATAATAGCGCCGGCTCATAGTACCGCCGCGACATGATTGAATGCCTCAGGCATAAAACTGACCTGCAACCGGCCATGCCCGGCATGCGGGCTTACCTGGCAGGGCAAACCGAATACCTGCTCCAGCAGGCTGCTTTGCAACACCTGCTGCGGCGTGCCAAACATCATCTGCCGGCCCTGGTGCAACAGCAACAGCTTGTCGCAGTACAAGGCAGCCAGATTTAAATCGTGCAGGCACGCCAGCGCCGGCACGGCCAGGCTACGGACCAGTTGCAGTACCTGATGCTGATATTTTACATCCAGATGATTGGTCGGCTCGTCCAGTAACAGCAGGCCCGGCTGCTGCACCAGCGCGCGGGCAATATATAGCCGCTGCTGCTCACCGCCTGACAGGGTATCAACCTGTTGCGTGGCTTTATCTGCCAAACCTACCGTTGCCAGCGCCCGGCTGACCACAGCATTGTCATGGCTGGTATTGTTTTCAAACCAGCTTTTATGCGGCAGCAGCCCCATAGTGGCCACCTGCTCTGCCGTCAGCGCAAACAACGGCAGTGCGGTCTGGGTCACTACCGCCACAGTACGGGCCAGATCGGCAACAGAATACTGTGACAGCGGTTTCTGTTGTAGCACTATCTGGCCGCTGTCTGGCACAACTGCGCGCTGAATAAGCCGCAGCAGACTGCTTTTACCAGCCCCATTGGGGCCGATAATGCCAATAAACTCACCCGCGTTAAGTGAAAAGCCGATATCCTGCAGCACCGGTTTACCGGCCAGTTGCAGCGATACAGCAGATAATTTCAGCAACACCCTACTCCTGACAATAGCCGCAGCCGGTCCGCTGCATATAACGGCACCGCCCCGAAGCCGGCCTAGTGTAGCAGAAAAGTTTTAAACTGGTAAAAACAAAACCGCCAGCATAATGCTGGCGGTTCAGGTAACGCAGCCCGGCTTAATTCAAGGCACTGAGCAGGGTTTTATCCAGACCATCTTCATTCAGAATTTTCACAATGGCCTGACAATGCTCAATCGTAAAATCACCTTCGCCAATCTGGGCATTTAACATACCACGGCGCTTCATCACAATATCAGATATCATCTTCTGGTTGTCTGCATTTTCGCCCAGCTTGGCGGTCAGCTTATCCAGATGTGGATACAGGTGTTTTTCTGCATCATAGGCTGCTGAGCGCACTGACGGATGAAAATCCTCACAGGCGTTTAAATTCAGCAAATAAAAATTGAGATAACCGGCAACCGTTACCAGTTTATAATCTTGTGTATTTGCCATCGCGGCGCTGCTAAGCACGGCAGAGGCAATAACGGCACTGACCCATTTTTTCATTTTGACTTCCTGTTGTTCCGCTTGTGTTGCTATTCAATCTAACCAGATTGCGCCATTTTTGCAATGTTAAGCCGTGAAAAATGCTGGCTGAAAAACAGCCGGAAAATGGATCTGGCAGATACCTATGCCGGTGCCGGCGCAGTGTCCAACAAGCAAAGGGAACGGCGTTGAGCACCATGTTATGCACTACTTTTCAACCGTGCCAGCTCTACCGCACCCGGCTGCCATCTGCCATATCCTGCCCCGGATGCAATATCACCTGCTCGCCTTCATCCAGGCCGTCGAGAATTTCTGCCATCAGGCCGCTGCGCTGCCCGGGAGTAACGGCGCGTCTTATAGCGCGGCCATTAGCAATTACATACAAAGCCCAGCCATCGCTATCGCGAAACAGCGCACTGGCTGGCACCTGTAAAATGTTATCAGCTTCCCAGAGAATAAACCGCGCCTCAACCCGAAAAGCGTCCCCCAGCAACTGCCACTGCTCACGCCCGGCATCAAAATCGACGATGACCCATACCCGCTGTTCTTCAACGCCAAGCGCGGAATAGCGGGTAAATCCGGCGGGTTCGACCCGCCTTACCCGGCCCGGCAGCAGGCTGTCACCACCCCAGCGCTCCAGTTCGACCCGCATACCGGGGCGCAGGCGCACGGCATCCGGCGACAGTACATCCACCTCCACTTCCAGGCTGGCAAGATCGCCCACCATCAGTATTGGTTCTCCGGCCTGTACCACACCGGCACTCTGGCGCTGACGGCTCAGCACCACACCACTGACAGGCGCACGCACTGTAACTGGCAAGGTATCCTGCTGGCCACCTTCCACCGCCAGTATTGCCTGGGCATTGTCACGTTCATGCCTTGCCACATCGACCCCAAACCGCGATGAGCGCAGGCTGGCACTGGCCTGACGCAATTCGGCCTGCGCCCGATCCAATGCTTCGGCGGATATATGCCCCTGCTCTACTAAACGACTGATGCGCTGCCACTCGGTTTCAGCCAGCTCTGCCCTGGCGCTGCTGGATTCGACCTGACTAATGGCCGATTGCAGCACCGCTTCGGCACGTGCCAGAGCAGCCTCAGCCTGGGCACGACTGCGGGCATCCAGCGGTGCGGCTGGCAACGGGTTAATGGTAAACAAAACATCGCCCTGTGTAACCGCATCGCCAGGCTCCCGTAACACCCGGTTCAGGTAGCCCGCTACAGGTGCCGACACCTGATAGCGATCCGGCAAACGGGTGCGGCCTTCTTCTTCAATAAACACTTTAAACGCATCACGCCCGGCGCCCGCACTGTCGACCAGAATGGCTGGCGCCCGAAATCCCAGCGCCAGCAATAGCAGCAGCAATAATCCCAGGCCAGTAAAAAGCAGGGCGCGTATGCCTGGTCGCTTCATCAGTCTTCTCCATCATCTCAAATACAGCACATTTATTACTCAGCGGCTTTCAGCGCTGAAACCATATCCAGTTTGCCCAGTGAGCGGCTGATAATAGCAGCCGACAGCAAGGTAGCGCACAGCACCCCGCTGGCCGCCAGGGCATAAACCTGCGGCGTAATAATCAGCGGAATGCGGTATAAATCAGTCTGCATGGCAAATACCAGTAAGCCGCACAGGCCGTAGCCCAGCAAAAACCCCACTGGCAACGCCAGCAAGGTAAGCAGAAACAACTCTCCCAGCAGAATAAAGGCCGTTTCGGCCCGGGTAAAACCCAGCACCCGCAGGCTTGCCAGTTCACGCCCGCGCTCGGCAAAAGCCATACGGGCGTTGTTATACGCCACCGCAAACGCGATAGAGCCGGCCATTATCATACTGAACAAAGTAAACATCAGTACGCTTTCAGCCATCGTTTCATTAAATGCGTCAATACTGTTCTGCCGTAAAGTAACCCCCGCTATACGCGGCATTTGTTGCAGGCGTTTTTGCACCTGTGCCAGAGCTTGTTCCTCTACCGCTAAAAATGCGCCGCTAATCACATCATCTTCACGCAGCAACCGTGACAAGGTTTCCTGGCGCAAATAGGCCCCGACGCCAATGAATTCGGTCACCAGCCCGGCTACCGGAATTTCCAGCACCGGCCTGCGCCCTTCCTGCACACTAACCTGTAAATAATCACCGGTTTTTACGCCCAGCATATTGGCCAGATGCCCGGTCAGCAATACTCCTTGCTGCGGAATAGTCACGGCTTGCAACTGCTGATCCAGTACCCTGAACAAACGGCTGTCGGCAGCATAAGCCTGCAACGCCCCGCGGTACTGCCGGTGGCCATGGCTCAGGATCGCGGGAGTGGCGCGAAAGCCCTCGGCATACAGCACGCCCGGTAATGACGCCAACTCATACAAGGCGCGATGCGCGACAGCTTCGTTAAACGTAACGGTTATATCCTGCTGCTGTGCCAGCCGGAATTGCACATCCAGCATATGGTTCAGCGCCCCCTGCTGAAACCCGGTCAGCATCATCATTGCCACGGCAAAGGCGATGCCGGTAATTGACAATAAAGATTTAACCGGCTGTCGCCCCATATTGCGCAGAACAATGCGCACAGGCTGGCTCAGCGCTGTTATTCCCAGGCGCTCAATCAGGGTTTTACGATATCTGGCCGGCGGCTCCGGCCGCATCGCTTCAGCCGGCGGCAGCTGAAACGCACGATACACGGCATTTAAGGTCCCGGCGGCGGCAGCCAGTGCAGTAATCAGCACCGCCGCCAGCACAACTACAGGGCGCAACTGAAATTCCAGCCACGGAAAACGAAAGAACTCCTGATACAGGCCGGCAAGGCTGCTGGCCAGCCATACTCCAAACAATACGCCCAATATCGATCCTATTAATACAATCAGTTGCACCAGCAGCAGGTAATGCAGCGCCACCGTTATACTGTCGTAACCGAAAGCCTTGAGCACAGCTATCTGTTCGCGCTGGGTACGAATAAGCCGTGCTACCACCACATTGAGCAAAAACGCCGCCACAGCAATAAAAATCAGCGGCAGATAGATAGCCATCACCCCAATCTGTTCCAGTTCCTGTTGCAGGTAACGATGCGACAACTGGTCATCCCGGCTGAAAGCACCCAGGCCCCCCCAGGGTTGCAGCAACTGATCCAGCGCCAGAATCACATTGTCAGCGTTAAAACCGGGCGACAGGCTCAGTGCCAGATTATTGAAAGCACCATCCATATCAAAAGCAGCTTCCAGCCCCTTGCGGTTCATCCATAAAATCGCATAGCGGGAAAAATCCGGAATAACGTCACCGGGGCGGATCTGATAAATAAATTCCGGCGACAGCGCAATACCGCTGATCAATAACCGCTGGTAGCGTCCGTTGATAATCACCTGTAGCTGCTCACCCACTTGCAGGCCGTGTGCGGCGGCAAAGGCTTCGCTGATAACCGCCTGATCATGCCGAATGGCATCCGGCAAGGCGCCACTACGGAGAAACAGCCGGTTTAGCTGGGGCTGGCAGCCGTCAGGCACCGATAACGCCAGCCCTGTTACCGGTTCGGCAAAATCCGGCACTATAATATTCAGCGGCACCTGCACCCGGGTTTCCAGCACGGCAACACCGGGAATATCCCGCAGCCGCCCGGCCAGTGCTTCCGGCGCCCGTTTCAGGTTGGCAAATACATGGGCAAAACGCTGGCTCTGATACACACTGTGCTGGCTCAGTTGCAGGGCTTCCAGCGAAGTGCGCGACATCACAAACATGGCAACCCCCACTGCGATTACCAGCGCAATAGCAAACCCCTGTCCTTTCAGGGTCCAGAGATTGCGCAGTAGCTTGATATGCAATGCCCGCATTGTTTTCACCAGTGCAGTTGGTCAGGTTTAACCGGATTGGCGTTATTATGCACTTCACTGACACGGCCATCACTGAGGCGGATCATCCTATCTGCCATATCAGCAATCACCGCATTATGAGTAATGACTGCCGTGGTGGTGCCTAACTGGCGGTTAATATCAGACAGCACTTCCAGCACCCGGATACCGGTTTTTGAATCCAGCGCCCCGGTCGGTTCATCACACAGCAATACCTGCGGACGCTTGGCAATAGCGCGGGCAATTGCTACCCGCTGCTGCTCACCGCCCGACAGCTGCGACGGAAAATGATCCATACGCTGCTGCAGCCCCACCAATGCCAAAGCCTGTTCCGGTGTCATCGGGTCGCGGGCAATATCGGTAACAATGGCAACATTTTCCCGGGCGGTCAGGCTGGGGATCAGATTGTAAAACTGAAACACAAAACCAACATGGTGGCGGCGAAAATCAGTCAGTGTCGATTCATTAGCCTGGCTCAAATCCTGGCCGCGATACCAGACTTCACCACTGCTTGCCACATCCAAGCCACCGAGAATATTCAGCAGGGTTGATTTACCACTGCCGGAAGCCCCCAGCAGCACCACAAACTCACCGGCATACAGCTCCATATCCACACCACGCAGGGCATGAATTTCCACCTCACCCATCCGGAAAACACGGGTCAGGTTGCGGGTACGAAAAACGATTTCTTTGGCATTGGTATGATTCATCGCTTCATACTAACTCAACCTGGCTCCCAAAGCCTTGTGATAAATCAATAGCATGTTAGCTGAACTCGCCGAGGCATGACCGAGCTTTTGTAGAACGTCCGGAGGGGCATGGTTGATGATTGTCCCGTCCCACATGATCGAACGGAGTATTCCGCTGCTATTGGCCTGGAACCGTTCCTTGACCCCATGACGGGCAAGAAGTGCTACGACCGCATCCTTGGCCTCAGGCGAAGGCGTGGAGAAAATGCGCGATCCCCGGTCTGGGAACGGGAGTGGATTACGCCCGGACGCCAATAGATAGGTCCACCCTGCAAGAACCGCAAACAATAGAAACGCCAGCACAACAAACCATTTTGGCAAGAACATGCTTCTCTCCTTTGTGCGCCCATGAACTATGTGGTGAAGTCTAACGCCGGAGGTAAGCCGTGAGAACGAGCGTAGCAAGTGAGCATCGGCTTGACCGAATTGTTAGGTGTCACTTTCGAGTTGTCTTTGGCTTGACGCGACTCTGAAATGAGTGCATTTCTGCACGCAGTTTCTCACTTTGTTCTTGCAGGCCGAGTGACGTTAAGCTGTGAAAATACTCAAGAAAACTCTCCATTGCACTTGCCATGCGCTGAGAAGCAAGAAGCATGTGTCCAACATGGCCGGACTCGGCAGAGGGCCAACTCTCCCAGAAAGCCTTTGTCCTTCGCGAGATTAAACCTCGAAAGAGTGTATGCAGTCGCCCGGCGTCTTTTGCTTCGCGTAAAGCATAGCCAAGCACAGCGCATTCGTGTGCTCCGCCCTCGACGTCAAACTCGTGATGAATTCGTCGAATTAATTCATCGTACCTGCCAGCGTCTACCCATGCCTCAAAGAGTTCCCCCTCGAGTTGTTCACCTTCTTCATTCGTAAGGTCGCGGCCAAGTTCTTTTCTTCGCTTTCTCCAAGCGGTGTCACGTTCTTTCGGAAAATTCCCCATAATGCAGTACCTGCTATGACACCTAATCGGGATAGGGAGACGCCTCACAGCGCCTCTCCTCCCACACCACCGTGCATACGGATCACGTACACGGCGGTTCATTTTCATAATCATGCTGCTATGGTGGGCAGCCCCATGTTTGTAAAATATCTGTTAGGTAAGGCAATGTAAAGCGCCGGTTTTTTGCTCAGACGCCAGGGACCATGTGCTGATTTGCCAGTGTTTCAGGCTAAGAACCTATCCACTCCGGCTTTCCTCAACATTCGATAGCCCTTACTGCCCCATTGCTTCCAGATATAACACCGTAACTTTCGCCGCAACCATTTGTCGGTGTCTCGCAGCTGACTCTGTACTTCTGCATGACGATCACGCACAGTTGCCCGTTTGTCAGTTGCTCCTTCAACATCATGCAGATCTCTCGGGGTAAGACACATAGCTTTCCTGACGTAGATGCCAGATTTATAAAATACAGCCCAAACGCAGATGGAAGGCTTCGCGGTCACGTGCCCGCTCGCCTCCGCTGTATCACACCTCAGATCTGGTTCTTGTACATCATCCCGTCATTTTGGATTGGGCTTCCTTCAGACCCTGCCTCGCGACAACGCCCTTGCCCTTCTCCTAGCCTTCGGCTCTGCGAACACCTGGCAAGAGGACTTTCACCTCTCTAGTTACGTGTCGCCCGACACACACGCCGCCAACACGCGCGGCTTTGTCGTGAAGGCAAAGCCGAAACGAAAAAGCCGTCGCCGTGCTTGGCCTTGTTAGGGTTTTTGCCGTACACTTGTACGGAATTTCCGTACATCAAGGTGCCGTTATGGACACAATTAGCGTAAACAAATTCAGAGATAATCTGAAAAGTGTTGTAGAGCAAGTAGTTAGCAGGCATGAGCCGCTCAAAGTAACACGACGAGCCGGAGAGTCTTTCGTGGTGATGAGCGCTGACGACTGGGAGCGAGAACAGGAAACCCTTCACGTTCTCCAAAGCAAGAATCTCATGCAGCAGATTACCGATTCTCTTGAAACCCACAGCCGTGCAACAGGCTACAAACCGACTAGCGGGCAAATGGATGAGATCACTGGTATTTGAGGGCAACACCTGGGAAGCGTATGAGGTTATGCGCGAAAAGGACAAACGATTACACAAGGCCTTGTGCAAATTGCTCAAGGAAATGCTGCGATCAGACGCCCCTTCCTCCGGCCTTGGAAAGCCTGAACCTCTAAAGCACAACCTCTCTGGCCTGTGGTCTAAGCGGATATCACAGAAAGATCGTTTGATATATCGATTCGATGACAAGTTCATTTATATCTTCGCTATTGGTGGTCACTACGATCAGCCCTAACGCCGTGCGCATGCGCGCGAACTTGTGAGCGTCGCAGCGGCCGTAGGCCGCGAATGACGCGGATTGTTATGTTTCATTGAACTCAGGCCGAAGCAAGCCGAAACACCTGAGATCATGAAACTTATTTTTCCAATAACCACACTCGCGTCTGA
>CAZEGA010000085.1:0-11285 GCA_964511675.1 uncultured Rheinheimera sp.
TTTTACTGTTGCTGGGGCTGTATTACCTGAGTGGGTCGGTAAAGCACTACCGTAGTTGTAAGGTGATTGAATTTACCGTGGCGGGTGACACCTTCCGGGTGCCACCGGCCTATATCTGGTCTGTTGAGGGCTTAAAAGGCTGCAAAGCTGAAGGGGTAAACCTGCATGCCGCCTATCCGGAGATGCGGCCGATTACCAAAGCAGAAACGGCGCCACCGGGCTTGGGTATTCAGGTGACGTTTGTTATTGGTGAGCGCGGGCCGCGTAGTACCGGGGCCAGAGGCTTTGCCGAGCGTGAGGGCTTCTGGCAGCGAGGCCAGCCCGACGTCTTTCAGGATCTGTGGATATGGAAGACAGGCTTATCTTCAGATCGCCTATACGTGATGCCGATAGATGAAGCGTACGACAGGGTGAATTTTTCCTGTAGTACAGACGGTAGTGTTCCATATCCATCCTGTCGAGGTTTTTATAACTATAGCGACAGGATCTCCATACGATTTGCGTTTTCAAAAGACCATTTAACAGACTGGCAGCTAGTCTCCGACCGGCTGGCGGCATTGGTAGACACATTTAAAGTCACAGACGATGTAATAAAGAAAGAGAAGGAAGAAAAGCATGCAGTTAAGCAGTGAAGTATTGGCGCAGTTACAACAGGCGGTAAACAGGGGAAGCAGCCTATGACGCTAAGTACCCTAAAAAAAGCGGTGCTGATTATCGTAGGCTTTATCGGCGTGCTGCTGGTGCTGGGGGTTTTACTGTTGCTGGGGCTGTATTACCTGAGTGGGTCGGTAAAGCACTACCGTAGCTGTAAGGTGGTGGAGTTTAGCGTGGCGGGTGACACCTTCCGGGTGCCACCGGCCTATATCTGGTCAGTTGAGGGCTTAAAAGGCTGCAAAGCTGAAGGGGTAAACCTGCATGCCGCCTACCCGGAGATGCGGCCGATTACCAAAGCCGAAACGGCGCCACCGGGCTTGGGTATTCAGGTCACATTTGTTATTGGTGAGCGCGGACCGCGTAGTACCGGCGCCAGAGGTTTTGCCGAGCGCGAGGGCTTCTGGCAGCGAGGCCAGCCCGACGTCTTTCAGGATCTGTGGATATGGAAGACAGGCTTATCTTCAGATCGCCTATACGTGATGCCGATAGATGAAGCGTACGACAGGGTGAATTTTTCCTGTAGTACAGACGGTAGTGTTCCATATCCATCCTGTCGAGGTTTTTATAACTATAGCGACAGGATCTCCATACGATTTGCGTTTTCAAAAGACCATTTAACAGACTGGCAGCTAGTCTCCGACCGGCTGGCGGCATTGGTAGACACATTTAAAGTTACAGACGATGTAATAAAGAAAGAGAAGGAAGAAAAGCATGCAGTTAAGCAGTGAGGTATTGGCGCAGTTACAACAGGCGGTGGATAACAAGGATGCACCAGCCTATTACGCTATTCTGGCCGCCAATGGCGTAGGTTATGGCAACCTGGGTATGGCAGCGGCAACCGATGGCCGTTCCGGCAATGCGATGCTGGATTTTGGCGGTATTTTTGCCAACCGTTTTATGGAGGCTATTTACCAGAAACAGCATGGCCGGCCTATGACAGAGGCAGAAAAGCAAAGTATTCGTGAGAATTTAATTGCGGCTGATTTGGCATACCGAGAAAAGGGAGAAGTAGTTACCGCAGGTGATATCAAAACCTATCACCACCAGGTTTTTGAACGTGTCGGTGTACCACCGGAAGCCTGGACCGGTACTTTTTTTGATCAATATGTTGGTGCCTGGTCCTGGTGCTGGGATTGCGATACCAGCGAAATGGATGGCCAGACCCTGGGGGAGTTTGTCGGGAATTTCCTGGCTGAAGGCCTGCAGGATGGCATGTTAAATGACGGCGGTGAGTTTATCGCCGATGTGGTGTTGGGGGATGTATTAAGCGCTACATTAAATGAATTTGGCACCGTAATGGCCGAGCGTAACGGTGATGCCTGGTTTGAAAGTTCCCAATCACCACTGCTGGCAACGCTAAGCCATACGTTAACAAAAGTAAGTACTATGCCGTTTGAAGGCTGGGCTTATATCTTTGAACATCTGGCCGAAGGGTTCAGGGAAGCGGGTGATTTTTCACAGAAAGCCTCAACATATATTTATGACTTGGAACCTGCGATTCTGGATTCCCTGCTGGCACTTTCCGGTTCGTTAAGCGATCTTTTTTCTTGGTTTGGTATTTCTCGACCAGGCGTTGTTCCACGGCCTCCGCGGCCTCCGAAGTTACCACCGACTCCGGCTTCACCTCTGGTATTGGATCTGGATGGCAATGGTGTGACGACAGTAGGGCTGGAGGCCGGTATTTATTTTGACCATAACGGCGATTCGTTTCTTGAGCGTAGCGGCTTTGTTGGCGCTGGCGATGGTTTGCTGGTATGGGACCGCAACGGTGACGGCATTATTAATAATGGCGCTGAATTATTTGGCAATAATTCTGTGCTGGCTGGTGGTAGCCTGGCAAGCCACGGTTTTGCGGCGTTGGCAGAGTTGGACACAAATGGTGATGGTGTTGTAAATGTTGACGATGAGGCTTTTGCGTATATTCGTGTATGGCAGGACATTAATCAGGATGGTGTGTCCGATGAAGGCGAGCTTTTTACACTGGAAGCTGCTGGCGTAGCGTCCTTATCGCTGATGTTCACCAATCAGCGATATGTTGATGCATATGGTAATGAACATCGTCAGGTAGGGAGTTTCACTACAACCGAAGGTGAAACCCGTACCATGACAGATGTGTGGTTTACCCGTGATTTAACCGATACTCAGGAACATGAAACAGATGTGCCACTGGACATTTTACTATTGCCTGACGTGGTTGGTTATGGTTTGTCCGGCTCATTACATCAGGCGATGGCAAAAGATACATCTGGCGAGTTACGTGCTCTGGTGCAGCAGTTCCTGACGACAGACAGCAGAACTGTACGGCAGGAGTTAGTGGAAGCAATAATTTTTAGCTGGACCGGGCAGACCGGAGAATACCGGCCACATTATCAATCGCCGATAGATACCCGGCGGGTTGGCGCTATGGAAGCATTTTATGGCTTCCCGTTAGACAGGCCACAAGGTTCAGGTCAGCAGTATGCCGTGTTATACAACGAAATTTTTGACCAGATGTTTGACACTGTGTTTTGCCAACTGGCAGCCCAGACCTATTTGGCGCCGTTCTTTAAGCAGATAAACTGGACTGAAGGTAATGAACTGGATCTGTGGCTGGGAGACTTTTCTCAGGTAATTGTCAGTCTTTTTGATTTTGCCGAGGCCAGACCAAATAGTGCTCAGGAGATCCTGAGTGATTTTGCCCAGGCTATCCGTGGCGTGAATTCATATAACACGGTTAACATTGATCGTTTAAGGGATGCTGTTGTTAATTTTGTCCAGACGGCAGACCTCTCTGCATACTCCGAAGAAACAATGGGCTTGGTTGTTGCTATAACCATGAATGCAACTGATGGTGCAGATACGATTAATGGTAACAACAATGACAATATCCTGTTTGGTCTGGATGGTAATGACACTATACATGGTAACGGTGGTAACGATGTTCTGGATGGCGGAACCGGTGATGATGTGTTAGTTGGTGGTTCCGGCAATGATATTTACCGCTTTGGTGTGGGCTACGGCCGGGATCGCATCCGCAACCATGATACTGCTGCGGGGCGGCGGGATATTGTGCAGTTAATGGGGAACCTGACAGCCAATGATATTAAGCTCTACCGTCAGGGCGATGATCTGGTTATTGAAATTACCGGTACGAATGACGTATTACGGGTTGAGTCGCACTTTGATAGCGAAGGGGCTACACGACGTTATATTGATGCCATTGTGTTTAGTGACGGTACAGTGGTAGAGGTTGGCCCGGCACAGTTTGATCAAATCAATATTGCGTCTCAGAGTATTACAGAAGGTAACGATGAGTTACATGGTACTTCTAATAGTGAAGAGATTCATGGTCTTGGCGGTAACGATATCATCTACGGCAAGGATGGTGACGACATTCTGCATGGTGATGATGGCGATGATAAGTTGTTTGGTGATGGCGGCAACGACACGCTTTACGGTGGTGAGGGTAATGACGAACTGAATGGTGGCGATGGCGATGATATTTTAGCCGGCGGCAACGGTCATGATCGTTTAATTGGTGGTAATGGCAATGATGTATTGCAGGGTGGCCAGGGCGATGACTTTTTGATTGGTGGCAGGGGTAATGATAGTTATCTGTTCGACCTGGGTGACGGTCTGGATGTTATCGACAATCAGGGGGGAGCCGGAGATGTTGACCAAATTCTTCTGGGGGCTGGTATTTTGTCCCAGGATGTTGTGGTTAAACGACAAGGCAACGATTTACTGCTGAGTTACAGTGAATATGACGAAGTTCGTGTCAAAAACTTCTTTCAGGGCAGTGCAGGTAACATTACCAGTGTTGTCTTTACTGATCCCCTGAGCAATGATTCTGTTCTGTCTGCTGCGCAGTTAGAATTACTGTTATCAACTGCAACAGAAAATGATGATGAATTACATGGCGATGAGCAGAACAACACAATTTATGGGCTTGGAGGAAATGACCGCTTGTTTGGCCATACAGGCAATGACGAGTTGTATGGCGGTGCCGGTAATGATGTGTTATCTGGTGGCGATGGTAACGATATTCTGTATGGCGGCGAAGGTGATGATGTGCTGGATGGAGGCCGTGGTGACGATACGCTGATTGGCGGCACCGGCACTAACCTGCTGATTGGCGGGGCAGGAAGTGATACCTATATTATTGCAGCAAATGGTAGCCACAATACTATTCAGGAATTTAGTAATGGCAGTGCTGATATTGATAAGGTTAAGTTTGAAGATGGGATACTGCCGGAACAGCTTCATTTCAGTCGCACTGAAAAAGACTTAGTGATTAAGATCGATCAAGACGGCATTGTAACAACCATTGTTATCGCTAATGCTTTTATATCGTCCCTGCATTTTATTAGTTCTTTTGAATTTGCTGATGGCCAGACTTTGGCATTTGATGCTGTGGCCGTGCGGTATATAGGCACGGAAGCCGCAGATGTCGTTTATGGCTATTCAGGCCAGGATATTATGTACGGTGGTGAAGGTAACGACACGCTGCATGGCCGGGAAGGTGATGACGAGTTGCACGGTGAAACCGGTAATGACATCCTGTTTGGTGGGGCCGGTAATGATGTTCTGGACGGTGGAGAAGGGAACGATCAGCTATATGGTGATGCTGGCAATGATACTCTGTATGGCGGCGCTGGCGATGACTACCTGGATGGTGGTGCGGGTAATGACGTGTTGTATGGTGGTGCGGGGACTGACTACCTGGCTGGCGAGGTGGGTAATGATGTGTTGTATGGCGGTGCAGGAACTGACCAACTGCAGGGCGGAACTGGTGATGATGTGCTGGATGGTGGTGAAGGCAATGACCAGCTTTATGGTGGAGCTGGTAATGATACTTACCTGTTTGGCCGGGGCGATGGGCAGGACACCATTTATAACCATGATAGTACCGACCATAATAACCAGAGCAGCCACGACCGCTTGCTGTTTAAAGACGGTGTTGTGCTGGAAGAGGTAGAGTATTACCGTTCAGGTAATAACCTGGTGTTCCGAATTATTGGCAGTACAGATATGGTGACAGTTAGTAACTGGTTCCATACTGGTGGCAACTACAAGTTGCAGTCGGTGGCGTTTGCTGATGGGCGGAGTCTGGATTTAGCACAGGTGGAAATTGATGTTCGTACCCTTCAGGGAGATGACGGGAATAATACACTATTGGGTGCCGAAACGGATGACGTGATATATGGGAATGGTGGTGATGATATTCTTTATGGCAACGCTGGTGATGATATTCTGACTGGTGGCTCAGGTAACGATTATCTGGAAGGTGGAGCTGGTAGTGATATTTATCATTTCGAGCGTGGCTGGGGTCAGGACACTATCAATAACTATGATACTGGCACGGATAAAACAGATGCGATTGTATTTGCAGAGGATATTGCACCGGCAGACATCAGGGTTACACGCTCAGGCGATAATTTGCTACTAACACTGGCAGGTAGCACTGATCAGATTGTGATGAGCAACTACTTCTATCAGGATGGCAACAGCGCCTATAAGATGGAGGAGATTCGGTTTGCGGATGGCACGATATGGGGAATTGACGCTGTTAAGGCCATGTTTTTATCTGGTACTGATGGCGATGATTCGATAGTTGCCTATGATACCGATGATATTATTGTTATAGGCAAGGGCAACGATTATGTTGCTGGAAACCTTGGTAATGATACTTATCAGATCGCTGCAAATCATGGCAATATCGTAATTGAAGACGGCCAGTTTAGCCCTGAAGTTTACAGAGACGTTAACAAGCGGGTATTAGGTTGGGATGGCAAGAACGATATTTTAGCTGGTGGCACAGGAAATGACTCTTTAGAGGGCTTTTCTGGCGATGATATCCTGAATGGCGGTTTAGGCAATGATTTACTGGTTGGCGGTGCGGGCAGTGATATTTATCGTTTTGACCGCAGTTGGGGTAACGACCGTATTGATAACTACGATACCAGCAGCAACAAGACTGATGTTATCGAATTTGCCGCAGGCATAAATCCGGCCGATATTAAAGCGAAGCAACTTGGTGACGATTTATTGCTGATACGTGCCGGTAGCCCGGACACTATCAGGCTGACCAACTATTTTCTTGATGATGGTGCCAGCGCCTACAAACTGGAACAGATCCGTTTTGCCGATGGTACTGCCTGGTCATTTGATGATGTCAGGCAATTAGCTGCCAGCTTTGAAGAAACCACTGATGGAAGCCTGGACCGTATAGTTTTCAATGATATCAACTCTGACAATGTTATGTTGCGCCGCTCTGACATGGGTGCGGATTTGGTTATCACTAACCTGCTGACGGGAGCCACTATAACCGTCAAAGATCATTTTCATTTCAGTGGATACAAGACCATTGAAGAGATTGAATTTGCTGATGGTACTGTCTGGGATTTGGCAACCATAAACCAGCAGATCCTCGAAGGATCTGCGCATGATGACACTATTAATGGTACTCAGCAGGCAGACACGATAAACGGCCATGCCGGTGACGATTTACTTTATGGTCAGGGTGGTGATGACACGCTATACGGTGGCAGCGGTAATGATGTGTTGTTTGGTGGTTACGGTGATGATGAACTGTATGGTGGTGACGGCAGTGACCATTTATACGGCGAACATGGGGACGACGTAATCTATGGCGGTAATGGTGATGATTATATTGAAGATATTTCCGGCAACAACCAGCTATACGGCGAAGACGGCAACGACCATATCATTGGCACCGGTTTGCTGGATGGCGGTGCGGGTGCGGACCTGTTAGAGGGCCGGGGTTCGGACACCCTGCGCGGTGGTGACGGTGACGATACCTTAATTGCTTACAGCCATGCCTGGACGCAAAACAGCAACACGCTGGAGGGGGGTAAAGGTAACGATACTATTTACGGCGGCTTTGGCGATGATAGCTATATCTTTAACCTGGGCGATGGCGAAGACCTGATTATTGAACGCCGGCAAGGCGAGGCGTACAGCAATGTTGCTGCCTCGTTTGATACGCTGCAGTTTGGCGAGGGTATTGTGGCCGCTGAGCTGAGTTTTATCCGCCAGGGCCAGAATTTACTGATCCGCCATAGCAATGGCAGCGACAGTATTACCGTACAAAACTGGTTTGCCGGCTCTGCGCATTACAAACTGAATGTGCTGAGTTTTGCCGATGGCAGCGAGCTTAGTGCTGAGCAGGTAGAAACCATGCTGGTTACCCTGGGTACGGCCGGTAACGACACCTTATTTGGTTCTGCCAGCCAGGATGATGTGATTTATGGCGAAGCCGGTGACGATTATATTGATGGTCGCGGTGGCAATAACAAGCTGTATGGCGGTGATGGCAACGATACGCTGGTGAGCGGCACGGGCAATGACCTGTTAGCGGGCGGTGCCGGTGATGACAAGTACGTGTATAACCCCGGCGCCGGCCAGGATAGCATTGATAACCGCGGCGGTGGTTTTGATGGCATTTTCTTTAGCAACGGCATAGATGTCTCGCGTTTAAGCTTTAGCCGCGATGGCGATGATTTGCTGATCCTGGTAGACAATAACTCAACGCAAAGTGTGCGGGTGCTTAACCACTTTCAGGGGGGTGATGCCGCCATCAGTTATGTGCAGCCCAGTGGTGGCTATATGCTGACTGCTGAACATATTGCCGGCTTGGTTGATGCCGCAAATGAAACTGATCCTGCAGAGCCAACAGACCCGGCCGATCCAACCGAGCCTGTTGACCCGGCTGACCCTGGTGATGACGATGGCGGCCAGGATCAGGACGATGATATAACACCGGGCCTGGGTGGCAATGATCAGCTGACCGGCAGCAGTGGTAATGATGTGTTGCTCGGAGGCGCCGGTGATGACGAGCTCAGTGGCCTGGCAGGCAATGACCGTTTGTTCGGTGGTACGGGCAATGATACTTATATTTACCACTCCGGGCAGGATGTAATTACCGAGCAGGGCGGTACTGACAAGCTGATCTTCAGTAACGGCATTACCTTTAACCAGGTGGCGTCAGGTTTAACCAAAAGCGGCAATGACCTGATCCTGAAAGTAAATGGCAGCATGGCAAACAGTGTCACGCTGACGAACTTCTTCCTTGGCGGTGATCATCTGGTGGAAAACATTGAGTTTGAAACCGGTGGTGCTATCAGCGCGGCGCAGATTTTTGGTGCCTTTGGCTTGGCGATACCGACAGAGGGCACCGCAGCGTTGAATGAAATTAGCGGTACTGCCGCTAACGATACCCTGACAGGCACTGCGGCCGCAGATGTCTTGTCCGGCTCGCACGGTAACGATACCTTGCATGGCGGCGCCGGTAACGACCTGCTGATTGGCGGTCGCGGTAATGACACTTATGTGTTCAGTGCCGGTGGTGGCCATGACACTATTGATAACACCGGTGGTGGCGACGATGAGTTGTTATTTGAAGGGATCAGCTTTAACCAGGTAGCCAGTGGTTTAATGAAATCGGGTAATGATCTGGTGTTAAATATTGGCGGTGGCAGCGACAAGCTGACCATTAAAAACTGGTTCCTGGGCGGGGATTACGTGATCCCAACGCTACGTTTTGCCGCAGGCGGCCAGATTAGCGCAGAGCAGATCTTCGGTGCCTTTGGCCTGGCTAACCCTGCGCCGCAAGGCTCACTGGTGTACAGCGGCCTGCCGGACGAACGCGCTTTTGGTAATGTGTTTGTTGGTACTGCCGGTGCTGAGAGCATTATCGGTTCATCCGATGCTGACTTTATTGACGGCGGTGATGGCAACGATGTGCTGCGTGGCGGTGCCGGTAACGATTACCTGCTGGGTGGGCGTGGTAATGATAGCTACCTGTTTGAGCTGGGGGATGGCCAGGATGTAATTAATAATTTTGATCCTGCGGCGGGTAAAAATGATCGGCTGTTGTTTGGTGCAGGAATAACCCCTGAGGATGTGCAGTACTACCGTAACGGCGATAACCTGGTGCTGCAGGTTGCCGGTGGCAGTGATGCCGTAACAGTGCAAAACTGGTTTGGTGGTAGCGAATATCAGCTAACGTCTATTGGTTTCGCTGGTGGTCAGGTTATTGGCGCCGGCGAAATAAATGCGGCGGTGTCGACAGCGCCGGCAACTTTTGTGCTTGAGGCAATATCCTCTGAGTTACCGGCTGCAGGCATGCAAAGTGTGCAGTTTGTTGCGGCTGAAACAGCAGCTGGCTTGCCGCTACAGTGGTTTGATAATAACAGGGCGGGTATCCGTTCAACTCAATGGGCAGATGTGTCTGCTAACCAGGCCGCTAACATGCCAAAAGCCTCGGTTGAACTCACTGAGCTTGGACGGGTGTTTAAGCTGCATACAGAGCACCCGGTAACTGACAACTCAGCTAACGGCAGGCAGCAGCAGGATGTTATAGCACTGGAAAAAACCGAACGACTGCACGGTATTGAGCTTCAGGTCGTCGGGCAGGTAACAGAAACCGCGCAATTAACAAATGCAAGTGTGCCATGCTGGGCAGTTACGGGCCTGGCCGATACTATCGTCGATACCCGCTACGCCAGCTTAATTGATGCGTTAAACTCGTTTGACGCTGATGATGCTGAAATAGGCGGCAATTTAGCGATACAGCCGAAGCTTGAGGAGCTGTATTACTAAGTTAATTATTTGATAGATATAAAAAACCACCTCTATGGAGGTGGTTTTTTTATCACAGGTCGCTAGCCGGCATATGCTGTGGTACAGGCAAGGCTAGCGCTTATCATCCGGGAAGGTGACATTCAGCTCCAGTACCGACAGTTCATCGTCGCGCTGCTCCAGTGATACGGCGATTTGCTCGGGGGAAATATCCACGTATTTGCGGATCACCTCTAAGATATCGCGCTCCAGCTGGGGCAGGTAATCCGGGCTGTTACGGCGCTTGCGCTCGTGGGCCACGATGATCTGCAACCGCTCTTTGGCGGTGCTGGCGGTGTTTTTCTTACTTGAACGAAAATAATCCAGCAGTGACATCCGTTATCCTCCGAAGATCCGTTTAAACAGGCCCTTTTTCTCCACGGTTAAAAAGCGGAACGGCACCTGTTCACCCAGTAAGCGCGATACCGTATCTAAATAGGCCTGGCCGGCATCGCTGTCTGTATCCAGGATCACCGGCTGGCCGGAGTTAGACGCATTAAGTACCGCCTGCGATTCGGGAATGACACCCAGCAGGTCAATCGACAGTATTTCTTTTACGTCGTCGACACTGAGCATTTCGCCTTTTTCTACCCGCTCCGGGTTGTAGCGTGTTAACAGCAAGTGCTCTTTAATGGCATCCTGCCCTTGCTCGGCGCGGCGGGATTTGCTGGCCAGCATACCCAGAATACGGTCTGAATCGCGCACTGAGGAAACCTCAGGGTTGGTTACCACCACGGCTTCATCGGCAAAATACAGCGCCATCATGGCGCCGCTTTCAATACCGGCCGGCGAGTCGCACAAAATAAAGTCGAAGTCTTTGGCCAACTCGTGTAATACCTTTTCCACGCCTTCTTTGGTTAAGGCATCTTTGTCGCGGGTTTGTGACGCCGGCAGAATAAACAGGTTGTCAATGCGTTTATCTTTAATCAGCGTTTGTTTTAAATTGGCTTCGCCGTTAATCACGTTGACAAAGTCGTACACCACGCGCCGCTCGCAGCCCATAATTAAAT
>CAZEGA010000086.1:0-8045 GCA_964511675.1 uncultured Rheinheimera sp.
ACCTGCTCTAATCTCCCTTCTCATGCAGGACTTGGCATGGCGGCGTCGCTTCTAGTGCCTCTCCTCAATGACCAGAGTCTGGATGTTCGACCATGTTTATCTTTTATTTGGTGCTACCCCAAGGGCGCATTAAATCGGTCTATCTCATTGGTCTCATCGTCATGATTTTGAGTCTTATTATTCAACGGGTACACTACTCGGTAGACGTGCTCGCCGCGCCTTTTTTCTGCTACGGCGCGCTGGGTATAGTACACACCAGCTGGCGCCGTAGCAGTCCTGTACCCGGTCGGTGATAACACGCACCGCACGGATATCGAACAGCTGGTCAAATGCCAGCTGCTTTTTCTGCATTTTTTTCCAGATACTGAAAATATGCTTAGGCCGGCCGTAAACATCGGCCTGCACGTTGGCGTCTGCCATTTTCTGCCGCACGGCCGCAACAAAATCCTGCATATACTGCTCGCGGTCCAGCCGTTTTTCTTCCAGCAGGCTGGCAATTTGCTTATACAGCTGCGGGTGCAGGTAACGAAAGGCCAGATCTTCCAGTTCCCATTTCAGCTGGCCTATGCCTAAACGGTTGGCCAGCGGCGCAAAAATGGCATTGGTTTCTTTGGCTGCCAGTACCCGGGTTTCTTCATCGGCGTTTTTTACTTCACGCAGGTAGCAAATTTGTGCCGCCAGTTTAATCACGACAGCGCGCACATCTTCTACCATTGCCAGCAGCATCCGGCGCAGGTTATCCGCCTGCTGCGGATTAACGTTCTGGTTAGGCCCGGTCGGAATAGTGCGGATGGCTTCCATTTGCTGCACAGCGCGCAGCATCGTCAGCACACTGGCAGAGAAAGCCGCCTCCAGCTGTTCAGTGCTGACTAACCCTGCCTCCAGCAACGGAAACAACAACGCCGCCAGCAACGAGTCGGCGTCCATACGCAGCTCGGCCAGAATTTCCACCATTTCCCAGCCGGTACGCACCGCCAGCTCGGTGTCCGACAGTTGCTGCTGTTTCAGCCACTCGGCTGCCTGCATTAAGCTGCTGATTTTTTTTTCAGTCAAACCAAGCGAACATAACCATTCCAGCGTTTCGCTGCTGTTATGTTCATTACTGTGAGACTGACGAACCCTGACCATCTGCTGTTCCCTCTGTTTACTGCCTGCTGAACAACGCCATAACTTCCAGATGACTGGTGTATGGAAACATATCAATACCTGCCAGTTTTTCCAAACGGTAGCCACCGGCCAGCAACACTCTGGCATCACGGGCAAAGGTTGCAGCGTTGCACGATACGTACAATATCTGTGCCGGTTTTAGCTTTACCAGCTGCTCCACTGCCCCCTGCGCCCCGGCCCGTGCCGGGTCCAGTACCACCTTGGTGTAATCGCGCTGGTGCCATGGTGCCTTCGGCCAGGGCAGATGCAAATCGGCCTGCCAGGCTGCCACGTTGCTAAGACCGTTTAACTTAGCATTGGTTGCCAGCTGCTGCACCATTTTGGCAACACCTTCCACCGCCCGCACTGTTTTGGCGCGCTGTGCCAGCGGCAGGGTAAAATTTCCCATCCCGGCGTATAAGTCCAGTACGGTATCGTCGCGGTTAACCTGCAGCCAGTCCAGGGCCTGGCTGACCATCTGCTGGTTTACTGCCTGGTTTACCTGAATAAAATCATCCGGCGCAAACTGCAGGGTCAGCCCCTGAGCCGGCAGCGTATACTGCGCTACCGGCTGCTCCTGCTGCCAATAGCAATACTGGCCGGGTTCGGCCTCACCCAGCCATACCGCCTCTGGCCAGGCAGCAATAAAACGGGCTTTTTCCTGCTCAGTCAGCGCTTTAACATGCCGCACTATGACAAAAGCTTTACCGGCAGCATCCAGCACTTCTGTGTGGGTAAGCGCGGCAGGATCTGCCAGGGTTGGCACCACCTGGCGCAATGCCGCAAATACCGGCGCCAGTACCGGCGACAACACCATGCAGTGCGCCACATCGGCCAGCTGTTTATCTCCGGCCTGGCGAAACCCTACCGTAAGCTGGCGCTGCTTTTTATCAAACCAGAGGCCGATGCGGGCCCGGCGCCGGTAGCCGCTGTCCTCTGCGCTCAGCATCGGCTGCCAGGGTAAAGCCGCCAGGCCGGTCTGATGGCGGATCAAGTTATCCAGACCTTGTTGCTTCAGCCGGCGCTGGGTATCGGCACTCAGGTGCTGCAGCTGGCAACCGCCGCACTTTGCCGCAAACTCACATAGCGCCGCCACCCGCTCCGGCGCCGGGCGCAGTATTTTTACCGCCACCGCTTTTACATAACCGGCCTTGTCTTCAATCACTCTGGCCTGGACCTGCTCACCCGGCAAGGCACCGGCAACAAAGGCAATTTTTTGCTGATACTGGCCAATGCCCTGCACTTCATAGTCGGCACTGTCGATAGTCAGGTTCAGTATTTTGCCTTGCAGGCTGGGTTTTGCTTTGGCTTTATAGATGTTGACCATGGGCTCTCTGTCGGTTATAGGCAAGCGGACGCTGTTGTGTCATTATCAGCGCCATGGATCTGACGTTAGCACCGCATCAATGACAAAAATGGCTTTGCGTTCCTGGTTATTACTGTGCAGCCTGCTGCCAGCCTTGCTGCTCAGTGTATTCTGTGCCGGTTATTTTAGCTATGTTCGCCATCAGCAGTTAGCACTTTCTTTTTATGCCAAAGCAGAACAGATTGGCCAGACGCTGGCGCTGAGCAGCCATGCCCTGTTGCAACAACACGACACAGATAACCTTCAGGCCTTGCTGGCGCAATCCCATACCCAAAACTCGCCTTATATCAGCAATATCAGCCTGCTTTGGCAGCAGGAGCCGCCGCTGCATAGCAATGCCCTGCAGTTTAACAGTAGGCTGTATTTACCGCCCGGTACGGTATTGCCAGCGACAGGCCTGATGCAACAACAAGATAATACCCTGCTGCTGTACATGCCGCTGCACGCCGGCGACAGCCCTTATCTGTTGCTGCAATTATCACTGGCAGAACTCAAACTGCAGCAACAGCAGGCAATACTGCAAAGCCTGCTGTTAACACTTGGCAGCCTGCTGCTGGTCAGCCTGCCGGCCCTGTGGCTGCTGCGCAGGCTGCTGCGGCCGCTGCAGCATATTCAGCAGCAGGTACAGCAACTGGCCCGCGGCGACATACCTGCCGGCACAATCCACAGCACAGTGGCTGAATTAACGGCCCTGCAGCAGGCATTGCAGCAACTGGGCCAGACGCTGCATGAACAGCAACAGGACACGCAGCAACAATTTGAGCAGATAACCGGCGATCTGCAGCTGAGTATGGAGCAACTGGAAGTACAGAATATCCAGCTGGATTTTGCCCGGCGTAAAGCGCTGGAAGAAAACCGGCAGAAGTCAGAATTCCTGGCCAAAATGAGCCATGAGCTGCGCACCCCGCTAAACGGCGTCATCGGTTTTACCCGGCAGTTGCTGAAAACCCGCTTGTCCGGCGCACAACAGGATTACTTAACCACTATTCAGAAATCTGCCAACAGTTTGCTGCATCTGGTGAACGATGTACTGGATTTTTCCAAACTGGAAGAAGGCCGCTTATCCATTAATCCGGAGCCGTTTTCACTGCGTGACTTACTGCACGACGCGACCGAACTGCTGGCCGCCAACGCCTTTGACAAACAGCTGGAACTGGTGCTGCTGGTCGAGCCGTCCTGTCCGGACGATGTGGTGGCAGATCCGGCGCGCTTTACGCAAATTCTGATGAATATTGCCGGCAACGCCATTAAATTTACCGATCACGGCAGCATAGTGATCCGGGTGTCGGCCACCTTGCTGAACGAAGATCAGTTAATACTGCACTGTTCGGTGCAAGATACCGGCCGCGGCATCAGCGAACAACAACAAAGCCTGCTGTTTCAGGGGTTCAGCCCATCGGCTGAGCGCAGCCATCAGTCCGGTTCCGGTTTAGGCCTGATGATTTCCCAGCGCCTGGTTAAGGCGATGGCGGGCAATATCGGCTTTGAAAGCCGCGAAGCAGAAGGCTCCACCTTCTGGTTTACCATTAAATGCCTGCGCCATCAGCTGTCGGTAGCAGAAAACCTGCCAACGGACATGCTGGAAAACAAACAGTTACTATATTTTGAGCCGCAGCAACATTCGCGTGAAGCCACCTTAAGCCTGCTGCATAGCTGGGGCTTGCAGGTCACAGCCTGCGCCACCAAAGGCCAGTTACAGCAGGCACTGGCCAAGCAGCAGCGTTATGATATCGGCCTGATCGGCCGCACTATTGCGCTCAACCAGGTGAACCAGGTCATAGCGCTGATAGAGCAAATCAGCCGCCAGTGTGATCACAACTGTGTGCTGGTAAACACCCTGTCGCCACACCTGCGCGAAACCCTGCTCAACAGTGGTGCCGATGCGGTACTGTCCAAGCCACCGCATATCCGTAAACTGGCCGCAACACTCAGCGCACCCTACCTGCAACAGCAGCAGGCGCAGCTGCTGCAGGTAAGCAGCACCCGCAGTAACCTTAAAGTGCTGACGGTGGACGACAACGACGCTAACCTGAAGCTGATCAATACCCTGCTGGCAGAGCATGTCCAGCAGATAGACTCTGCCCGCGACGGTGCAGTAGCCTGGCACAAAGCCACCCAGCATGCGTATGACATCATTTTTATGGATATTAATATGCCGGTGATGGACGGCATTACCGCCTGCCAGCGCATACGGCAAAGTTCGCTGAACGAACACACGCCGGTCATTGCCGTAACGGCACAGGCCAGCGACGGCGAACGCGCCCGCTTATTAACGCTGGGCTTTAATGAGTTTTTAAGTAAGCCGCTGGATGAAACCATGCTGTATTGCAGCCTGCAGGAGTTCTGCCCGGCGCTACGCCATAGCACTGCACCGGCATGGCCCGCCAGCCAGCTGATCGACTGGACACAGGCGCAGGAGAGGGCCGGCGGCAAACACGCGCTGGTAAAAGATATGCTGCAAATGCTGCTGGACAGCATAGCCCCCACCCGGCACGCACTGCAGCAGGCACAGCATGAAGACGACCCGCAACAGATGCTGCAGCATGTGCATAAGCTGCACGGCGCCTGTTGCTATACCGGCGTACCACGGCTGAAGCAGCTGGCCGAGTTGCTGGAAACCCAGCTGAAACAAGGCAAAACCCTGCCGGAACTGGAGCCGGAACTGCTGGAGCTGGATGATGTACTGCTGGCGCTGTGGCAGGAAGGCCAGCACTGGAGCTGGTAAAGCGTCAGCGCTCCAGGATCACCGTAGCGGCGGCATACGCCTGCTCATCGGTAATAGACAGCCATACCTGCGTCACGCCAAGCTTGGCTGCCAGTTCAGCCGCGTAGCCGCTTAGCGCCAGCTGCGGCGCGCCGTCAGTATTATTGCTGACACTAAAATGCTGAAACGACACACCACGGCCAATGCCGGTACCCAATGCCTTGGCTGCCGCCTCTTTGGCCGCAAAGCGCTTGGCAAAATAGCGGGCGGCATTGGCCGGATGCTGCTGCTCAAGGCGCAGGAATATCAGCTGCTCGTCGGCTGTCAGCACCCGTTTCAGCAATGCCGGGCTGCGGCCCAGGCTCTGTTCAATGCGGGCAATATCGACAATATCGGTGCCCAGGCCGGCAATCGCCATGTTAGCGGCGCGCCTCTGTCAGCAGCCGCTTCATTTCCCGCACCGCCGCATCCAGACCGCTGAATACCGCCCGGGCGACAATAGCATGGCCGATATTCAGCTCGTACATCTGCGGTATAGCCGCAACAGGCTGCACATTATGGTAATGCAGGCCATGACCGGCATTGACGATAAGCCCCAGCGATGACGCATAAGCCGCCGCATCACTGATGCGTTGCAGCTCGGCCGCCTGTACAGCGGCATCCCTGGCTTCGGCATATTTACCGGTATGAATTTCAATATAGGGCGCGCCGGCCCTGGCGGCGGCGTCAATTTGCGCCTTGTCGGCGTCAATAAACAGCGACACCAGGATATTATGCTCACGCAGCTGGTTTACCGCATCGGTGATACGGCCGAGCTGACCGGCCACTTCCAGCCCGCCTTCTGTGGTCAGCTCCTGGCGTTTTTCCGGCACAAAGCAGGCAAAATGCGGCTTTAACCTGGCAGCAATAGCCAGCATTTCATCGGTGACCGCCATTTCAAAATTCAGCCGGGTGGCAAGGGTATCACGCAGGATAAACACATCACGATCGGTAATATGGCGCCGGTCTTCACGCAGGTGCACGGTAATCCCGTCGGCCCCGGCCTGCTCTGCCACCAGGGCGGCATGCACCGGCTCCGGGTAGTAAGTGCCCCGCGCCTGACGCAGCGTGGCAACATGGTCGATATTCACACCAAGATAAACAGGATTAGACATGTCTGACTCCAAACATCAGCTTAACGTTGTTCAAATAAAGCCCGGCTGGCTAAAGGCCTGGCCCCCAGCAGCGGTGCCAGCAACTGCCGGCTTAACAATTTTGCGATCCGGCGGGTGTCACTGTGCTGCCAGTTATTTTCGGCTATCGCCAGCAAGTGGCCACCGGGGTAACCCTGGGCAGCGGCCACAAAGCCTTGTTCATGCTGCCACTGGTACTGCAGCTGTGCTGACAGCACGGCCCCTGTGGCATCGCAGTACCAGTCTACCGGCTGGCCCAGCTCGGCCAGCAAAGCAAACTCAAACCGGCGCAGGCAGGGCTCCAGTTCAGCACCGGCCTGCTGCACGGCTGCCAGCTCCTGCAAACTGTGCCGGTACAGCGCAAATAGTTGCTCAGACGCCAGGTTGTCCGGCCATAAGCGGCAAACCAGCTCATTCAGGTATAAACCACTGTACAGCACGGTACCATGCAACAGCAGCGCCGGGCCGGCTTCGTCTATAGTACGCACGGTTTTCAGTTCAGTACGGCCGGCAAGTTGCAGCATGAATAACTGAAACGGCTGCAACGCCAGACGGCGCTTGCCCTGCTTTTTGCGCACCACGGCCGACAAACGGCCATGCTCTGCCAGCAATAACTGTAAAATAAGCTTGTCTTCGCCCAGCGGGCGGCTATGCAGGATATAGCCGGGCCAAAGCGCTGCGGGCATCACTGTCGTTAATCTTCGCCATAGCCCAGGCTGCGCAGTGCCCGCTCGTCGTCGGCCCAGCCGGATTTCACTTTCACCCACACCTGCAAAAACACCGGCTGCTCCAGCATAGCGGCCATATCCAGCCGCGCTTCGGTGGCGATGGTTTTTATCCGTTCACCTTTATTGCCGATCACCATTTTTTTCTGGCTGTCGCGCTCTACCAGCACCAGGGCGGCGATATGGTAATGTTTCTCTTCCCACTTAAAGCGCTCAATTTCCACCGTCACCGAGTACGGCAGCTCATCACCGAGAAAACGCATCAGCTTTTCGCGCACAATTTCTGCCGCCATAAAACGCATCGAGCGGTCGGTGACATAATCGTCCGGGAAGAAAAACTCGCAACGCGGTAAATGCTTTTGCACCACAGTGCGCAGGGCGTCGACGTTATCGCCGGTTTCCGCCGACAGTGGCACCACATCAATAAAATTCAGCTGGCTGCCCAGCCACTGCAGGTGCGGCAGCAAGGTGTCTTTATCACGGTACAAATCCACTTTGTTTACCACCAGGATCACCGGTTTTTTCGCGGCGACAAGGCGGTTTAACACCATCTGGTCATCATCGGTCCAGCGCGTGCCTTCGACGACAAACAGCACAAACTCAACATCCAGAATAGAGCTGGCAGCCGCTTTGTTCATCAGCCGGTTAATGGCGCGCTTTTCTTCGCTGTGCAGCCCCGGCGTATCAACATACACCGTCTGGCAGTTATCGCGGGTGTCGATGCCGACAATGCGGTGACGCGTGGTTTGCGGTTTTTTCGAGGTAATACTGACTTTCTGCCCGACCAGCTTGTTCAGTAAGGTAGACTTGCCGACATTAGGCCGGCCCACAATGGCGACCAGGGCAGCATAAGTAGGGGTTTGGCTGTTATCTGTCATGCTTGATTTTTTCCAGCGCCAGATGAGCGGCGTCCTGCTCTGCCTTGCGGCGTG
>CAZEGA010000086.1:8055-10118 GCA_964511675.1 uncultured Rheinheimera sp.
GTACAGCGCACAGTAAAGGTTTGCTGGTGCGCCTCGACTACAGTGGCAATAACATCGTACACCGGCAAGGCTAAGCGTAGCCCCTGCAGGTATTCCTGCAACAGGGTTTTCGAGTCTTTCTGCTCGCCGGGGGTAATGCTCTCCAGCCGGCTGCCAAACCACAGCAGGATACGCGCTTTGCACGCGGTCATGCCGGCATCCAGGTAAATGGCGCCCAAAATGGCTTCAACCACATCGGCCAGGATAGATTCGCGGCGAAAACCGCCGCTTTTCAGCTCTCCCGGCCCCAGCCGCAGGTATTCCGACAAACACAGCTCCTGCGCTATCTCTGCCAGGGTGACGCCTTTAACCAGGGCGGCCCGCATCCGCGTCAGATCCCCCTCACGGGCTTTGGGAAAGTTGCCGTACAGGGTTTCAGCGACCACTAAACTGAGAACGGCATCGCCGAGGTATTCCAGCCGCTCATTGTGCTGGCCTTTGCAACTGCGGTGCGTCAGGGCCTGCTCCAGCAGCGCCGGTTGTTGAAACTGATGGCCCAGCCGGGCCATCAGGGGAGTTAACGATTTTTGCATGCCTGTCTCTTAACAAAGTGACGCCGCGGCCTAGTGAATAGCGCCAAGCCGCTCAAACCGTACACCGGTTGGTATCCAGCCGGGTAACCAGCTGTTCGGGTCATCATTAAATTCAAAACTCATCCAGATAAACACCGCTTTACCGACCAGATTTTCTTCAGGCACAAAGCCCCAGAAACGACCATCACGGCTGTTATCACGGTTATCACCCAGCACAAAATAATGGCCTGGCGGGACAATAAATTCATCTATCGCCGTATTGTGCTGTTTATAGAAAAATTCCATGTGCTCGCGCTTGGCAGGGGTTTGCAGAATATCATGCGCCACCTCTGCCAGTTGCTCGGTATAGCGCCGTTGCGGGTACAACTCCTGATAAAACTCGCCTTCGTTTTTCAGCGTCAGCGGCACCGTTTCCAGCTTGCCACAACCGGCTTGCTGCCCTGCACTACAGGCTTTTTCAATAAACAGTTGCTTGTTGCGGTAAATAACCCTGTCGCCGGGCACCCCAATAACACGTTTAATGTAGTCAACCGTGGGTTGTTCCGGGTATTTAAATACCGCCACATCACCACGCTGTGGCTTGTTGTTGCTGTACAGCGTTTTGCGCCATACCGGATCTTTAATATCGTAGGAAAACTTTTCCACCAGAATAAAATCACCGACCAGCAGTGTGGGCATCATAGAGCCGGACGGGATCTGGAACGGCTCATAAATAAAAGAGCGGAAAATGGTGATCAGGGCAATAACCGGAAAAACAGACTTTGCCGTCTCTACCAGTTGGGGTTCCTTCAATACTGCTGCTGACGCGTCCAGCGACAACTGGCCACCGGCGGCAGTCTGCGCTGTAGCCAGTCGTTGCTGCCGCTTCGGTGCCAGCACAAATTTATCCAGCAGCCAGATCAGGCCACAGGCGAGTGTCAGCAGTACCAGTAAAATTGCAAAATAACCTGCCATGTCAAACCCTTATTATTTACCTACTTTCAGAATGGCCAGGAAGGCCTCTTGCGGCACCTCAACATTACCCACCTGCTTCATGCGCTTTTTACCTTCTTTCTGCTTTTGCAGCAGCTTTTTCTTCCGGCTGACGTCACCACCGTAACATTTGGCCAGTACGTTTTTACGCATTTGCTTGATAGTGGTGCGGGCAATGACATGGTTACCAATTGCCGCCTGAATGGCGATATCGAACATCTGGCGCGGGATCAGCTCTTTCAGTTTTTCTGCCAGCTCGCGGCCGCGGCCCTGGGCAAAATCAATATGGCTGATAATGGCCAGCGCATCGACCCGCTCGCCGTTGATCAGGATATCCACCCGCTGCATATTCGACACCTGAAACCGTTTAAAGCTGTAATCCAGTGACGCATAGCCACGGCTGGTTGATTTTAACCGGTCGAAGAAATCCATCACCACTTCGGCCATCGGCAGCTCGTACGTAACCGCCACCTGGCGGCCGTGGTACAGCATATTGGTCTGCGTACCACGTTTTTCGAT
>CAZEGA010000086.1:10128-11247 GCA_964511675.1 uncultured Rheinheimera sp.
TCACGTTACCCAGGTATTCCTGCGGCACCAGGATATGTGCTTCGACGATAGGCTCACGAATTTCGTCAATGTCGTTTACCGCTGGCAGCGCGCTGGGGTTATCCACCATCACGATATCGCCGTTCTTTTTCACGACTTCGTACACGACTGTTGGCGCGGTGGTGATCAGATCCAGATCGTATTCACGCTCTAACCGCTCCTGGATGATCTCCATATGCAGCATACCAAGGAAACCGATCCGGAAGCCAAAACCGAGGGCTCCGGAGTTTTCCGGCTCGTAAAACAGCGACGAGTCATTCAGGCTTAATTTTGCCAGCGCATCACGGAAGTCTTCGTAATCATCGCTCGATACCGGAAACACCCCGGCATACACCTGCGGCTTAATGCGTTTAAAACCAGGTAATGGTTTATCGGCACTGTTTTTCGCCAGCGTCAGCGTATCACCTACCGGTGCGCCTTTAATTTCTTTAATACCGGCGATCACAAAGCCAACTTCGCCGGTTTTCAGCTCGCCGGTGTCCGTCGCTTTCGGGCTGAAGAGCCCCACTTTATCCACTTCGTAAGTCTGGCCGGTCGACATCACTTTAATTTTGTCTTTGGCTTTGATGCTGCCGTGTTTCACCCGGACCAGCGACACTACGCCCTGATAGGCATCAAACCAGGAATCAATAATCAGCGCCTGGGTTGGTTGCTCTGGTTCACCTTCCGGCGGCGGGATCTTTTTAACAATGGTTTCCAGCACATCTTTGATACCCAGGCCGGTTTTGGCAGAGCACTGCACAGCCCCTATAGCCTCAATACCGATAATATCTTCAATTTCTTCTGCTACCCGCTCCGGATCGGCCTGCGGCAGGTCAATCTTGTTCAGCACCGGCAATACTTCTAAATTCATCTCCAGCGCGGTGTAACAGTTAGCCACTGTCTGGGCTTCCACGCCCTGCCCGGCATCGACAACCAGCAGCGCGCCTTCACAGGCGGCCAGCGAGCGGCTCACTTCATAGGTAAAGTCGACATGGCCCGGGGTGTCAATAAAGTTAAGCTGGTAAATTTCGCCATCATCTGCCCGGTAGTTTAACGTCAAACTTTTCGCTTTAATGGTAATACCGCGCTCGCGCTCCA
>CAZEGA010000087.1:0-8176 GCA_964511675.1 uncultured Rheinheimera sp.
ATCAAAATCGTTAAATTCCGTCGTCGTAAGCATTCACGCAAGCAGATGGGCCACCGTCAGTGGTTCACTGAAGTGAAAATTACCAGCATCAGCGCGTAACAGGAGTATCGACACATGGCAAGTAAGAAAGGTGTAGGTAGCACCCGTAACGGTCGCGATTCAGAAGCTAAACGTTTAGGTGTTAAGCGTTTCGGTGGCGAATCTGTATTGGCTGGTAACATCATTGTGCGTCAACGCGGCACCAAGTTCCACGCTGGTGTGAATGTCGGTATCGGTAAAGACCATACGCTGTTTGCTTTAACTGACGGTAAAGTTAAGTTTGAAGTAAAAGGCGAGCACAACCGTAAGTTCGTCAGCATCGTTAGCGAATAAGCTGATCCGCTTCTGAAGAACCCCGCCTGGTGCGGGGTTTTTTATTAGCGGTTGCTGGTCGGGGGCGATTTTCCCGACATCATTCAATAACCTAAGTTATACTTACCGCCAGTGTATATGAGCTGGTTTTAATCTGCGTAATCAGGACAGCCGAAATGAAGTTTGTTGATGAAGCGATAATCCGAGTGGAAGCCGGCGATGGCGGTAACGGTATTATCAGTTTTTTGCGGGAAAAGTTTGTCTCCAAAGGCGGACCGAATGGCGGCGATGGCGGCGATGGCGGCGATGTTTATCTGCTGGCGGATGAAAACCTGAATACGCTGGTAGATTATCAGTTTGAAAAGTATCACAGTGCCGAACGTGGCGAGAACGGCGGCAGTACCAACTGCACCGGTAAGCGTGGCGCTGATCTCGAACTGCGGGTGCCGGTGGGGACCCGGGCCGTAGATGTGGATACGGACGAAGTGATTGGCGATCTGACCAAACATGGGCAACGCCTGCGCGTAGCTAAAGGTGGCTGGCATGGCTTGGGCAATGCCCGCTTTGCCAGCAGTACTAACCGGGCACCGCGCAAAAAAACCAATGGCACACCGGGTGAAATCCGCAATATCCGGCTGGAGCTGTTACTCCTGGCCGATGTCGGCCTGCTGGGGTTGCCGAATGCGGGTAAATCGACGTTGATCCGGGCTGTATCCGCCGCTAAACCTAAGGTTGCCGATTATCCTTTTACTACGCTGGTGCCTAATCTGGGCGTTGTGCGGGTGGAATCGCACCGTTCTTTCGTGATTGCCGATATTCCCGGCTTAATTGAAGGTGCTGCTGAAGGCGCAGGTCTGGGTATTCAGTTTTTGAAACACCTGGAGCGTTGCCGTTTATTACTGCATGTTGTTGATGTGTTGCCAGCCGATGGTTCAGATCCGGCAGAGAATGCGCTGACTATCGTTAATGAGCTGGCGAAATACAGTGACAAGCTGGCAGGTAAACCCCGCTGGCTGGTATTCAATAAGCTGGATCTGGTGCTGGAAGATGAGCTGGATGACATTATCGCCAGCGTGATCAGTGCGCTGGACTGGGACGGCCCGGTGTGTAGCATTGCGGCTGCCAGCCGTACCAATACCGAACGCCTGGCGGCGGATATTCTGAATTATATCGAGCTGTTGCCAGTTGAGCCGGTGAGTGAACAAATTGCCGATCCGGTAAACTTTAAATGGGATGATTCTCCCATCGACATACAACACGTGATTGATGAAGACGACGATGACGATGATTTCGACGACGATGATTATGATGTTGAAGTTATTTATCAGCGTTAAGGTTGGGGCATGATCATTTCGATGGTTGCGGCCATGGCAGCAAACCGCGTTATCGGCCGTGCTAACCAGATGCCGTGGCATTTACCGGCAGATTTACGTCATTTTAAACAGATTACCCTGGGTAAGCCTGTGATTATGGGGCGCAAAACCTTTGAATCTATAGGTCGGGTATTACCGGGGCGGCGCAATGTGGTTATCAGCCGTACTGTACCGCCTGAGACAAAGGGCGCCGACTGGGTTAACAGCCTGGAGCAGGCTTTTAGCCTGCTGGCAGGACAGCCCGAGGTAATGGTGATAGGTGGTGGCGAAATTTACCGGCAATGCCTGCCGCTGGCAGACAGGTTGTATCTGACTGAAATCGACCTGACCACAGAGGGGGATGCCTATTTTCCGGATTACCAGCAGGCCGGGCAGTGGCAACTGACCGAAGACGTGTTACATTTAGCCGATGAGCATAACCCGTATCATTGTCGTTTTATCAGCTTACAGCGTATAGACTGACTGTGGCTGGTTTGCACCTGTCAGGACATCTTGTTAAGATGGATCAGCTTAAGTTCAGTGAGGAGTAGTACATGAGATTAGTGCCAACTTTATTATGTGGTGCCGCAGTAACATTAACCCTGCTGGCTGCACCTGCAGCGGTAGCCGATGATCAACTGGCTGCTTCTATGTGTGACTATGTAGCTGCTGACGATAAGAATCGTCTGCGTAAAGTACTGAGCGATTATCGCCTGCGCTTGCGTAATATTTACGATGGTGTGGTATGTAACGGCCAGAGTTTGATCCGGCATGCCCTGAAAAACAATGCAAATGACGTTGGCGAGTTTATCGTTAAGCAATTACCAGGCTCTGCCGTAGCCGGCTCCGGTGATATTGCCTGGGCAGAGGCCAATGGCTTTGGTGCAGCACCGTTAGTGGGTGTACTGAAAGAACGTGCCGGTGGTGGTGAATAAGCGCTCCCCTCACGAATAAAAAACCGTCTGATGTTTAAACAGCGCTACTGCTTAGCGCTGTTTAAGGCATGAATGGCAAAACTGCCCAGCCAGTGGCCGCCTTCGTAGCTGTCGCCTATCAGGTTGGGGTAGGAATGTGCCAGATGCTGCCCGGCAATATGGCGTAAATGGCCGTACTGCGGGTACTGGTTGGCCAGCGCATACAGGTTCCAGGCGCGGCTGAAATTTAACCCGTCCAGATGCACCAGCTTACCATCAGTTCTGTCGCTGACTTTGCCCACTGCTAACTGATACGCCGGATTGGCCAGTTGCGGCATAAAACCGTTTAACCAGACTAAAAATTGCCCGGCTGGCAAAATGCGCTGCATCAGGCCAATCTCTTCCAGACAGGGCGAGATAAAATCATAACCGCTGGGCTCCCAGCTGATCGGGCAGTGTTTATCCTGCAGAAAATACGCTTTAGCGCGTTCGGCAATTAACTGCTGTAGTGCTGTGTGCTGGTGGTTTACGGCATAGTCATAGGCGAAACTTAAGCCAAAAGCGGTGTTGGTATGCTCGCCGACACGAATGGGGTACAGCAGCCGCGGTAAAAAGCTGATATAGCGCGCAACGATAAGGTCGGCCAGCGGCTGTAAATTAGCCGCCAGTTCTTTGGCGATGGGATCCTGCCAGGTATGCAGTTCGTCCGATAACTTTAGCAGCCAGGCCCAGCCGTAGGTGCGCTCGAACGAGGCATTAATGTCTTTACTGAAAAAGGCCACTTCACGCGCGACTTTGTCGGCGGTTAAATTGCGCTTAAGTATGGCTTTGACGTCGTCTGCCTGTGCCAGGCCGGGAAACTGGCGCAGCAAGGTGACCAGCGACCAGTAACCGTGCACGGCACTGTGCCAGTCGAAACAACCGTAAAACACCGGGTGTAGTAGCGAGGGCTGCTGTAAGTCGGCAGCGCTGCCCAGTACTATGCCGGTTTTGTACGGGTACGGTGTTTCAACACAATGTAATGGCAGGGCCACCAGTTTATTGGTTTCAGCCAGGGTCAGGGCATGTACTGCTGTACTATCCGGGCTGTTTGCCTGGCTGCTCAGGCTGAAACAGGCTAACAAAGTAGTGCCGATAAGGGTGCGCAATGTCATAGTAAGGCCTTGTATGCTTAACGTAATGTGCTGGTTATGATATGCAGATTAAAACAATTCAGTGCTGCTGTCTGCGCTGAATGCCCGTAGCGGGTAATTTATCGCCCGGGCTTGCCCTCCTGGCGCGTTCTCAAAAGCAGGCCGCTGTGCTAACCTGCCAGCATCTTGTTTTAGCTGAGAATTCGCATGCCAGAAGCCGGTTTTGTTGTGATCCACGCCAATCAGCTGGAAACCCTGCGCGAGTTGCTGGTGCAGTGGTTAAGTAAGCACCCGCTGCCGGTGCTGGGCACAGAGCAAATTCTGGTACAAAGTAACGGTATAGCCCAGTGGCTGAAAATGGCCCTGGCCGAAACCGCCAACGGCCACCCCGGTATTGCCTCCGGGCTGAAGGTAGAACTGCCGAACCAGTTTGTCTGGCAGCTGTACCGCGCTGTGCTGGGCGATACTATTCCCAAAAGCCTGCCGTACGACAAAATTAACCTGAGCTGGCGCCTGCTTGGCCTGCTGCCGCAGCTTACTGAGGTGGTGTATCAGCCGCTGCAGCGCTATTTGCAGGATGACAGCGATGGCCGCAAAAGCTACCAGCTGGCGCTGAGGCTGGCCGATTTATTTGACCAGTATCAGGTCTATCGTGCCGACTGGCTGCAAAGCTGGCGTAACGGCACTGATGTATTACCCAACAGCAAAAAACAACGGGTGCCGGCCGATCAGCTATGGCAACCGGCACTGTGGCGTTTGTTGCAAAGCCAGCTAGCGGCGCTGTGTGGCGATATGGCGTTTTCCAGCCGGGCCGATGTGCACACTATGGCGTTGGCTGCACTACAGCAGGGCAAGCTGCAACGGCCGGATTTACTGCCCGATCGCATAGTGGTGTTTGGCGTATCCTCCCTGCCGCAGCAAACGGTAGAATTGCTGGCGGCACTGGGTGCACAGCGCCAGGTGCTGTTAACGGTACTTAACCCGTGCCGCCATTTCTGGGGCGATATTACCCATGCCAAAGATGAAATACGCGCGGCGCAAAAGCGCCATGGCCGTAAACCCGGCCTGCCGCCACAGCTGGATACGGATGCCTTGTATCTGCATGCGCCGGTGCTGTTGGCCAGTTTAGGTAAGCAGGGGCGTGACTATATCAGCCTGCTCGATCAGTTCGACCAGAGCGAGCACTACCGGCACTGGTTTAACGGCCGTATTGATTTATTCTCCGAACCTGCCAGCGACATCAGCCGCTTACCGCTGCTGGCGCAACTGCAGCAGGATATTCTGCAGCTTAACCCGACAGCTGTGCCGCCGCGTCTGCTAAGTGCGGACGATACCAGCATCAGCTTTCATATTGCCCACAGCCGCCAGCGCGAGGTGGAGATCCTGCAGGATAACCTGATCGCCGCCTTTGCCGCCGATCCGGCACTGAAGCCGCGGGATGTGATCATCATGACGCCGGATATCAGCCTGTACCAAAGCCATGTACATGCCGTATTTGGCCGCCTGGCGCAGGACGATGCGCGCTTTCTACCCTATACCCTGGCCGATCAGAGCCTGCGCGGCAGCCAGCCGTTAATGCTGGCGCTGGAATACCTGCTGGATTTACCCGGCCAGCGCTTTACCTTAAGTGAAGTGTGCGATTTATTAGATGTGCCGGCGATCCAGCGCCGCTTTGGTATCAGCAGCGACGCCTTGCCGCAGCTGCGGTTATGGCTTAGCGAAGCCGGCGTGCGCTGGGGGCTGGACAGCGAGCAGCGTGCCAGCCTGGATTTAGCCGCCCCCGGTAGCAGCTACAGCTGGATGTTCGCCATCGAGCGCATGCTGCTCGGTTTTGCCATTGGCGATGTGCCGTTATGGCAGGGCCGGGCACCCTATGCCGAAGTGGCCGGTCTGGCGGCGGCAGAGCTTGGCCCCTTGCTGCAGTTTATCCAGCAGCTAAAGCGCTGGCATGTGTTGCTGAGCCAGAATAGCTGTCGCACGTTACCCGGCTGGCAGCAGTTACTGCTCAGTGACGATGGCTTGCTGCACAGCCTGTTTGATTTTACTGACGAGCAGGACCAGCTGATTTACGCCCGGCTGACGCAGGGCATAGCGCAGCTGGTCAGTGCTGCCCAAAGCGGCGATTTTAACGGCGAGGTGCAACTGGCGGTACTACGCGATGCCTGGCTGGAGCAGGCCGGCAGCAGCGGTTTAAGCCAGCGTTTTCTCGCCGGCAGCCTGACGTTTTCTACCCTGATGCCCATGCGCGCCATACCGTTTCAGCGTATTTACCTGTTGGGCCTGAACGATGGCGATTACCCGCGCTCGCGCATGCGTGACGATTTTGACCTGATGGCCAATGACTACCGCCCCGGTGATCGTTCGCGGCGCGATGACGACCGCTACCTGTTTTTAGAGGCGCTGTTAAGTGCACGTGCCGCGCTGTACTTAAGCTGGGTAGGCCGCGATATCCGCAATAACAGCGTGCTGCCGCCCAGCGTGTTGTTAAGCCAGTTGGCAGATTTACTCGACAGCGGCTGGCGGCATCCCTCGGGGCAGCGGGTGTCCCAGGCGCTGAGCCGCAGCTACCCGCTGCAGCCGTTCTCGCAGCATTACTTTAACGGCGATTACGCTACCTACGCCCATGAATGGCAGGCGGCACATCAGGCCGCACCGGCAATCATTACCGCTACAGCCGCCGCTGTCGAGTTGCCAATGCTGAGTTTGCGCCAGCTGGATGATTTTCTCGCCAACCCGTGCCGGTATTATTTAAACCAGCGCTTTAAAACCCGGTTTTATTCCGCCGGGCTGGCCGCAGAAGATACCGAGCCCTTTGTGCTGAATACCCTTGAGCTGTACCAGTTAAAGCAACAACTGCTTGAGCAGTTACTGGCACAGCCAGAGCTGGATGTCGATGCCGCTGTCGCGCAGCTGGCGCGCGAGGCCAGACTGCCGCTGGCGCTGTTTGGTCAGCTGTCTGGCGCCGAAATTGGCCGTGAAGCCAAAGTCGTGTTTGCCCGCTACCGGGCGGCGGGTATCGACTGGCAGCGCCGCGCCACCCCGCTTGGGTTATCGCTTAACCCGGCGGGTATCCCGCTGCACGACAGCCTGGGCAATCTGTACCAGAACCCGGCCGGGCAGCAGGCGCTGTTGCTGCTGCGGCCCACGGCCATCCGCAACAAAGGCGAGTTGCGCTGGCATACGCTGCGCAGTGCCTGGCTGCAGCAACTGGCGGCCAATGCCCAGGGCGAGGCAGTCAGCACTTATCAGTATGGCCTGGACGATGCGGTGCAGCTGCTGCCACAGCAGCAGGGTATCGCCAGCGCACAGCTGGAGGCGTTAGTGCAATACTGGCAACAGGGCCTGGCGCAGCCGCTGCCGCTAATGCCGAAAACCGCGCTGTGTTTTGTCCAGACCCAGAACGAAGCCAAATGCCGCGAGCTGTTTGAGGGCGGCTATAACTTTGGCGGTGAGGTAGAAGCTGCCCCCGAGCTGCAGCGCTATTACCCGGATTTTGCCAGTTTGCTGCGGGCCGGTTTTGCCGACTGGGCGCAAAAGCTGTATGGCCCGCTGCTGCAAACGCCAATAGCACAAGAGCCGGGTCAGGGAGTAACGGCATGAGTACGGTGCACTCTTTAGATGCGTTAACCTTTCCGCTTAGCGGCCAGCGCTTAATTGAAGCCAGTGCCGGTACCGGCAAAACCTATACGCTGGCGGCGCTGTATTTGCGTTTAGTACTGGGTCACGGTACTGACAACAGCCGTTTTATCCGGCCTTTGCTGCCACCGGAAATATTAGTCGTCACTTTTACCCGCGCTGCCACCGCCGAGCTGCGCGATCGTATCCGCGCCCGGCTGGTCGAAGCTGCTGCCGCTTTCCGGCAGGGCGCAACCGGCGATGAGTTGTTAAGCCGCCTGCTGGCCGATTACCGCCCTGAGCAATTCGCCGCCTGCGCCGCATGCTTAAGCAGCGCTGCCGAGTGGATGGACGAAGCCGCTATTTTTACCATTCATGGCTGGTGCCAGCGCATGCTGGCCGAACATGCGTTTGACTCCGGCATGCGCTTTGGCGAAGCGCTGAGCGACGACAACCAGTTACTGCTGCATACGCTGGCCTGTGATTATTGGCGGCGGTTTTTATATCCTTTAACCGACAGCATGGTATTGCAGGCGCTGGGTGCTATAGCCAAAACGCCGGAAGCCTTGCTAAGCGAGGTGCGGCCCTGGTTGCAGGCCGATGCCATTAACCTTAGTTTTAATGCCGCCGGGCAGGCGTTACCCGCGCCGTTAAGCCCGGCAGAGGCCGCGCTGCCGCTGCTTACATGGCAAAGCGCGCTGGATACACAGTGCCAGAAGTTGCAACAAGCCCCGATGGCCGGCGTGCTGTCCCTGCTGGACGATGCCTATGCCAATGGCTGGCTGAATGGCAGCAAATACCGTACGACCAG
>CAZEGA010000087.1:8186-11209 GCA_964511675.1 uncultured Rheinheimera sp.
CAGCTGGCCGGCAGAGCGGCAGTGGTGGCAGGCGGTATTGGCACAGCCGCAACGGTTAAACCACCGCGAGGCGGATTTTGCCGCCATGGTACAAAAATTCAGCGCCGACAAACTGGCCCAGGCACAAAAAAAGGGCCAGCCGCTGCTCAGCCATCCGTTATTTGACTTATTCAGCCAAACTGCACAGTTGCTGGATGATAAACCCGCGCTGGCCTTAAGTGTGCGCCAGCATGCGGCGTTGTGGCTGGCGGCAGAGTTTAGCAAACACAAAAAGCAGCGTGCCGAGCTGGATTTTAACGACTTACTGCTGCAGCTGTACCAGGCGCTGAATAGCGCAGGCGGCGCCGTGCTGGCCGCCCGTATCCGGGCGCAGTATCCGCTGGCAATGGTGGACGAATTTCAGGATACCGATCCGCTGCAGTTTGCCATTTTCCGCGCTATTTACCCGGAAGTAGCCAGTACCGACACCGCGCTGATTATGGTTGGCGACCCCAAACAGGCCATTTACAGCTTTCGTGGTGCTGATCTGCATACCTACCTTGCAGCGCGCAGTTTAACGGCCGGGCGGCATTACAGCCTGGGTACCAATTTTCGCTCAACCACAGCACTGGTCAACGGCGTCAACCAGCTGTTTGCGCTGGCCGAGCAGCAACGCGGTGCCTTTGGTTTTGGTGCCAGCGACACCACGCCACTGCCGTTTTTACCGGTTGCGGCCAAAGGCAAAACCGAGCAGTTGGTGGTGGCAGGTCAGGCAATACCGGCCGTGAATTACTACCTGGCGGACAGCGATCCGGCGCAGCTGAAAAAAGGCGCTTATCAGGCGCTGATGGCCCAGGCCTGTGCCGATGAAATTGCCGGCCTGCTGCAGCAGGCCGGGTTGGGCCGTGCCGGTTTTGCCGCAGGCGCAACGCTTACAGCACTGCAACCGGCCGATATTGCCATACTGGTGCGCGACAAAAACGAAGCGGCACTGCTGCGGCGCGAGCTGAGCGAGCGTAATGTACGCTCGGTGTATTTATCTGATAACGAGTCGATTTTTCAGAGTATTGAGGCCACCGCCGTGCTGAGCTGGTTGCGCGCCTGCCAGCAGCCGGAAGATGAAAGCCTGCTGCGCGCCGCACTGGCATTGCCGTTATCAGGCAACAGCGATGCGCAATTGCAACTGTGGCTGCATGACGAGCTGGCCTGGGAGCAGCTTAGCGGGCAGGTACGCGAGTTTCGCCAGATCTGGCGCTTTAAGGGCGTACTGGCAATGCTGAGCAGCTGGCTGCATTACTTTGGCCTGCCGGCCAAATGGCTGGCGCAGGAGCAGGGCGAGCGCCGCCTGACCAATGTACTGCATTTGGCTGAATTACTGCAAAGCGAAAGCCAGCAGCGTGATGGCGAAAGCGGCTTACTGCGCTGGCTGGCCGAACAAATAGCCCGGCCGCGCCAGAGTGACGAGCAGCAACTGCGCTTAGAGAGCGAGCAGCAACTGGTGCAGGTGGTCACCATTCATAAAAGTAAGGGGCTGCAATACAAACTGGTGTTTCTGCCCTTTATCTGTGCTTTTAAAAGCGTGAAAAAAGGCCAGCCGCAGCGCTATTTTAACGGCAGTAACATGGTGCTGGATCTGACTCCGGACGACAGCGTGCTGGCACAGGCCGAGCATGAACGGCTGCTGGAAGATATCCGCCTGCTGTATGTCGCACTGACCCGGCCGGTGTATGCCTGCTGGCTCGGCCTGGCCTTGTTTAGCGAAGGGGCCGCAAAACACAGCAAGCTGGCGCAAAGTGCCCCCGGTTATTTGCTGGGGCTGCCTGATGAACCCGTACTTGCCGATTTACAGCAGGCTCTGGCGGCACTGCCATGGCAGCAGCAACCGCTGCCGGCACCGGGTAAATTTACGCCGCCCAATACGCTGGTGCAGCTGACACCGGCATTGACCCTTAACACCGCGCTACAACGTGAACACTGGTGGATCGCCAGTTATTCGGCGCTGCGTACCGGCAGTAAAGTCGCCGCTGACCCCGGCACAGCGGCACTGGCCGCCGATACCGCGCTGGATGCCCTGCTGCAGGAAGAAGCGGCTGAGGTGGCGGCATACAGCGAGCGGCAGCTGTCAATCCACGATTTTCCACGCGGCGCCGTGCCCGGCACCTTTTTGCACCAGTTGCTGGAAGATGCACAGCAACAAGGCTTTGCCCGCTGCGATGCGGCTTTTATTACTGCATTGCTTGAGCGCAGCTTAAGCCAGCATAACTGGCTTAACTGGCAGGATGTGCTGAAGCCGTGGCTGCTGCAGATGCTGCAGGTGCCGCTGTCTGGCGTGCAGTTGCCATTAAGTGCCTTAAGCCAGGTAAAAGCCGAGCTGGAATTCTGGCTGCAAAGCAGCGCGGTAAAGGTGCTGACGCTGGACCGGCTAATCAGCCAGGCCATGTTACCCGGCCTGGCGCGCCCGCCGCTGTTGCCCGGAACGCTGAACGGTATGCTGAAAGGCTTTATCGACTTAACACTGCAAGGCAGAGATGGCCGCTACTGGGTACTGGATTATAAATCGAACTGGTTAGGTGAGAATGATCACGCCTACAACGCGGCCACTATGCAGCAGGCGCTGCTGGATAAGCGTTACGATGTGCAGGCCGCGCTGTATTTGCTGGCGCTGCACCGGCTGTTAAAGCTGCGCCAGCCCGGTTATTTGCACTCACCGCAAAGCTTTATCGGCGGTGCGCTGTACTGGTTTATCCGCGCACCGCAGCAGGGGCAGCTAACACTGAATGCCGATATGGCGCTGCTGACGCAGTTAGATGCCTTGTTTGCCGGTGAACCGGTGCCGGAGAGCCCCTGATGGAGAACAAGCGTGCAGTTTGATTTATTTAACCAGACTAAAGCCGTAGTGCTGACAGATTTAAGCCAGATGCAGGCGTTACTGCAACGCTGGGCCGGGCGGCGCTGGCTGCGCGCGCTGGATGTGCAGTTAGCGCAAACCCTGCATCAGCTTGCCCCCGAATCCAACCCGCTGGTGTGGCTGCTTACCGCCTTGC
>CAZEGA010000088.1:0-6281 GCA_964511675.1 uncultured Rheinheimera sp.
TCACGAGTTCGAACCTCGTTACTCGCTCCAAATTAGAAAAGCAGCCAAATGGCTGCTTTTTGCTTTTCTGGCACCATATCTGATAAGTCACTTCCTAAAGGCAATCTGGTAATAGCATGTTAAATACAGTAAATTATCCAGCTTGATTAGGGATATGTTGCTGTCTGCATCAAACTTGCGCACCGACCTGATTGTGGCAGCCTGCGGGCAAGGATAAAGCATGAATAAAAAGGCACTATCTGAACGCGATATCTGCACCAGGTTCATTCTGGTTGGTGAAGGGGTAAAAACCACACTTAAGCGCGAGCTGCTGGCCGCGTTCAACACGACAGCAGGAGAACTGGTATGAGCGGCCAGCCCGTTTCCCTGATACCGGTGCCGGAAGGTTATGACAACTGGCTGGCTGAGCTGAAAAAACGTATCCATACTGCCCAGCAACGTGCCACGCTGGCCGTCAACCGCGAGCTGGTACAACTGTATTGGCAGATTGGGCGGGATATCCTGCAACGACAGGCAGAGCAAGGCTGGGGCGCTAAAGTGATCGAGCGGCTGGCACACGATCTCAGAACTACCTTCCCTGAGATGAAAGGCTTTTCCCCACGTAACCTTAAATATATGCGTACTTTTGCTGAAGCCTGGCCAGACGAATCATTTGTGCAAGAGGTGCTTGCACAATTACCCTGGTACCACCAACTGGCATTGCTTGAAAAACTCACCAGTTCTGAGTCACGTTGCTGGTATGCTGCAAAAGCCATCGAGCATAACTGGTCGCGCAATGTGCTGGTGATGCAGATAGAAACCAGGTTACAGCAGCGTAGCGGATCGGCAGTGACCAATTTTGAAAGCCGCTTGCCAAAAGCACAATCTGATCTGGCTCGGGAGTCCATTAAAGATCCTTACCGTTTTGACTTCCTTGGCCTGACCGACGAAGCACAGGAGCGTGAAATCGAAAATGCGCTGGTTAAACACGTTACCGAATTTCTGCTGGAACTGGGTGCTGGGTTTGCTTTTGTTGGCCGTCAGGTCCTGCTGGATGTTGGCGGTGAAGAGTTTTTTATCGATCTGTTGTTCTATCACCTCAAGTTGCGTTGCTATGTAGTGATCGAACTTAAAGCCGGTAAGTTTAAGCCAGAACATCTGGGGCAGCTGGGCTTTTACCTGACAGCAGTAGACCGGCAGGTTAAGAGTGAGCAGGATAATCCGACTATCGGCCTGCTGCTATGCAAAAGTAAAAACAAAGTCGTAGCTGAATACGCCCTGGGTGATAAATCGCAGCCTATGGGTATTGCTGAATATAAACTGCTGGAATCGTTACCGAAAGAACTGCAAACCAGCCTGCCCAGCATTGCGCAAATTGAACGCGAACTGGGAGGTGAGCATGAATAAGCACGCCGCTGCTATGCCGGATATACCGGCTTCCCCCTGTAATCGTAACTGTTGTCTGGATCAGCACGATTGCTGTCTGGGCTGTGGCCGTTTAATTAATGAGATTATTGAATGGCACTCAGCTGACGCATTGCGTCGCAGGCAGATCCTGAAACTGGCCGCAGAGCGGTTGGCAGAACATAAACGCCCTGGGGTTTTCAGGCATCCCGCGGTAACCCCTTCTGAATAATCCGTACCAGCCGCTCTGTACTGCGTGGCAATAATGATTCTGCCTGCCAGCTTTTACGCTTTTGCTGCGCCAACGCCCAGTGAATATGCTCAGCGACCAGTTCACTGCAGCTTGTCAGCTGCTGCTCAAGTGCGTTGACGACTTCAGCCTGATAAGGCGCATTGCCCAGTGCCACGGCAATATTACGCTGCCAGCGTTCAAAACCAATACGGCGGATGGCACTGCCTTCGGTATGGCTGAGGAATTCATGTTCCTGCCAGGCAAACAGGCTGAGCAGGCTTTGGCTTTGCCATTGGGTTCGGCGCTGGAAGTCTGCTTCAATGCTTAGTGGCGCATGGCGGTTTTCCGGGCAGACCAACTGACAGTCGTCACAGCCATAAATACGGTTGCCAAGCAGCGGGCGGAATTCTTCCGGTATAGCGCCTTTAAGTTCAATGGTCAGGTAGGAAATACAACGCCGGGCGTCTACTACGTAAGGTTCAACAATAGCGCCGGTGGGGCAACTGGTGATACAGGCAACACAACTGCCGCAGTCGCCGTGGTGCGGCTCATCCAGCGGCAGTGGCAGGTTAACCAGCAATTCACCTAAGAAAAACCAGGAACCTGCTTCATGGTTCAGCAATAAACTGTGCTTGCCTACCCAGCCAAGGCCGGCCTGTTGCGCTAAGGGTCGCTCCAGAATAGGGGCCGAGTCGGTAAAGGGGCGAAACCCCAGCTCACGGACCTGGGCATTAATACGCTCGCCGAGTTGCTTTAAACGGTTACGGATCAGTTTATGGTAGTCTCGCCCCAGCGCATAACGGCTGATATAAGCCTGTGTCGGGTCGGCCAGGTTGGTGGCAAAACCGGCGCCGGCGGGCAGGTAGTCCATCCGCACACTTAACACCCGCAAAGTACCCGGTACCAGCTCAGCCGGACGGGCGCGCAGCAGGCCGTGGCTGGCCATATAGTCCATCTCGCCATGGTAACCGGCCTCCAGCCATTGCTGTAACTGCTGCTCTGCTGTTGGCAGCTCAACGCCGGTGATTCCCAGCTCAGCAAAGCCAAGCTGCTTTGCCCACTGTTTTATCTTTAGCGCCAGTGCCTGATAATCAATATTCATGTTAACTGTATGTGTGAAAAGAGCTGGTAATTTAGCATAATGCGGCCAGATCCGCCTAGCACTGACGGAACCTGCGCGACAAAATCAGGTCTTAGGCAGCAGGCCGGTTTTACTGGCCCGGCACGCGGCTAATTTGTTAATATAGAACGTTTTTGGTGGGCAGAGAGTATTGACCGTGGCAAAACTGGATCTGGTGTTACAAGATGAGCAGGCAACGCTGGCATTAGCGGGCAGGGTAGCGCGTTTTGTCGGCGCAGGCCAGATGGTGTTTTTGCATGGAGGGCTGGGGGCGGGTAAAACAACTTTCAGCCGCGGCCTGCTGACTGCCCTGGGGCATCAGGGTACGGTGAAAAGCCCGACCTATACCCTGGTTGAGCCTTACCAGCTGGGCCCGCTTAGTGTTTATCATTTTGATTTATACCGGCTGCGCGATGCCGAAGAACTGGAGTTTATGGGCATTCGTGATTACTTCCGTGCTGACAGCCTGTGTCTGGTAGAATGGCCGGAGCAAGGGCTGGGTTATTTACCTGTAGCCGATCTCGACATACACTTAGTTTTTGAACAGCAGCACCGGCTGGCCAGTATCAGCGCAAATACTGCAGCGGGTGCCACTATACTGAAAGCCTTAACAGACGATGAAATATAACTATTACAAACTCAAAGGCTGTTTATTGCTCATATCGGGCATGCTGAGCCTGGCTGCACAGGCCGCCAACGAAGTGCAGAGTGTCAGGGTATGGCCTGCGCCGGATAATACCCGGGTGGTGTTTGATCTGAGCGCTGCGCCGCAGCATAAGTACTTCACGCTGGATAAACCGGATCGGCTGGTAATTGACCTGGGCGATATCAAAGCCGGCAGCAGCTTGCCTGCCGTTGCCGGTGATACCGGCCTTATCAAGGCAATACGCAGTAGCAGCAATCATAATGGCATGCGTATCGTGCTGGATTTAACCAAAGCCAGTAAAGCCAGTGTCTTTGCCTTGGCGCCTACACCGCCTTATGGCCACCGCCTGGTGGTTGACCTGCCGGATGACAGGCCGGTAGCGGCATTACCGCCGCCGGCGATACGCGCTGCGCGGGATATTATTATTGCAATAGATGCCGGCCATGGCGGTGAAGACCCCGGTTCAATTGGCCCCAGTGGTTTTTACGAGAAAAACATCACCCTGCCTATAGCACGGCAACTGGCCCAGTTAATTGACCGCCAGCCCGGCATGAAAGCTATGATGGTACGCACCAATGATTATTACCTGCATGTAAACCGGCGTACCGAAATTGCCCGTGGCCAGCAAGCCGACTTACTGGTGTCCATACATGCCGATGCTTTTACTACGCCACAACCGCGCGGGGCCTCGGTGTGGGTACTGTCGCTGCGCCGCGCGACAACGGAAGTTGGCCGCATGCTGGAGCAGACAGAGCGCCATTCTGAGCTGCTCGGTGGGGTGGCAGAAATTATCAAAGACTCTGCCAATGAGCGCTATCTGGCGCAAACAGTGCTGGATTTATCAATGAACCACTCAATGGTAACGGCCTATCAGGTGGCGAATGAAGTACTGCAGGAATTGGACGCAGTAGCACACCTGCATAAGAAAGAACCTCAGGCTGCCAGCCTGGCTGTACTGAAAGCACCGGATATTCCGTCTATTCTGGTCGAAGTGGGCTTTATTTCTAATCCACAGGAAGAGAAACAATTACGCACCGCCTCGCATCAGACCAAACTGGCGCAATCGCTGTTTAGTGCCTTAAAGCGCCATTTTGAAAAATCGCCGCCGGCAGATTCTTTGTTCGCCCAGCAACGTGCGCGCGAGCACCGGGTTAGTGCCGGCGAGTCTTTATCGTTATTAGCCCAGCGCTACAACGTGTCCATTGATGATTTACGCAGCCATAACCAGCTGACATCTGACAGCATCCGTGTTGGTCAGACGCTGCGGATACCCTGATTATGCCTATCCGTATTCTGCCGCCGCAGCTGGCTAACCAGATTGCGGCCGGTGAAGTTGTCGAACGGCCCGCCTCAGTGGTGAAAGAGCTGGTAGAAAACAGCCTGGATGCCGGTGCCAGCCAGATAGACATTGATATCGAAAAAGGTGGCGCCAAGCTGATCCGGGTACGGGATAACGGCAGCGGTATTGCAGAGCAGGAACTGGTGTTGGCACTAAGCCGGCACGCCACCAGCAAAATTGCCGATTTAACCGATCTGGAGGCGATAACCAGCCTGGGGTTTCGCGGCGAGGCGCTGGCCAGTATCAGCTCTGTGTCACGGCTTAGCCTGACTTCACGTCCCGCCGGGCAGGATACTGCCTGGCAGGCCAGCGCCGAGGGGCGTGATATGCAGGTCAGCGTAAAACCGGCGGCACATCCGGTGGGCAGCAGTATTGAAGTACTGGATCTGTTTTTTAATACCCCGGCCCGGCGCAAATTCCTGCGCAGCGACAAAACCGAGTTTGGCCACATTGATGAACTGGTAAAGCGGCTGGCTCTCAGCCGCTATGATGTCAGCTGGCTGTTAAACCATAACGGCCAGACGGTACGGCGCTTAAAAGCTGCACCCAGCGCCGAGCAGCGGCAAAAGCGGGTGGCTGCACTGTGTGGCCGGGCATTCGGTGAGCAGTCTGCCTTTATTGAGAACCAGTATGGCGATGTCAGGATCTGGGGCTGGCTGTTGCAACCTCAGGCCTGTGCCGTGCAGGCCAGCTGCCAGTACAGTTATGTCAATGGCCGTATGATGCGGGATAAACTGCTGAACCATGCTATACGCCAGGCCTATGGCGACAGCTTAACTGCCGAGCAGCAGCCGGCCTTTGTGCTGTATCTGGAGCTGGACCCGCGCCAGGTGGATGTTAATGTACACCCGGCCAAGCATGAAGTGCGTTTTCATCAGGCCAGGCTGATCCATGATTTTGTCGTATCAGCCTTATCTGATGCGCTCAGCCAGTTGCAGGCTTTACCGCTGCTATCGCCAGAGCCAGCCCCTGCGCTAGTCCCTGTACTAAGACAACCTGCGGCGCCTTATCAGCCTAATCGCACGGTAGCATCCAGCGGTGTTGCGTATAAGCCGGCACTGTCAGCTGTCAGCCGTGATCTGGCGTACTGGCAACAGCGTGGCCATGCCCTGGCAACCGAGGCGGAACTGCCCGCAGGCACACCGCACAACCTGGACCCTGAGCCGGCACAACCCGCCGCTGAGCTGTTGATCACCGCCAACCGTTATTTGCTGCTGGCCCGGGAAGATGCCGGAACCGCCGCTGTGGTACTGGTCGATCTGGTGCCGACATTAACGGCTTTGGTCCGGGATAAGCCGCTGACAACAGTCGCGTTATTATTGCCGCAGCGAATCAGCATCAGTGCGGCTGTGCTGCAGCTGCTTATGCAGCAGGCCGATCAGCTGAGCTGTGCCGGTTTTGACCTGCTGCTGACAGATTTAACCGCGATAGTGCGTGGCGTACCGGCCTGGTTAAGGCAGTGTGCCCTGAGCCACTGGCTGCCATTATGGCTGCACCAGTTGCAGGCTAACCCGGTTGAAAATGTCACAAACAGCTTATTGTCTATGCTACTTAATGCTAA
>CAZEGA010000088.1:6291-11194 GCA_964511675.1 uncultured Rheinheimera sp.
AATTTGTTGATGTTTTCTGTTATCCACATTCTTTTTGCATTCTTATAATGCTAATGGGGTTGCTGCCGGGACAGTGTTAAAATCAGTACCGGAATTGTTACAGTGCCAGCAGTATTGGGTCAGCGTGCCTGTGCCACTGGATGATGCCATCCGGCAGCTTAAGGAGCAGGCAGAATGAGCCGGTCTGATGTGATTTTTCTGCTGGGGCCCACCGCATCGGGTAAAACCGCACTGGCAACAGCCTTGTATCAGACACTGCCTGCCGAGCTGATTAGTGTCGACAGTGCCCTGATTTATCGCAGCATGGATATTGGTACAGCCAAGCCAACCGCAGCCGAACTGGAGCTGGCACCGCATCATCTGATCGATATCCGTGATCCGGCGCAAAGTTACTCTGCGGCAGATTTCCGCTCGGATGCGCTAAGACTGATTGCTGAAATTCAACACCGTGGTAACATTCCTGTTCTGGTGGGTGGTACTATGCTGTACTTCAAGGCGTTGCTTGAGGGTATTTCACCGCTGCCAGAAGCGAACGATGCGGTGCGTCAGCAACTGGAACAGGAAGCGGCTGTAAAAGGTTGGGCCAGGTTACATGAGGAGTTAGCGCGGGTTGATCCGGTATCTGCCCGGCGTATTCATCCGAATGATCCCCAGCGAATAAACCGTGCGCTGGAGGTGTATCGTATCAGTGGCCGCAGCCTGACAGAATTAACTGCGGCAAAAGGGGAACCTTTTGCTTATCCGGTACACCAATTTGCCATAGCGCCGGACGAGCGGGCTGTGTTGCACCAGCGTATAGCGCTGCGGTTTATGCAAATGCTGGAGCAAGGCTTTGAGCAGGAAGTCAGACTGCTTAAACAGCGGCCTGATCTGCATCTTGATTTACCATCCATGCGTTGTGTGGGCTACCGGCAGATGTGGCAGTATCTGGATGGGGCATGTAGTTATGCCGAAATGACCGAGCGCGGTATAGCGGCAACACGTCAGTTGGCAAAACGCCAGCTAACCTGGTTGCGCAGCTGGCCTGATCTGACCTGGCTGAGCAGTGATGCTGCCATGGCGGAAAACTTGCAAGCGGTTTTATCTTCGCTAAGCTAAATACGATGGATAAAAAAGACGTTTTAACAACTTGAAATAAAAAAAATAATACTTATATAAGTCGGACTAATAAAAAAGGAAATCGGCAAATGGCAAAGGGCCAATCTTTACAAGACCCATTTTTAAACACCTTGAGGCGGGAACGTATTCCGGTATCAATTTATTTGGTGAACGGTATTAAACTGCAGGGTCAAATTGAATCTTTCGATCAGTTCGTTATTCTGCTGAAAAACACTGTCAGCCAGATGGTATACAAACATGCCATCTCAACGGTAGTGCCGGCGCGTGCGGTCAATACTATGGTCAGCCACAGCAACGGGCAGAGTGACGAAGACGATACGGAATAACAACAGGGGTTATTCGCTTGTCTGACACTAGCGCAATTGACGAACAAGCGATCCTTGTCCATGTCAACTTTTCACAGCAGTATAACAGTGAAGATTTAAGTGAGCTGAGGTTGTTAGTGTCTTCTGCCGGCGTCAGCGCTGTGCAGGAGGTTACGACCAGCCGCAGCGCACCTGATGCGAAGTTTTTTGTCGGCTCAGGTAAAGCACAGCATATTGCTGAACTGGTTGAGCAAACCGGTGCTGCACTGATCATCTTTAACCACGCTTTAAGCCCGGCACAGACCCGCAATCTGGAGCGCTTGTGTCTGGCGCGTGTGATTGACCGCACTACGCTCATACTGGATATTTTTGCCCAGCGTGCCCGTACCTTTGAAGGTAAATTGCAGGTTGAGCTGGCGCAGTTGCAGCATCTGGCGTCCCGCCTGGTGCGGGGCTGGGACAGCCTGGACCGGCAAAAAGGCGGTATTGGTTTGCGCGGGCCGGGTGAAACGCAACTGGAAACCGACCGGCGTTTGCTGCGCGAGCGGGTAAAAGCCCTGCAAACGCGGCTGCTAAAGTTAGAACGGCAGCGTGAACAGGGGCGACGGGCCCGGCAACGCGCTGCAGTGCCGGTAGTCTCCGTGGTCGGCTATACCAATGCCGGTAAATCGACCTTGTTTAACCGCATTACCCGTGCCGGCGTTTATACGGCCGATCAACTATTTGCCACGCTGGACCCGACCCTGCGTAAACTGCCGCTGAAAGGTGTCGGCGATATTATTCTGGCCGATACCGTCGGCTTTATCCGGCATTTACCGCATAACCTGGTGGCGGCGTTTAAATCTACCCTGCAGGAAACCCAGGATGCAGATTTACAACTGCATGTGATTGATGTGTCTGATCCAAGGCGTGATGACAATATGCAGCAGGTAGCGGCTGTGTTGCACGAAATAGAGGCTGATGCTATACCGCAGTTACTGGTGTACAACAAAACCGATCTGCTTGAACAGCCTGCCCGCATTGAGTACAACGAGTTTAATCTGCCAGTGGCAGTGTATGTGTCGGCACTGAATGGCGAGGGTATTGCACTGTTATTGCAGGCTATCGCCCAGTTGCTGAGCGAGCGCTATATTAACATTGACCTTAAATTGCCGCCGCAGCAGGCCATGTGGCGGGCGCGTTTCCATCAGCAGCACTGTATTGCGCACGAACAATTTGATGATAACGGCTACTGCGAGCTTAAACTGCGCCTGAGTGAGTCTGTCTGGCAGCGCTGTCTTAAGCAATCGCAGGGTGTACTGGAAAACTGTATCGTCAGTACCCCGGTTATCTGATACATTAACGCTTATTTTTGTAACTTTAGAACGGAGTAGAGCATGGCTTGGAATGAGCCGGGCAATAACGGCAAGAACAATGATCCCTGGAAGCAGGGTGGCCGTGATCAGGGCCCGCCAGATTTGGATGAAGTGTTTCGTAACCTGGGTAAGAAGTTCGGCGGCCTGTTTGGCGGCGGCAAAGCTACCGGTACCGGGGGCAGTGGTTCCTCTGCTGCGCTGGTGGTGGTGTTGGTTGTTGCGGCCCTGGTGTGGGCTATCAGCGGCTTCTATACCATTAAAGAATCCGAGCGTGGTGTCGTGCTGCGTTTTGGCCAGTACCATACTGAGGTGGGTTCAGGTATCCACTGGAAACCAACCTTTATTGATACCGTAGAACCGGTTGATGTTGCCAGCGTAAGAACACTGCGCAGCGATGGTTTTATGCTGACGCAGGATCAGAACCTGGTACGCGTGACATTTGAAATTCAGTACCGGGTGTTTAATGCCCGCCAGTATAAGTTCTCTGTGGTGGATGCGGACAACAGCCTGCATCAGGCGACCGACGCTGCGTTGCGTTATGTGATCGGCCATTCCATTATGGACGATATATTAACCCGTGGCCGCGAAGTGGTACGGCAAAATACCCGGCAGGAACTGGAAAGCATTATTGAGCCTTATAACATGGGTATTGCCCTGGTAGATGTAAACTTCCGTGATGCCCGTCCGCCGGAAGAAGTGCGTGATGCTTTCGATGATGCCATTAAGGCGCAGGAAGATCAGGAGCGCTTTATTCAGGAAGCCCAGGCGTATTCCCGTGAGCTGGAGCCGCGTGCCCGTGGTCAGGTTAACCGTGTTATGCAGGAAGCTGAAGCCTATAAACAACAAACGGTATTAAAAGCCCAGGGTGAGGTAGCGCGGTTTGAAAAGCTGTTACCTGAGTATCTGGCGGCACCTAAGGTAACGCGTGATCGCCTGTATCTGGAAACCATGGAACAAGTCTACAGTAACACGTCTAAAGTGCTGGTTGATGTAAAAAATGGCAATAACATTATGTATTTACCGCTGGATAAAATGCTTGGCTCAGGTGCAGGCAGCGGCAGTTCAGGCAGTTTGCCGCTGATACCTTCGCGTAGCAGCACCGACAGCAGCAGCCAGAGCCGCACTAACGAAGCGTCACGCAGTACGTCAACGCGCAGCGGAGGCCGGGGGTAAACGATGAAGAACTTTACTATTATCACACTTATTGTGGTGGCGCTGGTGTGTGTATCTGCGCTGTTTGTGGTGCCTGAAGGGCAACGTGCTATTGTTATTCAGTTTGGTAAAATTCAGCGTGATGCTGACAATAGGGTTGCGGTGTACGAGCCTGGGCTGCATTTCAAACTGCCAATGATCGAAACCGTACGTAAACTGGATGCCCGGGTACAGACACTGGATGATGCCCAGGACCGTTTTGTCACGGCGGAGAAAAAAGACTTGCTGGTTGACAGTTATGTGAAATGGCGCATTAGTGATTTTGGTGCCTATTTCCTTGCCACCGGCGGCAATACCGCGCAGGCAGAAGTGCTGTTAAAGCAATATATCAATAACGGCTTACGTACTGAGTTTGGTACCCGTACTATTCCTGAAATTGTATCCGGTGAGCGCACCCAGCTGATGCAAAGTGCATTGCAGCAGGCCGGTGCAGCGTCACGTGAGCTGGGTATTGAAGTGGTAGACGTGCGGGTAAAACAAATTAACCTGCCGCAGGAAGTCAGCAGCTCAATTTTTGCCCGGATGGAAGCAGAGCGGCATGCCGTGGCCCGGGAGCATCGCTCCAGAGGTATGGAAGAAGCAGAAATTATCCGCGCTGACGTAGATGCCAGGGTCACGGTGATGCTGGCCGATGCAGAACGTAACTCACGTAGCGTACGGGGTGAAGGTGATGCCGACGCCGCCAAGGTCTATGCTAATGTGTATAACAAAAATGCGGAGTTTTTCTCGTTTATCCGTAGCCTGGATGCGTACCGTAACAGCTTTAAAAGTAAAGACGATATTATGGTTATCCAGCCGGATAACGACTTCTTCAAATATATGAAATCAGATAAAGTTCAGAACTGATACTGATAACAAAAAAGGCCCGTCAGGGCCTTTTTTGTTATCAGTATCAGTTCTGAACTTTATCTG
>CAZEGA010000089.1:0-11066 GCA_964511675.1 uncultured Rheinheimera sp.
GGTTGAGCAGCTGCATCTGGCGTACAACGGTAAACCGGCCAAAGGCTATGCCGCTTTCAGCACGGCTAAAGACCCGCAGGTTGCAACGGTATTACATGACTGGCAAAAGCAGAATACTGACTTTGGCGTACTGGCCAATACCGCTACGGCTGTGCTGGAGCAACAGCTGCAGGCCCATCAGTTGCCGGAGAGTGGTTATTTGCTGGTATGCCATTACCGCTATCTGGCCAGCGACTATCTGCTGTTTTGTCTGCTGGGCAGTAAGGATCATTTTACGCTGACCGAGCAGCTTGAACTGGCAACATCGCGCCACCTGGATATTGCCCGTATGCAGCTTGCCGCGCGTATCGATCTGACCGAGTATCAGAGTATGGCGCAACATGGTAAATATATCAGTTTTATCCGCGGCCGCGCGGGGCGCAAAGTGGCTGATTTTTTCCTGGATTTCCTCGGTTGTGAAGAGGGCTCTGATGCCAAAGCCAACAGTAAGGTGGTACTGGCGTCGGTGGAAGAATATTTTGCCGCGGCCGAGTTTGACAGTACAGAGAAAAATGACGCCCGAAAACAGGTATTCAGTTACTGCGAAGAGCGGGCTAAGGCCGGGCAGGATGTGGTACTGTCTGAGTTGTCGGCGGTCATTGATCAACAGGAGCAACAGGGGTTTTTACGCTACTGCCAGGAACAGCAATTACAGGTGGCTGAACAGTTTCCGGTTGAAGTAAAAGAACTGAAAAACCTGGTGAAGTTTGCCGGTCAGGGCGCAGGGTTGTCCATCAGCTTTGAGCAAAAGCTGCTGGGGGACAGGGTGCAGTACGATCCGCACAGTGACACTATTCTGATCAAAGGTACGCCACCGAATCTGCGTGATCAGCTACAACGTTTTATTCAGGGCTATTCGGCTTTTGATCGGGCTTCGCGCCCTGATCCGGAATAACGGCCCGTGCATTCTTCAGTTCAATACCCTGTTGCCCGGCTGCGCGGCACAGCCAGGTAAAAGGAAAGCACCGCATTATGCAAAGCGATGCCAGCATCGGTTGTGAGCAGGTGTTGCCGGGTAAGGCCGGTTAACACCGCCGCGCTGAGCTGTGTTATAAGCTTTGCTCAATATGCTCCAGTACGGCTTCATACATTTTGGCCAGTTGTTCCAGATCAGTTACTGACACACATTCGTTAATTTTATGGATGGTGGCATTGCAGGGGCCAAGTTCAACCACCTGGGCACCTGTTGGCGCAATAAAGCGGCCATCTGAGGTGCCACCGCTGGTTTCCAGCCGGGGTTCAAACCCCTGTACCTGGTAAATGGCTTTGACGGTGGCGTCTACCAGTGAGCCTTGTTCGGTCAGAAATGGCAGGCCGTTTAATGTCCAGTTCAGCGAATAATTCAGGCCATGCCGGTCAAGCAGGGCGATAACACGCTGCTGCAGCTGCTCCGCTGTACTTTGTGTGCTGTAGCGAAAGTTAAACATGACGTTCAGCTCGCCCGGGATCACGTTAGATGCCCCGGTACCGGCGTGGATATTGGCAATCTGAAAACTGGTCGCCGGGAAATAGGCATTGCCTTCATCCCAGTGTTCTGCCGCCAGTTCAGCCAGCGCGGCGGCCGCTGTGTGTACCGGGTTTTCTGCCAGTTGCGGGTACGCAACATGGCCCTGAATACCTTTAACGCACAGTTGTCCGGTCAGGGAGCCGCGACGGCCATTTTTCACCACATCGCCGGCTTTGTGGCTGCTGGACGGCTCGCCAACAATGCACCAGCTAATTTTCTCATTACGCGCTTCCAGCGTTTCTATCACCCTTTTGGTGCCATTAATAAAAGGCCCTTCCTCATCACTGGTAATAAGGTAGGCCAAATCAAACTTTGGCTGTGGGCAGCGCTGTAAAAAGCGCTCGGTGGCGACAACCATGGCGGCCAGGCTGCCTTTCATGTCGGCGGCGCCACGGCGATAGAGGGTGTCGCAAACCACAGTGGGTTCAAACGGTGGAGTATGCCATTGTTCAACCGGGCCGGTAGGTACCACATCGGTATGGCCGGCAAAGCAGAATACCGGTTTGCCGCGGCCTTTGCGGGCCCACATATTCAGGGTGTCGGCAAAGTGCATCACTTCAATATCAAAACCGGCAGCGGCAAGCCGTCCGGCCATCAGTTGCTGGCAGCCGGCATCTTCCGGCGTAACCGAAGGGCGTGAGATCAGCGCTTTGGTCAGTTCAATTACACAACTTGGGTTCATATTGCTCATCCGAAAATCCGCTGATAGTCTGCCGGCTTAAAGCCCAGATAGTACTTGTTTTGATGTTGCAGCAGTGGCCGTTTTATCATGGCAGGCTGGGCCAGCATCAGCACCAGGGCTTTTTGCTCCGTCAGATCAGTTTTGTCACTGTCGGGCAACTGACGATAGGTCGTGCCCCTGGTATTGAGTAATTGGTCCCAGCCGCATTCTGCAGCAAACTGTTTGAGCTGCTCCAGGCTCAGGCCATCAGAGCGGTAATCAACAAACTGGTAGCTGATTTGGTATTGCTCCAGCCATTGCCGGGCTTTTTTAATGGTGTCGCAGTTTTTTATACCGTATAGCGTAGTCATAGTGTTTTGTTCTTTAGCTGAAGGATAATCATGGTATCTGCCCCGGCAGTGACGAAGCGCCGGCTGGCAAAGATGTCTGTTACAGCAGGGTGGGGAAGCAGCATGGCAACAGCATAACAGGCCGTACTGTGACCGGCAGGCAGTTCAGCACTGAGTACTGGCTGGCCTGTGCGGACGCTGCTGCCGTGTTGTACCATGGTACGGGTGCCTCTATGCTGACAAAGTTCGCTGCTCAGTTCCAGCACCAGCGTCAGAGCGCTTTGATGCTTAAAGGTGATGCGCCGGTTGTTATGCAAACTGAAGTGACATTCCCCGTTAAATGGCGCGACCACTGTACCTTGTTTGACTTCTATACACAAAGCTGCAGGCAGAGCACTGGCGTTATAGAGCCGATCCGGGTGCTCAGTAACCGGCAGTATATAGCCACTGGCCGGGCTCTTAACCGCAATACCATCGTTGTCATTCAGGGCGCTGTGCCAGATAATCATACCGCTGCTCGGCTTGTGTATGTAGCGCTATGCTAAACCATCGTTTTACCTGAGCTCAAGTCTGATGTCATATTATGTTCTATGGCGAATTTATGATGCTTTTATTGTTTTACGGTGAAAGTTGCCTGAGACAGGGATTTTGAGTAGTTAAATCCATTAACATTTACTCTTTTGGCAGGCGTTATGTAGCTTTGGGTTGTCCACAGATTTTGTGGACAACTTTGTGTGAAACATGCTGCTATCTTTATATTGTATTGATTTTTTAAGGATATTTTGGTTGGCATGTTTTTTGTTTATTTATGCTCATAAGCAGGGACTCTGCAACGCATTAAAAATATGAGTTTAGCTGCAGGATAAAAATCGCAATGGCGTTAAAATACGCACTTAATATGGCCGGATCAGCCGGGGTTTTGCCGGATATATGGGTTTTTTATCAGCATGCTGAAGTTGATCCCGGCCCTGCGGCTCTGCCAGTATGACGTAAAACAGCTATTTTTATGCTATCGTTTTCAGGAAAACGCAATTTGGAGTTGTCTGATGCAGTATCCACTTTATGCCACGGTGCGTGCGGGCAGAGAATACAGTAAACAATGGCCGGAACAGGCCGAACTTAACAGCGTGTTTGTTGAGAGCAAGGTGATCTTACTGACATCGGTAACCGCCCGGGTTATGCCACTGTCGGCGTTGTGCTGTGCCATACTGCAGTTCTGGTATCTGGGCATGGCATTTCTGCCGCAGATCCTGGCGATGTTTTTATTACTGGTTTCACTGCCGCTGCAAGGCTGGTACTGGCTGGGCGTGCGGGCCGCTACACCTTTGCCGCCGGCCATCGCCGCCTGGTATCAGCAGATCAGACAGCAGATGCAGCAGCAGGGGATCGAGCTGGCAGCAATAAAGCCGCCAGGCTGTTACCGTGATCTGGCCTTGCTGCTGCGTAAGGCTTACCAGCAACTGGATAAAGCCTTTGTCAGGGAGTGGTTTTAGCTAAAGTACTGCCGCAATGTCCGGTCAGTTAAACACTGACCAGACCGGAGCATGGTCAGAAGGCTTTTCTATCGCCCGCAGTTCGTAATCGATACCACTTTCAATACAACGCTGTGCCAGGGGCGCTGTGGCCATAATAACGTCTATGCGCAGCCCGCGGTTATCATCAAAGCCTTTAGAGCGATAGTCAAACCAGCTGTACTGTGCATTGTTATCCGGGTGTAATGCGCGGAACGTATCAATCAGGCCCCAGTCTTTCAGGCGCTGCAGCCAGGCACGCTCTTCTGGTAAGAATGAGGTTTTACCTTCCCGTAACCAGCGTTTGGCGTTGGCCTCACCAATGCCGATATCCAGATCCAGAGGTGAAATATTAATATCACCAATAACGGTAAGCAGTTCATCCGGCTGATGTTGTTGTTCTAGATAGTGCTGCAGATCGGCATAAAACCGGGTTTTTGCCGGGAATTTAACCGGATGGTCGCGGTTTTCTCCCTGTGGAAAGTAACCGTTCAGGACCGTCAGCGGTGTGCCATCGGCTAAAGAGAAGCGACCAATCAGCATACGCCGCTGAGCGTCCGGCGCGTCGGAAGGAAAGCCATACTGCATACTGACAGCCGCTACCTTACTCAGTATGGCTACGCCGTAATGGCCTTTCTGGCCAAAGTGATAAACGTGATAACCCATGGCCTGTACTTCGGCCAGCGGGAATTCCTCGTCATGTACCTTAATTTCCTGCAGTCCGATGATGTCCGGCTGATGCTTGTTTATTAAGGCCTGTAACTGATGTAATCTTGCACGTATGCCATTAATATTAAAAGAAACAATTTTCAAAATGCTTATCCTTTAACCGTCTGCAAAGCAAAGTGGCCGAATGATAACACTTTATTGGTCTGTGTGGCAGAATACGGCACTGATTAGCGCAAGCAGGATATCTTCAGTTTGTTAATAGCATTGGATAATAATCTTAGTTTTACCGTGCAGTTCAGCGACAGACGGCGCAGTGTTGCCTTGCATATTAAAGGCGGTGAGCTGCTGGTTAAGGCACCTTCGGGTTATGCACTGAGCGCTATCCGGCAATTGGTGGTGTCACGCCGGCAGTGGATCGATAAACACCTTAGCCGCTATCCGCAGCAAATCAAACCCGACTGGCTGGCGCTGCGCCGCGTGCCGTTTCTGGGGCAGGAGCGGGTATTGCAGCTGCAGCGGGGTAGCCGCTCATCGGTTACTGCATTGCCAAACGCCTTACTGCTCACAGTATCAAACCGGGTGTCTGCACAGCGGCATGATAGAGTATCAGTGCAGTTGCTGACACTATGGTACCGGCAACAGGCCCGGCAACAGTTTGCTATCTGGGTTGAGCGCTGGCAGCAGCAGATGGAATTGCAAGCGAAAAAAGTTTATATCGGTAACTGGCGCAGTAAATGGGGTTACTGTAAAGCTACGGCAGAAGTCGGGTTTAACTGGCGCCTGCTGATGGCACCGGAGTGGGTGGCGGAGTATGTTGTGGTGCATGAGCTGGCGCATCTGAAGCATATGAACCATTCTGCTCAATTTTGGCAATTAGTTGCTGCGTATTTTCCCCGCTATGCTGCTGCCCGTACCTGGCTGAAAGAAAATGCATACTGGATGGATATATAAAAAAGCGCCGGCAATTACGCCGGCGTAAACACTAGGACATCGAAATAGGAGAGAACAAGTACCACTTAAACAACTACTGACGGTTATGACTATCGCTGTCCGGATTAATTCAAAATATTTTCAATTATTTTTTTCCGGTGCCGGTTTTGCTTTTTTGCCGGTATTTGGTTTAAGCTCCACGCCATCAACAGTACACGATAACGATCAGACAGCCGGCACGGCTGCGTGCACATATGGACCCGACTATGACAAACCTGTTACGTCTGCAGCAACTGGCCAGGTTACTTGATATTACCCGGTTGCAGGATAATGAGACTGAGCACTCTTTTGGCCAGTGGCTGAATACAGTACCGGCTATAACTGCTGCAGCATACTGTGTGTATCCACAGTTTTTACCCGCAGTAAAACAGTGGGATAAACGGCAGCCGGCTATGGCACTGGCGACGGTGGTTAATTTTCCATCCGCTGATTTGGCATCAGATCAGGTTTGCGAGCACATTCAGCAGGCATTGGCGCTTGGCGCCACAGAAATTGATTGTGTCTTGCCTTATAAAGCGTTGTTGCGTGGTGAACATGGTTTGGTGAAAGGCTTTTTATATGATGTGCGCCAGGCTTCGGCAGGGCATGGCCTGAAAATTATTATTGAGTCAGGTGAGCTGGTTACCGCACAGCAGATAGCCAGAGCCACTGAGCTGGCGATTGACAGTGGTGCTGATTTTGTAAAAACCTCTACCGGCAAAGTGCCGGTTGGTGTCACGGAGGAGGCTGCCCGCATTATTCTGACCGTTATAGCTGCAGCCAGCCGCCGCGTAGGATTTAAAGCTTCTGGCGGCGTAAGACACATTGAACAGGCGCTGTCGCTGATAGCACTGTATCAGGATATTACCGGGAATATTGCTACCAGCCAGTATATGCGCATTGGCGCCAGTACTTTAGCTGATGAACTGGCAGTTAAACTGCAAAATACGGTTTAACGGCGCAGCTCGTCGCGCAATTTATCAAATTGCTGTAACAGCTCTTTATAGCGGGCGCGGTGATGCTCTGGCAGCGGCATATTATCGACAATACGAAACGTTTTTTTACAGCGCTCGAACAACTCTGCAGACTTTTGTTTTTTCTGGCTATGTAACAACTGAATCGACGCCTGGATCAGGTTCAGTGCGCTGCCTGTGTTCATCGGGGCCAGTTCCAGCGCGGTTTCAAACTGCTTTATCGCGGCGGCGAAGTTGCCCTGCTTATAACTCTGAATACCGGCCTTGTTCAGTTCGCTGAACTTTTGTTGCTTCTGATCTAAAAAGGCATTCTGATCGGTGAACAGTGTTTTCAGCAACGGGTTTTTCATTAACTCGGCCGGCAGTAATTTGTTTAATGTTGCCGCCTGTTCGTATTCGCCTATCTGATTCAGTAAGAAAATGGCATCCGGTAACACCTGATGTTGCTCCGGTAGTTGCTCCGCCACCGCAGCATAGGTTTTCTTTGCCTGATATTGGGCACCGCTTAATGATTCCAGTCTGGCCTGACAGAGGTGTTCAAACAGCTCAAAGTTGATCTCTCTGGTCATGGCTTCATCACGTTTTACCCGTTGCAGTGCCAGCGAGACTTCCTGTAAGTAACGGTTGCGTTGTGCCGGCTCATCGGTTCTGACAGCCGCATCGATAATGCTTCTGATATAGTTAAGCAGATGAATAATATCTTGTTTGACTGAACGGCGGGTAATTTCGTACAGCTGCTTGCTGGCCTGTACCTGTTGTGGAATGTTATTCAGCGCGCGGGCAATATCAATCAGCAAATATTGCCGGCGCATGTTATAAGGCGCAATTTCTGTGGCAGACAAAATACTGCTAAGGGCGCTGTCCAATTCGCCTTTAGCCTGATGGCACTGGGCTTTAATATCAAACGCCTCAGCAAAGTAGCGGTTGTCTGCAATGGCTTCTTCACATAAGGCGATACTTTCATCGGGGCGCTGTTGCTCTAAACAGATTTTGGCCTGTGACAGTAACGCCCAGCCGCTGCGCCTTTGTGTTAAGGCCTGCTCGAGAATATGTGTGGCATGGTCAAATTGTGCTGTTCTGATAAGGTTTTCTGTCAGGACGCGTTTGCAAAACTGCTGATAGCGGCCGTTGTCTGCAATTTCCTGCTGACACAGGGCAATGGCTTGTTCCGGCAATTCATCAAATAATGCCTGATACAACCCGGCCAGTTGCGTTTTTTTCCGCTGAATACGCTGAATTCGGCTGCGTAGCACGCTTTGCGAAAATGGCTTTACCAGGTAATCATCAGGTTCCAGTTCAACGGCACTCATGACCATAGGTACTGAGTTCTCTCCGGTAACCAGCATAAAAATACTATGCGGGGCCAGTAGTTTTTTTTCTCTTAAATCTTCCAGTAACTGCTTACCGTTTTTACCAATACCAAGGTGGTAATCGACGAACAGTATGTCATAACTGACGGTAGAGCACTTTGCCAGCGCCTGCTCACCGGTTGGGGCAAAGGCAACATTGGTGGCTCCCATAGAATACAGGATACCTTTAAACATAAGCTGGAAAGCCCGTTGATCATCAACGATTAATACCCGCTGATTCTCAAGCGTCTTGTTATTCATTTGCACCACATGGTTTTAACTTAATTATCCGTTTAAGTGTCGGAAATAACGCAACATATAGCAAGATAAATGCAATTCAATTGTGAAATGAAAGTTTAACGAAGATAAATTACCGCGAGCAGAAGGAAAGATGGTGGAGGGGGAAGGATTCGAACCTTCGAAGGCAGTGCCGGCAGATTTACAGTCTGATCCCTTTGGCCACTCGGGAACCCCTCCACGAGTGGACGGCATATTATCAAACTGACTTTTGATGTAAAGCGCTTTACTAAACTTTTTTTGCCGACTGCCGATATTTCAGTCAGAAGGTAAATAACCAGGGCCAGGCTGTCTTTAGCAGATGATTATTAATGAGTGGCAACTTAACAGTAAGCTGAATAAGTCATTGCAGGCAGAGCAGCGCGCCGATTTTTCGTTACTGCTTGCTTTTATGTCTCCTTGCGTTGATGAGTCGGCGCAGTTTCTCACGCCGCAGATCAGTACAGTGCAACCGGAGAGCAATTTATACCGGCAATTGGGTATCGCCACCGGGCGTGATCTGGTATGGCAAAACAGTGATGCAGATACACTCTATCGTCATGCGCGGGCTTTGAACGAAAGTGGGCTGGCGCAGTTAAAATTATGCAGTTATCTTATACCTCCGCCACTGGCAGAGCAGAATGACGCCAAACGGATAGATAAAGCCGTATGGCAAAACCTGAGCATGCATTGCCGACGCAGGCTAAGTACAGAGGCATTACAACCGCCCGAGGCAGATCTCACGGCATTATACGATGTACTACAACAGGTACATGCAGAGCAGGCGGCATAACCAGGCTAAAAGCCTGACTGCTGGTGCACACTACACTGTTTAAATTTTTTTCCGCTGTTGCAGGGGCACAAATCATTACGGCCTATTTTTTGCGGGGCGGTTTCTGTTAACTTACCATCCAGGTAATACCATTGGTCTGTAAAGACAAATCTTGATATTTCACTAAATTGCTGCAAGGTACCCGCCTGAATGTAGCACACCGTGAAATTGACATAACCCTCTGTACTGTTTTGCTGTGCCGAGGTTATCTCCAGTGCAATAAAATGGCTGTTTAAAGCAAAAGCGGCGATATGCTCTACAGGATTATCTGTACGTTTGTCCGGGTGGTAAGTCTGATAAATGTAGTCAGTATTTTTAGTGCAATAGGCGCTGTAGCGTGACCGCATCAGTTGTTCGCAGCCCGGCACTTTAGCTGCACCGGATAAAAAGGGCTGGCAACATTCGCTGTAATTTTTTCCGGAGCAGCAATAACAACGCATATTTTTCTCTGTCAGTATCATACCCTGTCAGTTTAACGTAATGCTGTGCACTTGTGCAGGGGCGTGTTAGTGCGCGGTTCGCTGCTGGCCAAGTTGGTCATACTGATAAAACCAGATATTATTTTTGACTGCCAGCCTTTGGCAAACTGCTAATTGCTGCATACTCAGCTGATGTGCAAAGTTTATGACCACTTTACAACTGGCAGAGTTTAACGCCTGCTGTAAGGTAGTGAACAAATCTAAAATTTGCTTCTGTTGTACAACCAGAACATGATTCATTTGCAGGTGATAGCGTTCTGCCCACGTCTTGTCAGGTAATTGAGCCGGTGCCAGCAGCAAGATCCAGCCTTCCTGATGTTGGTGCTGCTTTAACAACTGAGCCAGACTATGATGTTTTCTTTGCAGCGCAGGCGGTTCTGTATGGGTATCCGACGCCTTAATCAGGGCATTACTGTCTTCGTTGAAACTAAAGAAACTATTTTCAGCCAGTGAATTGTACATAGCGGCCACCTCATTATGGTGTTTATTTATACAGTGTATTTATATACAGTAATTGCTGGCTAAATAAAAAGCAAGCATTGCCCGCGGATTTTTTATGTTTACTGGCTGGACCATTAGACGAAGATTTTTAAGTAGAATGGCGCAGTTATTAATCAGAGAGTCAGTATCGAATGTTGTTGCAGCAATATGTAAACCAAAATGCTGAAGGCTTCAGTTTCAGTCGTCAGCAAGCGAGCGCTTTTGCTAAACAGGTAGCGTCCGATTTCAACCCCATCCATGATGAAGATGCTAAACGTTTCTGCGTGCCTGGTGATTTGCTATTTGCCTACCTGTTGACCCGTTATGGTATTACTGAGCAGCTAAGCTGTCAGTTTTCCGGTATGGTTGCTGCGGATGTCCAGTTGCAATGCCTGGAGCAGGATAATGTCATTACCATATGTGATGGCCAGAATAAAACTTATTTGTCATTACAGCGTAATGGTAAGTGCCTGCAGAACCTGGCCGTAATAGAACCTCTGATCCGTGATTATGTGCAATTTTCAGGGCAGAACTTTCCGCATATATTACAACCGCTGATGCAGCAACATAAGGTCATGATCAGCCCACAGCGGCCCTTGGTGATTTATGAGAGCATGGCTTTGAGTTTCAGCCAGTTGCCAAAAGGTAAGGTTGAGTTATGCCTGAGTGCTGCTTCATTAACAGTAGAAGGTAAACGGGGCAGTGTATTACTGGAGTTTTCGCTGACCGATCAAGGTGAGCTTATTGGTAAAGGCGAAAAGCGCATGATCCTGAGCAACCTGATGCCATATGATGAAGTGCAAATGCAACAAATGGTTGCTGAGTATAACAGCCGTAAGAATGCTGCCTGATATAAAGCTATTGATTACACGACTGCTGAATTATTCAGCAGTCGTGTGGTTTTTGAAAATATCCGCTTGCGCACATTAAAAAACGCCCTATAATGCGCGCCATGCCACGGGGCTCCGCA
>CAZEGA010000090.1:0-9863 GCA_964511675.1 uncultured Rheinheimera sp.
CCAGTTACTGGGCAAGGTGGAACAACCCTCTGCTACCGTACATGCGTTTTTGCCACATTTAACCGATCTGGTAAGCCTGTATCAGACCGCATTACAGGCCAGACAACAACTGCAGAGCGCCGACCAGAATGATGGCGATCGCTATAGCCACATTTGCCGCCAGATCAGCCTGGAGCTGACCAATTTACTCAGCGAACTGACCTTTGCCGAAGATAGTGCCGCTGAAATGGACAACATCCGCCAAAGCCTGCTGAATAAGCTGAGCATTGAGCAACTGCTGGATGCCTGCCTGAGAACCATCACTATCATTATCAGCAGTATCAATAAAGAACGGCAATCTGCAGAGCACTTCCTGCTGCAACTGAATGACGCCCTGTCCAGCGTACAGCAGGCCGTGGTATCGTCGCTAAGCAGCTCAAGCGAGCTGAAAGAAAAAATGCTGCAGCTTAATCAACAGATTGAACTGCAAATTACCCACCTGAGCGAAGCCAGCCAGAGAGCCACCTCGCTGGAGCAATTGAAACTGCTGGTGAGTGACAAACTGTCTGCTATCAGCAGTTCGCTGCGGGAAAAAGAACAGCTGGAACAACAGGAACGCAGCAGCCTGCTGCTGACGCTGGGTAATATGGAACAGCGGCTGAATGAGCTGGAAGCCGATGCCGGCAGTTTTAAAAAACGGATCTCGGAACAGCAGTTTCGCAGCCTGCAGGATGCCTTAACCGAAATCCCCAACCGGGCAGCCTTTGATGAGCGTTACCAGCTGGAAATTAAACGCTGGCAACGCTACAAAAAACCGCTGTGCGTTGCTTTGGCCGATGTCGACCATTTTAAGAACGTCAATGACAATTACGGCCACAGTGCCGGGGATAAAACGCTGAAAGCCATCGCCAAAGCGTTAAAACACAGCCTGCGTGAAACCGATTTTATCGCCCGTTATGGTGGTGAGGAATTTGTCATTCTGTTCCCGGAAACAGCCCTGGCCGATCTGGAAGGCCCGCTTAATGCGCTAAAAGATAAGATCCGGAAAATGCCGTTTAAATTTAAAAATACCAACGTCCCTGTCAGTATTTCTTTTGGTGCCACCCAGTTCAGCGACAAAGACAGCAGCCGCAGTGCTTTTGATCGGGCAGATGAAGCCTTGTATGAAGCCAAAAAAGCCGGGCGGGATAAGGTCGTTCTCAAACCCGTCCCCTGAGCTGGCATGAACCTCATTCTGTAAAGGAGCACCTATGCATGTGCAATTAAACCCGCTTGGGTCTATGGATTTATTATCTCAGCTGGAAGTGGATCACTTAAAACAAAACACGCAACAGGAAGCCTTCCGTTTATTCCGTAACTGCTGCCTGGCTGTGCTGAACGTGGGCAGCCACACCGACAGCTCGGCAGAAATTTATGATCAGTTTCAGGATTTTGCCGTAAACCTGCTCAGCCGGGAACGCGGCATTAAAATTGAATTATTTAACCCGCCGCTCAGTGCTTTTGTCGATGGCCAGATTATCAAAGGTATTCATGAACATCTGTTTGCCGTACTGCGCGATATCCTGTTTTACCACAGCCGCTTACAAAGCAGCAAAAGCTGGCTGGATTTACGCAACAGCGCCCATATCACCCATACCGTATTCGATATTCTGCGTAATGCCCGGGTCATTGACGCCAGCAACGAACCCAATATGGTGGTGTGCTGGGGCGGCCACTCTATTAACGAAGTGGAATACAAATACACTAAAGAAGTTGGCTACCAGCTGGGCCTGCGCGGCATGGATATCTGTACCGGCTGCGGGCCAGGTGCCATGAAAGGCCCGATGAAAGGCGCCACTATCGGCCATAACAAGCAGCGCATCACCACAGGCCGTTATCTTGGCCTGACAGAGCCGAGCATTATTGCCGCAGAGCCGCCAAACCCTATCGTCAACGAGCTGGTGATACTGCCGGATATTGAAAAACGGCTGGAAGCCTTTGTCCGGGTAGCGCACGGTATTATTATCTTTCCCGGTGGCGCAGGCACAGCAGAAGAGTTGCTGTATTTACTCGGCATTATGTTGCATCAGGACAATAAACAGCAGACCTTACCCATTATTCTGACCGGCCCGAAACAAAGCGCAGCCTATTTCGGCGACATTGCCCGTTTTATTGAAAACACCCTGGGCAGTGCCGCGTTGCAGCTGATCGATATTATTATTGACGATGCCGCAGCCGTAGCGCAGAAATTAAAACAAGGCGCCACACAGGTACGGCATTATCGCAAGTCTGTAGGGGATGCCTACCACTTTAACTGGACCTTGCGCATAGAGCCGGATTTCCAGCAACCTTTTATCCCGAATCATGCCAATATGGCCGCACTGGACTTGCACCTGGACCAGGACAAGGCAACACTGGCGGCTAACCTGCGCCGGGCTTTTTCCGGCATCGTCGCCGGGAATGTAAAAGATGAAGGCATAAAAGCCATTCGTCAGCACGGGCCTTTTGCAATTACAGGTGAAGCCAGACTGATGCATATGATGGATACACTGCTGCAGGCTTTTGTTGAGCAGGGCAGGATGAAACTGCCGGGCAGCAAATATGAACCCTGTTACAGGGTTATCCGGTAAATGACGCAGGTGCTGCTGATCGATGCGCTGAACCTGGTACGCCGGCTGTATGCCGTGCAGGAAAGGCCTTATCAGCCACTGACTGAGCAAGTGGCTGACAACACCCGGGCGCAGATTATTCAGAACACCGATAACATGCTGCGCCAGGCACTTAACCGGCTGTTAAAAGAATTCAGCCCCAGTCACGCCCTGATGGTATTTGATGGCCATGACAGCCAGTGGCGAAAACGGCTTTATCCGCAGTATAAAGCCAACCGCAAGCCTATGCCGCCCATACTGGCTGAAGCGATGAGCACACTGCGCCAGTCAGTCACAACCCTGGGTGTACACAATGTGCAGCAGGATGACAGTGAGGCGGATGATATTATTGCTTCGGTTGCCGGCAAACTGGCCCGGCATGGTATGCAGATCACTATCGTGTCGACCGACAAAGGGTTTCTGCCATTGTTATCTGACCAGATCCGCATCTATGATGCCTTTGCCCGCCAGTTTCAGACAGAACAGGCGGTGCAACAAAAATTCGGCGTCAGCACAGCGCAACTGGTGCGTTACTGGAGCCTGGTAGGTGACAGTACCAATAATATTCCCGGCGTAAACGGCATAGGCCCCAAAGGCGCCCATGACTTACTGGCACTGGGGCCAACCCTGACCGAGGCGCTGGAACACCCGGACTGCCATAAAAAACTCAGGGAAAAAATCCTGGCACAAAAAGATCAGATCAAACTGTTTATGCAGATCCTGACCCTGCGCACCGACCTGCAGCTTGGGCTGAATTTGCAGGATATGCGGGTTAAGCCAACAGGAGCACACTGATGTCAGCCTGGCTGCACCATCTGCGTACCAACAAGCTCGTCTGGTTTACGGCTGGCCTGCTGCTTTATGTGCTGCTGACGCTGGCGGCCCTGTATTGGTATCCGGATGATGTTGAACAAATGCACTGGGCCGATCGTGAGGTATTTAATGCCAAAATTATCCGCCAGTACAATGTACAGCAGGCTATTGCACAGCAAGATGTGCTAAGCCGGTTAGGCAGCCCGGATATTACCGCAGCCCTGCAGCTAAACGGCGATACTTACCAGGTATTGTACTACCGCACCCACCGTCACACCCCTGATGGCATCACCACTGCGGATGAATGTACCGCCCTGCTGTTTAAAAACCGCAACCTGATCGCTATTGGCGATAAGGCGGTCAGCCGCTATCAGTCGCTAAGTGGCCATGCCAGATAATACGCCCCGGCTGTCCGCTTTGCTGACACCGTGGCAGCAGGCCCGTGCCCGCTTACAACAACAGCCGGACCCTGAGCTGTTAATCAGCCTCAGCCTGCAATTGGGCCGCTCACGCTTAAGCGCGGTAAACACAGACAGCGGGCTGCTATTGTCCTGCCCGGCATTACCGCCTGCGCTGTGGCGCACAGAGCTGGTGTTCAGCCTCAGCTACTGGCTGAACTGGCCTTTGCCGGTAGTGCAGTTACTGCTGACAGCCAGCTATTGCTGCAGCCTGAGCGATATATTGCCGCAAGCGCAGCAGCAGCCAAAACTACAACCGTATCCGCCGCTGCTCAGTGCAAAGCTGCTGCAAACGCTGGCACCGCCCGCGCTGCTGCAACTGCTGGCGGCTTGCTATGCCACTGAACGCAAAACAGCCTATTGGCGCCAGCAACCGGCCAGCCTGTTACTGACACTGGCAGCACGCCTTAGCACACCGACTGCAGAGCTTAGCCTCAGTACCCAGCTGGCCCACCGGATCATGCACAGCCAGTGTGAGTACGAACTGGCACTGATCCGCAGTATCATGCCGTTACTGCAAACCGCCGCAGCGCCAGCCAGGATCAGCGCTGATAATCTCTGTACTGCCTCGGCCTATGCCCAGTTATGTCTTAGCAGTAACAAAATGCTGGCCGCCACACTGGACAGCTCAGCCGCCCTGCGCGAACCGGTACTGCAGCTGGCCAGCGCCCTGAACCGGCAACAGCAGCACATAAAAGAGTTGCAGCTGGCCATTAACCTGATCGGCCGCGAACAGCTGGATAGCGTACTGGCCGAAGCCGAACTGCATGGCCGGCTCACTCAGCTGCATCACCCGCAGCATGCCATGCTGCAGCAGCTGACAAACTGCTTTGCCGCCTGTTTGCAGTTACTGGCACAAGATCAGCTCTCCCTGGCACAAAGCCGTGCGCTGGCGTGTTGCCTGTGTGCACCACTGTGGTTCGACACTCAGGGTTACCGCTATGGCCTGCTGCGCCCAAACCGGCAGGCTCTGACGCCACTGCCGGATTTCAGCCTGTACCTGGCAGCCAAAACCGGCGTCTTGCTGCACGACCTGCTACAACATTACCAGTTGAGCCAGTGGCTTACGCCAACGCTCAATGTGCTGGCCAAACTGCAACGCCAACCTGCCAGCAGCGATAAAGCAACCGTAATACTGCTGATTGCCTGGTACAGTTGCCAGGCCGTGTTCACCGCCTCTGCACCACCGTTGCTGGCAAAGCTGCTGGCGTTGCACTGCGCTGAACCCGCTACTGCAGATAGCACTGAACGCTGGCTGGCCGATGTGGCCGCTTATGCCAACAGCCACTGTCCACTGCTGTTAACATTGTAGTTTTATTACATCATTCACCAGCGTTATACAGGATATAACGCAGATAACTGCGGTAAACTTTCGCCAAACTGGCACCAATAGCGGAAAAATGCTATATTCAGCGCCGTTTTCAGGCCCGTCAGAGGCCCGCTTTCCACGTAAATAACACCGCTAAGGAGCCCCATGAGCAAGCAAACGATTACTGTCATCAAAGGTGATGGCATAGGCCCCAGCATTGTAGAAGCAGCCATTCAGGTACTGGACAAAGCCGGCTGTGATTTCGACTACGAATATGTCGATGCCGGTTTAACTGCACTGGAGAAAACCGGTGAGCTGTTGCCGCAGGCAACACTGGATGCCATAGCCCGGAATAAAATAACCTTAAAAGGCCCGTTAACCACCCCGGTGGGTGAAGGTTTTACCTCTATTAACGTTACGCTACGCAAGAAATTCAATCTGTATTCCAATGTACGGCCGGTGATATCGTTTAAAGGTACCAAAGCCCGTTACGACAATATTGATATCATTACTATCCGCGAAAACACCGAAGGTATGTACTCCGGTCATGGTCAGGTCGTGTCAGAAGACGGCTTAGTCGCCGAGGCGACCAGTATTATCACCAAAGAAGGTGCACGCCGTATTGCCGAGTTTGCCTTTGACACGGCAAGGCGCGAACAGCGTAAAAAAGTGACCATAGTGCACAAAGCCAATATCCTCAAATCCACTTCAGGTTTATTCCTGAAAACAGCCCGTGAAGTCGCGCAGAATTACCCGGATATCGAAGCACAGGAAATGATCGTCGATAATACCTGTATGCAGCTGGTAATGAACCCGCAACAGTTTGATGTCATTGTAACCACCAACCTGTTTGGTGATATCCTGTCAGACTTATGCGACGGTTTAGTCGGCGGCCTGGGTATGGCGCCGGGCGCAAACATCGGCACTGATTGTGCCATTTTTGAAGCCGTACACGGCAGCGCGCCGGATATTGCCGGTAAAAACCTGGCCAACCCAAGCTCGGTGATCCTGGCGTCAATCCAGATGCTGGAATACCTGGGCATGAAAGATAAAGCCGGTAAAATCCTGGCAGCACTGCGTGATGTGATCGCCAGCGGCGACCGTACCACCCGCGATTTAGGCGGCAGCTTCGGCACCACCGACTTTACCGCAGCAGTATTAGAGCGTTTATAAGCCATTGCCAGAACGGACACGAACAGCCACCTTCGGGTGGCTTTTTACTTTCTTTAATTAGCACTTGCTGACTTTTAGCGACATTGGGTATGCTCAACGCTTCTGCTGACACAATTTTTAAGGGATTAACAAACTTCATGCAAAAAATCTTACTATTGTGTGTACTGCTGGTGTCATTTAGCAGTCCGGCTGCTTTTCAGGGTAAAGAAGTGATCTATGCCAGATTATTGCTCAGTGACAATGTGCAGGAAGTGAAACTGGGAGCCAAAGTATTACATCATGATCTACTGGCAAACCCGTTACTGTGGGATCTCGCTGCTTATAAATTGTGGTCCGGCATCAACCAGCCTAATGGTAAAGGCGAAGAAGGAGAAGACACTGTGGCCTGGCTTATCAAGGCCATAGGTCAGTCACAGCAGGCAAAATACCGCACAACATTGAAAAACCTCAGAGCAACAGTACAAAACCCAAAACTGACACGTTATCTGGATGAAGCTATAAAAAAAATCGCTGAAACAGCAGTCCCTCAGTTTGAACCAGCCCATTTTGATATCAGCATAGCGTTCGCAGGTGTCGCTGCAGTAGTAAACGAAGTAGTGCCAGAGCAAAGCAATTTTGACCATATCCAACCTGAAACAGAATTAGATAGCGTGCTGGCGACACTTGGCCAGCCAGACGGTGTAGGGCAGTACATCCGCAATTTCAACCGCTCTTTCATTGGCAGGCAAACATTTCAGAACCTGAGAATAAGCTATTTTAATCTTGGTTCTATGGAATTTCGTTATGATAAAAACCGCTGGCTGTTACGGGTAAAATTCTCTCAGGCCAACGCAGATATTGCAGCAGTAGCTCAGCAGCATCAGGATCTGTTATCACGGCTGCTAAGCGGTGATCGCGTTCAAATAAATGCAGCTGCACAGGAAGCTATTGCTATGCGGCTATCCGATACAGAAGTACTTGATCAAGTCAGTCAATATATCTGGCAGGAGCGGGCTACCACAGACAGGCATATTTCAGATGCTATTGCCTGGTTATGTAAAGTGCTTGCCGCCAGCGGCAATGGCCGCTATCAGCAATTTTTGCAAACCCTCGGCGACAATGGTGCCAATAAAAAAATCGCTAAGTATGCTCTAATCTCCGCACGGCAGCTTACCAGTGCCGAACCCCATTTTATACCTGATACCGGAAATTACCAATGACAGAACAAAAGCAACCGAACAACCCGCTGCACGGCGTTACACTGGAGCAAATCGTTACGGCACTGGTTGATCATTTCGGCTGGCCGGATCTGGCGCGGCAGATTGATATTAACTGCTTTAAATCTGAGCCGTCGGTTAAAAGCAGCCTGAAATTTTTACGTAAAACACCGTGGGCACGGCAGAAAGTAGAAGAGCTATTTGTAGCAGAAAAGCTGTATCAGCAACGCTGATACAGCAAACCGGCTTTAACCATTGTAAATGGCGCCACCACTGCTGACATAACGCTGTAATACCGCATTAGCGGCATCGCGTTGTACCAGCCGTACCACTTCCACCCCGGCATCGCGTAAATACTGATAACTGGCATCAAACACCGGGCCTTCGTCAAAACCAATGGCCCTGGCGTCATCGGCGGTTGCCGCGCACACCAGGCGTTTCACGCCGCTCCACAAGGTACCGCCCAGGCACATGGCACAGGGCTCGCACGAGGTAAATAATTCACGCTTTACGCCATCGCCGGATAGGCTGAAGCTCTGAATATTGTGCTCGGCCAGCATAATCGCCATCATCTCGCCATGCGCTGCAGAATTATGCAGCGGCATAACCCGGTTTACCCCAACGCTGAGCAGCTTGCCGCTGTCACAGTCAAAAATAGCGCTGCCAAAGGGGCCACCGGTACCACGCAAGACATTCTGCCGCGACAGTTCAATTGCCAGTGCCATTTTTTCGTTATCGCTCTGGTATACCTTCTGCCAGTCGACCACATCGTTAATCCAGCCGGGCAAATGCAGGGTTAGTTGGTGTACTGCTGTCATCTGCTTACTTCTCAACCAAGGGTTTACTGTAGGTCAGTTCCATATCCCATGGCAGCTGTATCCAGGTATCCTGTTCGATATCGGTGACATATTTGTCTACCAGCGGCTTACCCTGTGGTTTGGCATACACAGTGACAAAACAGGCTTTAGGAAAATGCTCACGCAGGGCCTTAGCGGTTTCGCCGGTATCCACCAGATCGTCGACAATCAGCAAGCTGTCAGAATCGGCCAGGCTGGCATCTTTTAAGATCCTCAGGCTGCCTTGCTTGTCATGGTCGTAACTGGCAACACAAATGCTGTCTACCACACGGATATTCAGCTCGCGGGCAATAATCGCCGCCGGCACCAGGCCACCGCGGCTTACGGCAACAATGGCACTGAAGCCCTGCCCCAGCAGCTGGTGCGCCAGCTCTTTGGTGGCGCGGTGAAATGCCTCCCAGGAGACATAAAACATTTTATTGGTTGATAATGACATTATTCGGTCCTGCGGTCGGTTAAACGAAAATTAAAGGCAGCCCAGCGCCACTTCGACCATCTCATTAAAGCTGGTCTGGCGCAGCTCGGCACTTAATGCCTCACCGGTGCGGATATGGTCGCTGACCGTAAAAATAGCCAGCGCATTAACGCCATATTCGGCGGCCACACCGTACAAACCGGCCGCTTCCATTTCTACCGCCAGTACGCCGTATTTTTCCAGTGTGTCAAACAGGGTTTCGCTGGGGTTGTAGAACAAGTCTGAGGTAAATACATTACCTACTTTGACAGCAATATGTTTCGCCCGCGCGGCGGCTACCGCTTTTTCCAGCAGCTCAAAGCTGGCTATGGCGGCAAAGTCCATCCCCGCCAGGCGGTTACGGTTAACGCTGGAGTCGGTACTGGCCCCCATACCAATCACCACGTCGCGCACTTTTACATGCAGCGGCAAACCACCACAGGAACCAATACGGATAATGTTTTTCACCCCGTAAAACTTCACCAGTTCAGTGGCATAAATCGACATTGACGGTACGCCCATACCAGAACCCAGTACGCTGACCGGTTTACCGTTATAAGTACCGGTATAACCAAACATATTACGCACGGTATTGACACAAACGGCATCGGCTAAAAAGGTTTCCGCGATATGCTTGGCCCGTAGCGGGTCGCCCGGCATCAGTACGGTTTGGGCAAAAGCGCCGGCCGGCGCATTAATATGTGGAGTAGCCATAAAACTCTCTTAGTGTAGTAATTCAGATAAAAACGACTCGCCGTATGCCATGGCATCCAGCGTAAAATAATCGGCCAGGGTCTGGCCGATATCGGCAAAGCTCATCCGCTCACCTAAATCTGTGCCGCTGATACCGGCTTTATAAACCAGTACCGGTATATACTCGCGGGTATGCTCAGTGCCCTGCCAGGTGGGGTCGCAACCATGGTCTGCCGTCAGGATCAGCAGCGTATCTTCAGCACAGGCGGCGATAAGCTCTGGCAGGCGGCGGTCAAAATATTCC
>CAZEGA010000090.1:9873-11038 GCA_964511675.1 uncultured Rheinheimera sp.
CCAGCGCCTCGCCATAACCGACAGGGTCACGGCGGTGGCCGAAGTTCTGGTCAAAATCAACCAGGTTGGTAAAAATCAGGCTGTTGTCACTCTGCTGTGCCATCTGCGCCAGTGTAGTATCCACCAAGGCTGCCAGCCCGGTTGCCTTTAAACTTTCGCTGATGCCCTGGTGGGCGTAGATGTCGGCAATCTTACCGATACTGATCACTTTGCCGCCGGCATCAGTCAGTTTATCCAGCACTGTTGGTGCCGGTGGCAGCACCGAGTAATCACGGCGGTTACCGGTACGGGCATAGTTCGCCGGGCTGTCGCCCAGAAACGGCCGGGCAATCACCCGGCCTATGTTGTACTGGTCCAGCAGCTCACGCGCTACCTGGCAAAAATCCAGCAGCCGCTGTAAACCAAAGTGCTGCTCATGCGCTGCTACCTGAAACACGCTGTCAGCCGAGGTATAGCAAATCGGTTTGCCGGTTTTAATATGTTCATCACCCAGCTTTACCAGAATATCGGTACCCGAGGCATGGCAATTGCCAAGTATGCCCGGTACACCGGTACGGCGGCACAACTCGTCGAGTAGTGCTGGCGGAAAACTGCTGGTTTTATCGTGAAAATAGCCCCAGTCAAACAGTACCGGCACACCGGCAATTTCCCAGTGTCCGCTGGGCGTGTCTTTACCACTGCTCAGTTCACGGGCATAGCCGTAGGCTCCGGTAATGGTATCTGCCGCTGCCATATCAGCCGGCACACCAGCGGATGCCGCAGTAGCCGCTTTTACCAGCCCCAGCCGGGCCAGATTCGGCAACACCAGCTGGCGGCCTTTTTCGGCGCGAAACACCCTGGCAATACTGGCAAAAGTGTTAGCGCCGACATCGCCAAATGCAGCTGCATCCGGTGCGTGGCCTATACCAAAACTGTCTAATACCAGGATCACTGCTTTTTTTGCCATAGTCCTGCTCCTGCCATGTGTATAAAAGCGTTTAACAATGGACCCAGCATAACTGTACGGCGCTGCGCCAGCCAGTCTCGGGTACGCATTTTTAAAAAGGGCACGCAGTGTAAAACGAAGTGCCCGGCTTTACAACAGCGGCATTATCACAGCAGAATGGCAAAAAACCGCTATTAAAGTAATGCCGGTCAGTTAGTAAGACCCACTAACCGGCTTGCC
>CAZEGA010000091.1:0-757 GCA_964511675.1 uncultured Rheinheimera sp.
TCTCTTTTTCTACTATGTCAGTGACTTCACCAATAGAGCGCTTAAACAGCTCGGTCATCTCAACGATAGGAAAACGGATTTCGCTGTAGCCATAGCTGGCAACCGTCTGGCGCAGTACCTGTTCAACATATTGCCAGGCCGGCGTATCTTGTGGCAGACAGTCGTTCATGCCGCGAATGGCCTGAATTTGCTTCGACAAAATTAAACTTCCATCGGTTTAAGTTAAAAACAGTGGCGATTATAGGCGTAAGACCAGCAAACACCAAGCGTGTTAACAGGCTTAATCCAGTTGGCGCAGCGCAATTCTTTGCTGCAGATACTCCCGTACCTGCTGCTCCAGCTGATCAGCCACCTGTTCGTTGTCCAGCCGCAGTTTCTGCCGCTGGCCATTGATATAAAAACCGCTTTTTTTGCTGGCACCGGCCACACCCAAGTCAGACACCAGTGCCTCGCCGGGGCCATTCACCACGCAGCCTATGACTGACACGGTTAAAGGCTCAGTAATATCCTCCAGCCGCTGTTCCAGCTGGTTCATGGTTTTAATCACATCAAATTCCTGCCGCGAACAGCTGGGACAGGCAATAAAGTTAATGCCGCGGGAGCGGATACGCAGTGACTTCAGAATATCAAACGCAACTTTTACTTCTTCTACCGGATCGGCGGCCAGCGAAATACGCAGCGTATCGCCGATCCCCTCCGCCAGTAACATCCCCAGGCCAATCGCCGACTTGACTGCGCCGGCGCGGGCGCCACCGGC
>CAZEGA010000091.1:767-4365 GCA_964511675.1 uncultured Rheinheimera sp.
AGGTGACGCTCACCCTGAACGGCGTCGTTTCCGCCGCGGGCGCCACCGGCTTCGGTAATGCCCAGATGCAGCGGTTGTTTAATCTGTGTCGCCAGCAAGCGGTAAGCCCCCACCGCCAGAAACACATCCGAGGCTTTCACGCTGACTTTAAACTGGTCAAAGTTCAGCCGGTCCAGGATATCCACATGGCGCATCGCCGATTCGACCAGCGCCTCTGGCGTGGGCTCGCCGTATTTTTCCTGGATATCGGCCTCCAGCGAACCGCCATTGACCCCGATCCGGATAGGAATATTGTAATCACGGGCACAGTCGACCACAGCGCGGATACGATCTTCCCGGCCGATATTACCCGGGTTAATACGCAGGCAATCGACACCGTATTCTGCGACCTTCAGGGCGATGCGGTAATCGAAATGAATATCCGCCACCAGCGGGATAGGCGATTGCTGCTTAATCAGTTTGAACGCTTCGGCGGCTTCCATCGTAGGCACGGATACCCGCACCAGATCAGCCCCCGCCTTGGCAATAGCCTGAATTTGCGCCACGGTAGCATCCACATCAGTAGTGCGGGTATTGGTCATCGACTGCACCGCTATTGGCGCATCGCCGCCAATTAATACCTTACCCACACGGACCTGTGAACTGACACGGCGTTTTATCGGATTTTCTGCGAACATGCTTATTCTGACTCTGGAATACTGAACTTTGCCACTCTGCCGCCCGGAAAAGACGACATATCAAAGACTTGCTGATTTAAACTAATCTGCACCACACTGGGATTGCCCAGGGTAACAACAAAGGGTGCCTTACCGCTAAGCTGCATAATATAACCGGCCTGCTTGGTACCGTAAGCCACACGGCTACCGCCGGCATCGACCACATCAACCCAGCAGTTGGCGCTGAAACGCATTTCCAGCTGATCCAGCTGCGCTACGGCGACAGGCTCAGCGGCAGGCAATACGGTATCTGCTTCAGTCAGTTGCTCCAGCATAGCCGCTAACTGCTCTGCAGTAGGCTCGGGCTGCCCCGCTGTCAACTCTGCTGTGTTAAGCTCTGTGACTTCGACAACTTGCGGCTCCCCGCTGACAGCCGTTGCTACCGGCAGTTTCAGCTCACTTTGCCACCACCAGATAAATAACATCAGCAGTAACAGCGCTATAATACCGTAGGTCAGCCACATAAAACGGTTTTCGCTGGCCTGATGCGCGGTACGGTTAGAAAAAGTGCGCATAGGTTTGGCGCTGCCCAGCTGACCACCCGCATGCTGGCCGTATGCGGTCAGCAATTCCTGCTCCGGTAGCCGCATAAGCCGGGCATAAGCCCGGACATACCCCCTGGCATAGGTTTCCAGTGTGCCATCAAGCTGATCCTGCTCCAGCTTTAGCACCACCTCAGGTTTAAGATTCAGTTGCAATGCCACCTGTTGCTGGCTAAGCCCCCGTTGTTCACGGGCCTGGCGCAGTTGCTGCCCTACGCTTAATACCGGCGTGTCAGTCGTCATTGCGTTACACTGACCGGGTCAACAACATACACACGCTGCCCTACCCGCAAGGTGCTGTTTTCGGTCAGGCCATTCCAGCTCATAAACTTGTCCAGCCTGATGTTATAGCGGTAGGAAATCGCAAACATCGTTTCACCGCTGGCGACAACATGAAACGGCTCAGTCGCCTGCACCAGCTCACGCTCAGTTGCGGCCAAGGCGACAACATTCAGCTGTTCTGCCGCTACCGGCCCAAGCCAGATTTTCTGCCCGGTTTTTATCACTGACTCCGGCGTCAGCTGGTTCCATTCCATCAGGCGCGGTAAGCGGATATTATGCTTTACTGAAATCGCATATAGCGACTCCGATGCCTGCACGATATGAAACGGGGTTTCACTCTCACTGCTATCGGCAGCGGCCACTGCCGGCTCTGCATAGGATAGCGCCTCGGTATCTGAAAATGGTTCCGTATCCGGGAATAGCCCGGTATCTGCTGCGGTGGCAGCGCTGAATTCAGGCTCCGCTGTATCATCCGCATCTGTTGCGGTATCAGCTGTCGCAACGCTGGCTACAGCAGGTGCAGCAGGTGCAGCCTCTTCGGCTGGCATGTCTGCAGCTATCCCGGCTTTGGCAACACTTGTTTCAGGTTCAGCCAGTGTTTCCGCTTCAGCCAGCACTGTACTGGTTTCAGTGCTCACCGTCTCAGGCTCTGCCGGGGACGTGCCGGCAACCATTGCTTCGACAGGCAGTGGCTGCGGTACGGCAGCGGCAGATGTCAGTGCAGGCTGTGCCGTGCTGCCGTTGTCAATCTGGCTGCCAGGCGCTTCCGGCTGCTGGTTGCCCTCTTGCACAACTGCCGGTGGTACTGCCGTATTTGCTGCCAGTGCGCCGGCGATAGCACTGGCGGTGTTGCTCCGCTCCGTGCGCGGACGTACAGGTGCAGGCTCAGCCGTATCCACTTCCCCTTCAGCAGTTTTACGTTTAACCACTTTCAGTTTCGGGTTGGCCACCGGTTTGGCAGGCACGGGCTGGTTTAACGCAGTGCTGTCCGGCACGACAATATTTGCCATCAGGCTGTCTTTATAGCGCTCGCGTAATAGTTCGAACTCGCTGTCCTGCGTTTTACCCTGCAGCAGTAAGCGGGTCTCCGGTGTGTCGGTATACAGTGTTAGCAGTAATTGCTCGGCATTACGCTGTGTTTCACGGTCACCATTTTTCTCAGCAATCAGGTAACTGAGTAATACGGTACGGGCAGATACCCGGCCCAGCCGCTGGACCCTGTCTAACCGTGCCTTGGCCTGCCGGTTATCGCCCATAGCATAGGCTAACCCTGCCGCCATGGTCAGTGACGTGATCCTGGTCGTATTGTGGCTGATAGATTGTTCCAGATAGCCGCTGGCTTTAGTGAAATTGTTCTGCTGCAACTGGCACAAGGCGAGGTTTTCATAACTCTCGGCCACCCGGATATAACCTGGCCGGCTTATCGCTTTTAATAGCAGCTGCTCGGCTTCGTCATAGCGCTGCAACTGACATAAAAAAGCACCATAGTTGTTGTAGGCATCAGCGTAATTGACATCTTTGCTGATCGCGATACGAAAATACTCTTCAGCCTGTTTGTTTTCACCGACACTCTGGTAGTAATACGCCAGCGCACTGTGTACTTCTGCCGAGTTCGGGGCAAAGCTGCGGGCCCGTTCCAGATTATACTTCGCCTGGGAGGTATCGCCCCGGCGCAGATAATTCAGGCCGAGTGAAATGCGGGTACGGGCCGCCTCAATATTATCAAAGTTACGCTGCGTTACCGGCTTGTCAGTACCTACATAGCTTTTTTCTGACACACAACCTGTCAGCGCAACCACAGCACTTAGCGACACACCTATCAGGAGCTTCTGCTTAAACACGCGCCTTTCCTTGTATTACGGCAGCATTTTCACCGCTATCGGCTGACCTTTTTGCTGCTTCTTTATTAATCGTTTTGTTCTGTCGATCACATCACCGACCAGCTGGCCACAAGCGGCATCTATATCGTCACCGCGGGTTTTACGTACAATAACAGTAAAGCCGTATTCTTGTAAGACTTTGTTAAACCTGTCAATGCGCGAATTGCTTGAGCGTTTG
>CAZEGA010000091.1:4375-7764 GCA_964511675.1 uncultured Rheinheimera sp.
TTTCGACGGCGTGTCTTTCAGCGCCTGGGCCAGTTCGTGTGCCTGCTCCATACTGTCATTCACACCTTCGAGCATTACGTACTCTACTGTGACCTTGTCATTGGCCTTAGAGTTCGCCACATAACGCCTTGATGCCGCTAAAAACTCTTCCATCGGGTATTTACGGTTTACCGGCACCAGTTCGTTACGCAATGCATTGTTGGGTGCATGCAGAGAAATAGCCAGCGCCACATCAATTTTATCTTTAAGCAGCTCCAGTGCCGGTACTACGCCAGAGGTACTTAACGTGACGCGGCGCTTGGACAAACCAAAGCCATAATCTTCCAGCATCAGTTCCATCGCCGGTACCACATTGTTCAGGTTCAGTAACGGCTCACCCATGCCCATCATCACTACATTGGTCACCGGTTTATCGCCGGTATCGCCGTAACTGCCAATGATTTGTGCCACACGCCAGACCTGACCGATAATTTCCGCTACCGTCAGGTTACGGTTAAACCCCTGCTGGGCAGTAGAGCAGAACGAGCAGTCCAGCGCACAACCTACCTGTGATGAAACGCACAAGGTACGGCGATCTTTTTCCGGTATCCACACCGTTTCCACTTCCTGGCCGCCGCTTAACCCCATAACAAACTTAATGGTGCCATCACTGCTGTCCTGCCGCATAACAACCACAGGCGCCGCAATCACACAGCGGGCTTTTAACTTTTCACGCAGTACTTTATTGATATTGCTCATTTTGTCGAAATCATCGACACAGTAGTGGTAAATCCACTTCATGACCTGATCAGCGCGGAAGGCTTTTTCACCCAGCTCAACAAAAAACGCCTGCATGTCACTGCGCGTTAAATCCAGTAAATTAATTTTGCTTTGCTGTTCAGTCATTAGCCGACCGCTCCTCACCACTATAAACATTAGCTATAAAACACTGTACCAACATGCACTAAGGGGGCTGCTGCCCCCTTAGTCCGTTACTGCCGTAAGCTATGGCTTAGCGGGTACGGGCACACAGTTCGGCGTCAGTGAAGAAGTACGCGATTTCACGGGCAGCAGAGGCTGCAGCGTCTGAACCGTGCACGGCGTTTTCATCAATGCTGGCCGCGTAGTCAGCACGTAAAGTACCGGCTAATGCATCTTTCGGGTTAGTGGCACCCATGATTTCGCGGTTTTTACGCACAGCGTCTTCACCTTCCAGCACCTGGACCACTACCGGGCCTGATGTCATAAAAGATACTAATGCAGCAAAGAAAGGACGCTCTTTGTGCTCAGCATAAAAGCCTTCAGCCTGTTCGCGGCTTAAGTGTAGCATTTTAGCGGCAACGATACGTAAACCGGCAGACTCAAAACGGTTGTAAATAGCACCGATTACGTTTTTTGCTACAGCATCCGGCTTGATAATTGAAAAAGTGCGCTCTAACGCCATGACAGGCTCCTGTTAACGGGTTAATTAAACAATATGGTTAAATTTTAAGGCGGCAAATTATACGCCAGTTGCAGAAAAAAACCTATTTTTGCCGATAAAAAAGCCGCAACCTAATGTCGCGGCTTTTTATGACAGCAATATGATTAAAAAGTGGCGACCACTTTCACACTGCCATCGACACTGGCGCTGCTGATATAGCCAATAGCCGAACTGTCTGCCGCAACCGCAGCCTTAACTGCAGCATCATCGGCCAGCTCTTTTGGTGGTGTTCCCTTGCCGGTAAACACCAGCTTGGACCAGTACGCTTTCAGTTGGGCAGCAGAGCGGTTAAGCACTTTGCTGTCAAACTCATCGCGCGCGGCCTGGCCTTCCGCCAGGTTTAACGGTGTGGCTTTACTGCCATCGGCAAAACTGCTGGCACGGCCTAAAAACAGCCGGTTCAAATCATCGGCAGACACCGCATTGGCATTGGCCGGATTGACAATAACAGCAATCTCAGCCTGGGCGGTCAGCGTTGCAAAACCCAGGATAAATAAAACTGTGGTTAGAAATCGCATAATATCTCCTTAGAAAACAAGATCAACACCAACAGTCATTAAGCCACTGCGGTCATTCTGGAGTTTATCCTTCTGTGAACTGTACTGGGCTTTAAAGGCCGCAGACGGATGGAAATCATAGCGTATACCCAGGTTGATGGTTTGGCGATCGAGCCGCTGGCTTTCAACAACACCAACCGTACCGAAGTACAGCGGCGCTAACGCTGTGGTGGTCAGATGAGCATAGGGCTGGTAAATACTGCTTTGACTTTTATGATCTTCAATTTCATAGGAAACATAAGGTGTTACTGCACCAAACCGATAGCCAACCGACACAAAGTAATTGGTGCGATCAGCAAAAAGACTCTCTTTCACCTCAACTTCGTTGTATTCGGCTACGGCAATCAAATTGTCTTTATCAATGGTGACACCAAATCCCAGAAAAGACCCATCCTCTGCAACAAAGTCCAGCTCGCCGCGCAGCCCTGCCAGGTTATTGGCGTCCAGCGCATTGAATAAGCCAGCAATCTGCGGGTTTCTCATGCTGGCATTGACTTCGGCGATGAAATAGGCCGCGCGAAAAGAATACCAATCGCGGGATAACTCCCAACTGACCCCTGCCACATCGTTCAGCTGTGTTGGGCCCAGGTTAGTATCACCGTCGTAGCGACCATACATCACCTGCAGGCTGGAATCAAAATTACCCAGTGTCGTGGTATGATACAGCGACACGCCTTCGATATTATTAAAACCCAGGCTATACACACTTTGCGGCACCCTGCTCCAGTCATAGGCATAGCCCACGTCCATAAACTCAGAGTATTTATAGAACGGCACCCGCAAACGCCCGGCATTGATCTGTATATTATCGCTCAGCTGATATGTCAGAAAAGCCCACTCGAAATCAATATCAAAGTCGTTACTGCCGCGCCCTATCAACTGAGCAGTAACAGAAAGTTTTTCTCCCAGATCAGAGCGTATTTGCAAGGCCATCAGGCTTTCGTTTTTAAAATCCAGATCGTCGCTGTAACCATACAGCTGGTCATTACTGCCCGTTGTGATACCCGCCTTGATTGAGGCAAAGCCATTAATGGTCAGATCGGCATAAACCGGCATTGTCAGTATTCCTGACAGGGCCAGAGCCAGCACAGATTTTTTTAACATAGTTACTCCGTACGTTATCGATGTCTTTGTGATCCTAGCTGAATATGCGCTTTTCTCCAGCCAACATTAGTTTTTTATTAAGTGGGATCAGCTAATTGCAAATAAAAAAAACGGCCAGAGCGGCCGTTTTTGCTATCAAAGCAGTGTACTCAGTGGCCTTCGCTGACCATATTGACAGTGTATTTCGGGATCTCGACCACCAAATCTTCGTCGGCAATACGGGCCTGACAGCCCAGCCTGGGGGCTGGAGCCGGAATCCAGGCTGG
>CAZEGA010000091.1:7774-8695 GCA_964511675.1 uncultured Rheinheimera sp.
GCGATGAGCTGGAAGATGACATGCTGGATAAAGCCTGGATTCCGGCTCCAGCCCCCAGGCTTTATCCAGCATGTCATCTTCCAGCTCATCGCTTTCGTTCAGTGAATAAAAGCCCTCACGCACGATGACATGGCAGGTGGTGCAGGCACAGGACTTCTCGCAGGCATGCTCAATAGAGATGCCATTACGCAGTGCCACATCCAGCACAGTCTCGCCTGGCCGGGCCTCCACGGCAGCCCCTTGCGGGCACAGCTCGGCATGGGGTAGAAATACGATTTGTGGCATCTGTTATACCTCGTCCACGTTATGGCCTTTGAGCGCCAGGCGAATTGACTGATCCATCCGCCGGGCGGCAAAGTCATCGGTTAATGTATTAGTGTGTTCAATAGCCGCTTTAATGGCAGCAGTGTCATCGCCCTGCAGCAGCAGTGCCAGTTGTGCCAGCGCCTGTTCAATATGTTGCAACTCGCTGCGGCTAAGCAGGGCCGCATCGGCTTTTAAGGCCTGGCTGACCGCTTCCAGCACCCGGCTGGCCTCTACCTGTTGTTCACGTAACAGCCGCTGTTGCATATCCTGCCGGGCATATTGCATAGAACCTTTGAGCATATCGGCCACCTGCTCGTCGCTCAGGCCATACGATGGTTTCACCTGGATATTGGCCTGTACACCGCTCGACTTTTCCTGGGCGCTAACGCTTAACAGGCCATCGGCATCAACCTGGAACGTCACACGGATATGGGCACCTCCGGCCGGCAGCGGCGGTATACCGCGCAGTTCAAACCGCGCCAGCGAACGGCAGTTTTCCACCAGTTCACGCTCGCCCTGTACCACATGCAGCGCCATGGCTGTCTGGCCGTCTTTAAAGGTGGTAAATTCCTGCGCCCGTGCTACCGGGATCACGGTATTGCGCGGAATAATTTT
>CAZEGA010000091.1:8705-11020 GCA_964511675.1 uncultured Rheinheimera sp.
GCCAGCACATTAGCCTGGATAGCCGCACCAATGGCCACCACTTTGTCCGGATCAATCGATGTCAGTGGTTCGGTATGAAAAAATGCAGCCACCTCGCTGCGCACCAGCGGCACCCGGGTAGAGCCGCCAACCATGACCACTTTTACGATATCCGCTGCCGTTAAGCCGGCATCGCGCAGTACCTGGCGACAGGCGCGGATGGTTTTTTTCACCAGCGGCGCAATAAGCGTATTGAGTTGGGCCCGGCTCAGGCTGACATGGCCGTCGCGGCCCGGTAAGGGAATGCTTACCGTATCGTTGCCGGTCAGTTGTTCTTTAACGGAACGCGCCAGCGTTAAATACTGCCGCATTTGCTGATGCGACAGGCTGCTGTGCCCGGTTTGCTGCTGCAGCCAGCTGACAATAGCATGGTCAAAATCATCACCACCCAGTGCCGAATCACCGCCGGTGGCCAGTACTTCAAATACGCCCCGGCGTAAGCGCAATACCGAGATATCAAAGGTGCCGCCGCCTAAATCGTATACGGCTATCACGCCTTCCTGGCCGGAGTCCAGGCCATAGGCCAGCGCGGCCGCTGTCGGTTCATTCAGCAGGCGCAGGACATTCAGCCCGGCCAGTTTAGCCGCATCTTTGGTTGCCTGGCGCTGGGCATCATCAAAGTAAGCCGGCACAGTAATCACCACGCCACTGAGCTCGCCACCGAGCGTGGCGCTGGCCGTATTCGCCAGGGTAGCCAGGATTTCAGCCGAGACTTCAACCGGGTTTTTTACCCCCTGCACGGTATCAATAGCAACCAGTCCCTGCTGGTCTACCAGCCGGTACGGTACTTTATCGCTCAGCGCCAGCGTTTCCTGATAGCCTTTGCCCATCAGCCGTTTTACCGACACTATGGTGTTATCTGCATCTTGCTGCGCTGCGGCCATAGCAGCGTCACCTACCACCACGTTATCTGCGGTATAACGCACCACAGACGGCACCATATCGCGGCCTTGGGTATTAACCAGGGTTTTGGCCTCGCCGCTGCGAACCGTTGCCACCAGTGAGTTTGTGGTACCAAGATCTATACCGGCCGCCAGCTTGTGCTGATGCGGCGCAGCGCTTTGTCCCGGCTCTGCGATCTGTAATAACGCCATAGTGTTGTTTAGTCTTGTAGTTGCTGTTCGATAAGCTCCAGCTCCTGCTGCAGCTTATAAAAGAATTTTAGTTTACGGATCAGTTCGGCTGCCAGCTGATCCTGCTCACGGCAGTCGGCATCCAGCGCCGCAGCCAGTTGCTGCTGCAACTGCTTTTTTTCCTGTTGGATCAGTTGGTCTGTGCTGTGTATTACCGCATCCGGATCATGGCTGCTGTTTATGTCGGCCAGTTGTTCACGCAGCTCCATCTGTTGCATTAAAAACGCCGGATCGGTAAAACTGCGCTGCTCGTTACTGATTTTCAGGCCACGTAGCGCCAGCAGGTGTTCCGCCCGCAGCAATGGCTGCTTTAAGCTGTGATAGGCATCGTTAATGTTGGCTGCATGCTGCACGGCCAGCAGACGATCACGCTCTGAACCGGCAGCATGCTGGTCCGGGTGAAACTGTTTCTGCAACTGCAGGTAACGCGAGCCCAGCTCGGTTAAATCGAGGTCGAACTTCGCTGGCAGCTTAAACAACTGAAAATAGTTCATCGGCCCCTAGATACTCAAAGTAAGTGCTTAAACCGTAAAGCTCTCGCCACAACCACATTCGCCATTGACGTTCGGGTTGTTAAATTTAAAGCCTTCGTTCAGGCCTTCTTTGACAAAATCCAGTTCTGTGCCGTCGATATAGACCAGGCTTTTGCCATCGACAATCAGTTTCACATCGTCATGCTCAAACACTTCGTCATCGTCGTTCAGCGTATCGACAAACTCCAGCACATAAGCCAGACCGGAACAGCCGGTGGTTTTTACGCCAACCCGCAGGCCCAGGCCTTTACCCCGGTTGTGCAAAAAGCTGCGCACCCGCTCGGCAGCCGCCGCTGTCATCGAAATCGCCATAAACGCTTAACTCCCGTGCTTTTGCTTGTAGTCGGCAATGGCCGCTTTAATCGCATCTTCGGCCAGGATAGAGCAGTGAATTTTCACCGGTGGCAGCGCCAGCTCCTGCGCGATGTCGGTGTTTTTGATCTGCTGGGCTTCATCCAGGCTTTTGCCTTTTACCCACTCGGTCACCAGTGAACTGGATGCAATAGCACTGCCGCAGCCGTAGGTTTTAAACTTGGCGTCTTCGATAATGCCGTCAGCATTCACCTTGATTTGCAGCTTCATTACGTCACCACAGGCCGGCGCACCTACC
>CAZEGA010000092.1:0-10969 GCA_964511675.1 uncultured Rheinheimera sp.
GCAGATGAGAATGGCTATATCTACAAGCCTAACATTAACATTATGGAAGAGATGGCAAACATGATTTCGGCATCCCGCTCCTATGAAACCAATGTGCAAACGGCAGAAGCTGCCAAGCAAATGGTCATGCGCACCTTGCGTCTTGGCCAGCAGGGATAAGGAGTAGCAGATGACGACGAACGTAAGCAACAACCCGGCACTGGACGGTATGTACTGGGACTCCGGCAGCAAAACCCCGGATAAAAATAACGGGGCGCTGACCCAGGCCGATTTTTTTGCCCTGCTAACGCAACAACTGGCCTATCAGGACCCGACCAAACCGGTAGAAAACGATCAGATGATCGCCCAGATGACCAACTTTACCATGGCGGATGGCATTGGCTCGTTAAATCAAAACTTTAAGGCCTTTGCCGAGAGCATGACGTCTAACCAGGCGCTGCAGGCATCGTCTCTGGTTGGCAGAAGCGTACTGACCCCCTCCAAAGAGATAGTGTTCACCGGTGAAACGCTGTCACGCGGCACTATCGAGCTGGACAAACCGGCCACTATGATGAAGGTGCGGATTGAAAATGATAAAGGCGAGCTGGTTCAGACGTTCAGTGTCGAAAACCCTAAAGTAGGTAAAAACGATTTTATCTGGGATGGCACTTATCTTGAGTCCGGCTCCAGCAGTGCGGCCGAAATTGACGGCGAGCTGTCTGAACGGGTTAAAGCGGGCGTATACAAGGTAAAAGTGGATGTGAATTATACCGACGGCACTAATGCCAGCCTGCCGGTAAATGTGTATACCCCGGTTGGCAGTGTCAGCCTGAATGGCAAAGGCGGCAGTATTATGCTGAACCTGCTGGGGCTTGGGCCTGTTAAGTTAAGTGATGTCTTAGAAGTTTCATATAGTTAAGTGAGCTGAGGTGAATTATGAGTTTTAATATCGCATTAAGCGGCCTGGCCGCAGCGCAAAAAGATTTGGATGTTACGGCAAATAATATTGCCAACGTTAATACTACCGGCTTTAAAGAGTCGCGGGCTGAATTTGCCGATGTGTATGCCACGTCGATTTTTTCATCCGGCCGTACCAAGGTGGGCGATGGTGTGTCTACTTCGGCTGTGGCACAGCAGTTTCATCAGGGCGCGCTGCAATTTACCAATAACTCGCTGGATTTAGCCATTACCGGCGAAGGCTTTTTTGCCTTAACGCCGGACCGGTTTTCGCAGGACCTAACCTATACCCGGTCCGGGGCCTTTAAGCTGAATAAAGATAATTTTATTGTCGATAATAACGGCAATTATTTGCAGGGCTTTAGCGTTGACCCGGTAACAGGTGAAAACCAGTCCGTCAGTTTAAGTACTACCCAGCCAATTTCTATTCCTACCTCGGCAGGCGCACCACGGGCAACCAGTAATATTTTTCTCAGTATGAATCTGGACTCCCGTGAGTTGGCACCGGCACTGGCTTTTGATCCGACAGATCGGGCTACATATAACCATTCAACATCAGTAACTGTCTATGACAGCCTGGGTGAATCGCATATTGTTACCACCTATTTCAGAAAATTGACTACCGTGCCGCCGGCAAATAGTGAGTGGGAAACCTTTGTGGTTTGGGATAACCAGACTGCGGCAGCTCGCGTATTTCAGGGCGATAATATTGAGTTTGATTCAAACGGTAACTTTGTATCACCTATTCCACCTGCAACACTTCCGCCCAATATTACGTTACCAGCAGCAGACCTGAATTTGCCAGCCAACGGTTATCTGACCAATGGTGCTCAATTTCAAGATCCGGGTGGTGATGTTGTGATCAATTTCCGCGATGCTTCAGGCGTGCGTTTGCCGACCCAATATGCATCGAGTTTTGATGTCACTAACCTGAGCCAGGACGGTACTACGGTCGGTAATCTGACCGGTGTTGATATTGATGCCTTTGGCCGGGTGCTGGCCAGCTACAGTAATGGCGATTCAGCCTATCTGGCGCAGGTGACATTAGTGCGCTTTGCTAACGTACAGGGGCTTAAGCAGGTGGGTAATACCTCGTGGAAGCAAAGTATTACCTCAGGCGAACCTATCGGTGGCCAGGCCAATGTTGGTACTTTCGGCGCGATTAACGCTTCAGCGCTGGAGCAGTCTAACGTAAACCTGACCACAGAGCTGGTCGACCTTATCAGCGCACAGCGTAACTTCCAGGCTAACTCGCGGGCGCTGGAAGTTAACAGTACCTTGCAGCAAACGGTACTGCAAATCCGTTAACGTCTGGGTTTTATCCGGCCTGAAAAACACCATCGCAAGATGGTGTTTTTTTATCTGCATATTATGCCGGCAAGGATTTTTCTGGCACTAATTTTGCTTTGTCTCTGTAACAGTAAATAACGGAGAGCGTGATGGACCGTCTGTTATATATCGCCATGAGTGGCGCTAAAGAAAATATGAACGGTATGGCGGTGCGGGCGAATAACCTGGCTAACACCGGTACTGTGGGTTTCAGGGCCGATTTTGAGCAAGCCCGCGCTATGCAGGCGTTTGGCGAAGGCCTGCCAACCCGGGTGTTTTCATTGACGGAAAAACCAGGTCAAAACTTTGACGCCGGTGCCATCATTATTACCGAACGGGAACTTGACGTGGCCATTCAGGGCGATGGCTGGCTGGCAGTACAGGCACCTGACGGTAAAGAAGCTTATACCCGTGGCGGTAACCTGCAGCTCACGGCACAGGGCATACTGGAAACCTCCGCCGGTTTACCGGTAATGGGGGATGATGGACCTATCCAACTGCCGGTGCCATTGGCAAAAGTAGAAATAGGCCTGGACGGCACTATCAGTGTGCGGCCACAGGGCGCCCCGGCAGATGCGTTGATCCCGGCTGGCCGTATCAAGCTGGTAAAGCCGTTAAACAGCGAGATGGAAAAAGGCAATGATGGCCTGTTCCGGCGTAAAGATGGCTTGTTAGCAGAAGCCGCGCCCGATGTCAGTTTGCTCAAAGGGGCGATTGAGAGCAGTAATGTCAATGCAGTAGGCGAAATGACGTACATGATCAGCTTGCAGCGCCAGTTTGAGCTGCAGGTCAAAATGATGAAAAGTGCTGAGGATATGGATCGTCAGCAAAACCAGTTACTCAGGATAATGGGCTAAGCGCCTGACTAATTAAAGGGCTAACGCCCGGGAGGCGAGTATGCAACCAGCTTTATGGATCAGTAAAACCGGTTTAGATGCGAAGCAACGCGATATTTCGGTTATTTCCAACAACCTGGCTAACGCCAGTACCGTGGGCTTTAAAAAAAGCCGGGCGATCTTTGAAGATTTGCTGTACCAGAATGTTAACCAGCCCGGAGGTGCGTCATCGCAGAATACCGAATTGCCCAATGGCCTGATGCTCGGTGCCGGTACCAAGGTAGTGGCAACGCAGAAGAACTTCACTCAGGGTAATATGATCACCACAGATAACAGTATGGATATCATGATCCAGGGCCATGGTTTTTTTGAGATCCTGATGCCGGATGGCACGACGTCCTATACCCGCAATGGCCAGTTTACGGTAGATGACGAGGGTAACCTGGTGACATCCGGAGCCGGTTATCAGGTGCAGCCAAATATTGTGCTGCCGCCTGATGCCCAAAGCCTGACCATAGCACAGGACGGGCAGGTATCGGTACAGCTGCCGGGGCAGGGCGAACCTGCGGTACTGGGCCAGCTTACGGTAACCAATTTTATCAACCCGGCCGGGCTTGAACCTGTCGGCCAGAACCTGTTCCGGGAAACCGGTGCCAGCGGTGATCCGGTGCAGGGTATTCCCGGGCTGGAAGGGCTTGGCATTATTGTGCAGGGCGCGCTGGAAACCTCCAATGTCAATGTGACCGAAGAGCTGGTCAGCCTGATCGAAAGCCAGCGGGTATATGAAATGAATTCCAAAGTGATCTCGGCAGTGGATCAAATGCTGGGCACTGCTATACAGCAGATGTAACAGGAGGCTTTATGGTACGCGTTATTATCGGGCTTGGTGTGGCATTCTGGCTTTCTGGCTGCGCGTCATTGCAGGAGCCACAGGCTAATGATCCTTACTTTGCCCCTTTGCAGCCGGAAATACCACCACGGCAGTTAGTGCAGAATGGTTCGCTGTTTGCGCAAAATTATTCCAACAGCCTGTACTCAGATAACAAAGCGCGACATGAAGGCGACATTATTACCGTAGTGCTGAAAGAACGGACACAGGCCAGTAAAAAGGCTAAAACGGAAACCAAAAAAGACAGCTCGACCTCAATTGAACCTATGATAGGGCTGGGCGGGCGCAATGTGACGGTGGCCGGCAATGTGCTGCAGTTCGGTGCCGAATCCTCCTCAGATTATAAGGGCGATGCCAAAGCCGATCAGAGCAATTCACTGGTGGGTGATATCTCCGTTAACGTACTGCAGGTACTGGCTAATGGCAATCTGGTGATCCGCGGTGAAAAGTGGCTGACATTGAATACCGGTAAAGAATACATCCGGCTGACCGGTGTTATCCGCTCGCAGGATGTGGATGTCAATAACACGGTAGAGTCGACCAAAATAGCCAATGCCCGTATTGAATACAGCGGCACCGGTGCCCACCACAATGGCCAGTCACCTGGCTGGTTAAGTCAGTTCTTTAGCAGCCCGCTGTGGCCTTTTTAGGAGAGCACAGATGAAACGGATACTGGCAGTATTGTTGCCGTTAGCGCTGATGGTGTCAGCCGCTCAGGCCGCCCGGATTAAAGATGTTGCTGATGTGGAAGGTGTGCGCAGTAACCAGCTGGTAGGTTATGGCCTGGTAGTGGGCTTACCCGGTACCGGTGAGCAGGGCGCTTTTACCGAACAGAGCTTTCGCACCATGCTGACTAACTTTGGCATTACTTTACCGGCCAATATGAAAGCGCAGACCAAAAACGTGGCTGCCGTAGCGGTGCATGCCGAGCTGCCGGCGTTTGCCAAACCCGGCCAGAGCCTGAACATTACCGTGTCGTCAGTCGGCAGCGCCAAAAGCCTGCGCGGCGGTACCCTGATGCAGACGTTTTTAAAAGGTTTGGATGGCAATGTCTATGCCGTGGCGCAAGGCAGCCTGATTGTCAGCGGCCTTGGTGCTGAAGGCCTGGACGGCTCGCGCATTCTGGTGAATACGCCAACGGTAGGCAGTATTCCCAATGGTGCTATGGTAGAGCGTGAAGTGGTTTCACCTTTTGCCCAGGGCGACTTTATTACCTTTAACCTGAAACAATCGGACTTCACCACCTCAAAACGGCTGGCTGAGGCAATAAATGGCTTTATGGGACCGGATACGGCCTATTCGCTGGATGCCACCTCAGTGCAGGTACGGGCGCCACGCGATATCAGCCAGCGCGTGTCTTACCTGTCCACGCTGGAAAACCTGACCTTTGAGCCTGGCGATAACGCCGCCAAAATTATTATTAACTCCCGTACCGGTACTATTGTTATCGGTAAAGAAGTGCGGCTGTTTCCTGCTGCCGTCACCCATGGCGGTTTAACCGTGACGATTGCGGAAAACCCGCGTGTAGTGCAGCCTAATCCGCTGGCGCAGGGGCAAACAGCGATTGAAGAAAATACCATTATTGATGTCCGGCCGGATCAGTCGCGCATGTTTAAGTTTGACCCCGGTGTCACGCTGGATGATTTGGTCCGTACAGTGAATGCGGTTGGTGCCGCGCCCGGTGATTTAATGGCGATCCTCGAAGCACTGAAAGAAGCCGGGGCTATCCATGGCGAGCTGGTGGTGATCTGATATGAGCCTGACGCCGAACAATATGTCTTATCATGATCTGACCAGCCTGCAGCAAATTCGCAGCACCGCCGGTAAAGATGAAAAGGCGGCTTTGCGTCAGGCGGCAGAGCAGTTTGAAGCCATTTTTTTCGGTATGTTGCTCAGCAGCATGCGCAAGGCAAACGAAGCATTTGAAGTGGATGGCATGATGAACAGCCAGACCACCAAGTTTTACCGTGATATGCACGACAGCCAGCTGTCTACCGAATTAGCCAGAAATGGCGCACTGGGCCTGGCCGATCTGCTGGTGCAGCAATTAAGCCCGGCGCTGTCAGGCCATACCGGCAAAGACCAGGCCAAGGACGGTCTGAGCATGCCAGCCTATACGCAACCGGCAGTGAAACCGGCCAGACCTGCAGCTGCGCCAGTGGCCGCCGAACCGGCGCAAACCCGGGCGGAGGCGTTATCAGACGTGCCGGCCTGGCAGGTATCCGGCCCGGTCGATTTTGTGAAAAAACTGCTACCGGCAGCGCAGCAGAGCGCTAAAGTACTCGGGCTGGACCCGCTGGCGCTGGTGGCCCAGGCCGCACTGGAAACCGGCTGGGGCCAGCGCATGATTAAAACGGCCCAGGGCAGCGACAGTTTTAACCTGTTTGGCATTAAAGCCAATAATGGCTGGCAGGGCGATACCGCCGTGGTCAGCACGCTGGAATACCGGCAGGGTGTGGCGCAGAAAGAACAGGCAAAATTCCGGGCCTATACTTCACCTGAACACAGTCTGGCCGATTATGTTGCCTTTATCCGGGATAACCCGCGCTATCAGGATGCCGTAGCCGCCGGTGGCGATACCCGGGCTTACTTTGAACAGCTACAGGCTGCCGGGTACGCTACCGATCCGGCATATGCAGAAAAAATTATGGCGGTATATCAAAGCCCTGCCATGCAACAGGTGCGTACAGCCGTACATGAGGCTCAAGAAAATGCCGATGACGCCGATTAATGGTCAACTGACGCTGCAATACAGCGTGCCGGGAGAGAGCAATGTCCGATAACTTACTGCGTATAGGTACTTCAGCCGTGCTGGCCAACAGTACCCTGCTCAATACTACCAGTAATAACATTGCCAATATTAATACCGAAGGCTATGTACGCCAGCGCACAGAATTTCAGTCACAAATGCTGGGGCTTGGGGTAGGTAAGGGCACCACCGAACGGCTGGTAAGTGAGTTTACGCTAAAGCAGCTGCGGCGTGATATTTCTCATCACAGCTATGCCCAGCAGTATGTTACCGAGGCGAACCGGGTGGATGCGCTGTTTTCCAGCCCGGCTAACAGTATCGCAACCGGCATTAATGACCTGTTTAAGCAGTTTCAGATAGCCAACAATGAGCCGGCTACTGTGGCAAACCGGCAATTGATTATCGGCAGCTCCCAGGCGTTGCTGGACAAATTTAATACCTTGTCCAGCCTGGTACTGGATCAGGAAAACTTTGTTAACCAGCAGCTGGATATTTATACCAGTGAAACCAACGCTTACATTAAGCAGATAGCCGATCTGAACATTGAAATAGCATCGTTTGGCACAGGAGCCAGCCGCCCTGTACCGCTGGATCTGCTGGATAAGCGTGATCTGGCTATTCAGAAACTGTCTGAAATGGTAGAAATTCGCACCCTGGATGCCGAAAACGGTGAAAAACAGGTGTTTCTGGCCACCGGCCAGTCTCTGGTTGTGGAAAGGGGCGGGTTTAATCTGATCTCCTTACGGGCTGATCCGGACCCGTCAGAGCGTGAACTGAAATTGCAGTTATCCACCCGTACTTCGATTGAGCGTGATATCGATATAGAAAAAGTGGGCGGCAAAATTGGCGGTTTACTGGCGTTTCGGGAAGAAATTCTGGTGCCGACGCAAAACCGGCTGGGGCAGCTGGCGCTGTCAATGACAGATGCACTGAACACACAAAACCGGCTTGGTATGAACCTGAATGGCGAAATAGGCGGTAATTTATTTACCTTGCCTGTGAGTGCTGGTTTTGGCCTGGCCGCTAACACCGGTACTGGTAATGTGAATGTAACGATTGAACCCGGCAAGGGTGGCAGTTTGCCGCCAAACGACTTTTTATTAACGGTTGAAGCCGGCGGGGTAAGAATACAGGCGCTGGACAGTAAAGGGCAGGTTATTGCCGGCTCAGATAAAGTGGTTGCCATAGGCGCATATCCGGCGACGATTAACTCAGCGGATGATGCCGGTGAAGATTTATACGGGCTGGAAATTACACTGTCGGCAGGCCTGGCCGTGGGCGACCAGTTTGAGCTGAAGCCGCTTAGCACAGCGTCACGCACTATAGGGCTTGCCACAACGCGGCCGGAAGATATTGCCCTGGCGGCACCGGTACACACCGAGTATTCGGTAAGTAATCTGGGTAATGCCCAGATTGAAGGCTTAAAGGTCAGTAGTACCACAGCGGCCACGTTGCCGGATTATGGTTTTACCGCGCCGTCAGGTTTAGTGAATGGCCCGTGGGAAATGACCTATATCGGCGGCGATACTTTTGAAATTGTCGATAATCTGGGCAACCCGGTAGCGACAGCCGCTTTTACCTCTGGCCAGTATCAGAATATTTTTGCCCAGGCGAGTGTCGATGTCGGGTTTGATTTTTCGGTATCAGGTATACCTAATGTTGGCGACACCTTTACTATCAGCTTTAATGATGGCGGTTTTAATGATAACCGCAATGGTCTGGCGTTATCGGCCATACAAACGGCCCAAACTACCCGGTTAAATCCATTATCACAACCTACGGGCACTAACTCGGTGAACTTTAACCAGTCTTATGCCCAAATGGTCAGTTTAATCGGTGAACGGACCAGCCAGGCGCGTAACAGCGAAGCGGCCACCCAGGCACTGCTGTCTCAGACAACAGCCTGGTATGAATCACTTTCTGGTGTCAGCCTGGATGAAGAAGCCTCTAATCTGATACGGTTTCAGCAAACTTATGCCGCCGCAGCGCGGATCATCTCCACATCACAAACAGTGTTTGACACCCTGTTAGCGGCAGTGAGGTAACAATGCGATTATCTTTTAATATGAAGTTTAATGCCGGCCTGGACGGTATTTTAACTACACAGCAGAAAATGAACCGGGCGCAGGATCAACTGACCAAGCAAACCCGTATTTTAACGCCGGCGGATGATCCGGCATCTTCTGCCAAAGTGCTGGGGCTGGATCAGAACCTGGAACAGGTGGCCCAGTTCCAGAACAACAGCATATTACTGAAAAATAACCTGGCACTGGAAGAAACCGTGCTGACCAATATGCGTACATCAATGGACAGGGTAAAAGTGCTGGCGATAGCATCAGGAAACGGCACTTATACGGTGGCCGAACGCAATGCCTTGTCAGAAGAGCTGAAAAATATCCAGGTTGAACTGTTCGACTTAATGAACACCCGTAACTCTGAGGGTGGCTATATATTCTCTGGTTTCCAGGATAAAACGCCGGCTTTTGCATTTGATCAGGCGTCCGGCACGTATTTGTTTCAGGGCGATGATGGCCAGAAAGCGCTGCAGATCTCACCCACTATTGCCCTGCCCGGCAACGACAGTGGCAAAAGGGTATTTGAGGATGTTGATGCCCGCTTTAAAACGACAGCGGCGGCAATAACGGCAGGTGGCGCAACGGCTGCCAGTATCACCATGGCAGATCAAAGCAGATTTGATGCGTTTTACCGCAATAATTTTGATAGCCTGCCGGCCGCCACCAATACATACAATGTCGTGCTGACGGCGCCGTCCAACTACGAAATCCAGCGTGATGGTGTCGCGTTAACACCTGCTGTTACCGGTACCTTTACACCTGATCAGCCGATAGCGTTTGCCGGCCTTAACATCACTATCAGCGGTGCTGCAGTACCCGGCCAGATAGATTTTTCGCTGCAGCCGCCAGAGAAGAAAAACATGCTGACCACCATCGCTGAGTTTGTTACGGCTTTGGACAACCCGGATATATCTGGCAGTGCTTTTAATGAAGCGATAAATGACGTGCTGACGCAGATAAATAACGCCAGTGATAATATTGACAGTGCTTTATCTGCTATAGGTGGCCGGGTGAATGTACTGGACAGTGTGTTTGGTACCAATGAAGATTTAACCATTAATAATAAAGCGTACCGGGCCGATTTGTCTGAAGTGGATTATGCTGCAGCTATTACTGAAATCACCAAACAGGAAATTGCACTGGAAGCTATTTCCGCCACGTTTACTAAAGTATCCGGCGTCAGCTTGTTTGACTACTTACGCTAAATTCGCCGCTTTAGCGGCGTTTTTAGCCTGAACTAAACTTTTTTAAAAAATAATCTCAAGTTTTTCTGTATCCCTCCGATAAATAAGTATCAGCAATAAACAACAGTACAGATACAAACTGTTGTTTTAAAAGGTCTAATTTTAGGCGGGAGCAACATCATGGCTTTATACGTAAACACCAATACTTCTTCATTAAATGCGCAGCGTCAGCTGTTTAACTCTGGTAATTCGCTGGATACCGCATTTAAACGGTTATCATCCGGTTTCCGTATTAACAGCGCTGCTGATGATGCCGCCGGTTTGCAAATCTCTAACCGCTTAACCAGCCAGATCAACGGTTTGGACCAGGCGGCACGTAATGCCAATGACGGTATTTCCCTGGCGCAGGTCGCTGAAGGCGCAATGGATGAAATTACCAGTTCATTGCAACGCATCCGGACGCTGGCCATCCAGTCACAAAACGGTATCAACACCACGGCTGACCGTAATGCGCTGAATGAAGAAGTGACCCAGCTAAAAGCCGAAATCAGCCGTATTGCGCAAACTACACAGTTCGGTACCCAGTTCCTGTTAAAAGGCAGCTTGTCTGCGACCTTCCTGGTAGGCGCCAATGCCGGGGAGCTGCAAAACATCAAAGTGGTACTGGCCAATACCGGTGGTTACGGCGTCTCGGGGTTAAACCTGAACAGCCTGAGCGTATCCACTTTTGCCAATGCAGCGTCGGCCTTAGCCGAGCTGGATACGGCGATTAAAACCATCGACAGCGCACGGGCTGAGCTGGGTGCCATTCAGAACCGGTTTCAGGCTACGATCCGCAACTTAACCAATATTTCTGAGAACGTGTCAGGTGCGCGCAGCCGTATCCGCGATACTGATTTTGCCCGGGAAACGGCAGAGCTGACCCGTACCCAGATCCTGCAGCAAACCAGTACCACTGTGCTGGCGCAGGC
>CAZEGA010000093.1:0-3205 GCA_964511675.1 uncultured Rheinheimera sp.
GATATTGCGCGCCCACGACGCCACCGGCGCCGTCCATGTTCTGCGGAGTGATGGTCGGGTGGCCGGCAATATGCCTGGCCAGATATTTCGCGAACAGGCGCCCTTCGATGTCGGTCGGGCCGCCGGCGGCGAAATTGATCAGCAGCGTAATCCGCTTGCCCTGATAAAATGGTTGCTGCGCCGGGTCGAAATGTCTGAACTGGCACTCTTGCTGCCGGAGGTGCTGGCTTGCCAGTCGGCCAAGCTGGTGCGGCAGCATATCCAGCGTTTTTTGGAACAGAAACACTTATTAAGCCAGTTACGCGCCTGAAATGATCCCGCAACCCCGGAGTGGCTGTTATACTGCCCGGCGTTTAATGTCGTAAGAGAAGCCTGTGTTAAGCATTATTCTACTGACAATGTTATTAGGTGCCCTGGCCGGTTTTCTGGCCGGCTTGCTGGGTATCGGCGGCGGCCTGGTCATAGTGCCGGTGCTGGTGATGCTGTTACCGGCCTTTGATGTAGTGCCTGCCGGGCAGGCGATACTGGTGGCTGTGGCCACTTCGCTGGGCTCTATTATTATTACCGCCACCTCTTCGGTGTATGCCCATCACCGCTGGGGTAATGTACCCTGGTCTTTAGCCATAGTGGTGATGGCGGGCGCTGCCCTGGGCGCCTGGAGTGTCGGCTATCTGGCGCATAATCTCAGCGGCCGCGTGCTGCAGATGATTTTCGGTGTGGCTGTATTGTTGCTGGGCTTGCGTATGCTGGGCTCGGGAGCTGCCACTGGTAAGCAGCCACTGCCTGCCAGGGGCATAGTGCTGGCCATTTCTGCAGTGCTGGGCGGCCTGGCCAGCCTGTTGGGTATCGGCGGTGGGGCTTTATTTGTACCGGTGCTGAACTATTTTTCTGTCGATATGCGCCGGGCTATAGGCTGTGCTGCTGCCAGTGGTATTGCCATTGCCATTTTCGGCACCCTTGGTTATGTTAGCGCCGGCTGGCAGCATTATCCGTTGTCGCAGGGCTTTATCGGCTACATTTATTTGCCGGCCTTGCTGGGTATAGTGGCCGCATCGGTGTTTACCGCGCCGCTGGGCGCGCGTATGACCCAGCATTTACCTATACAGACAATTAAGCGGGTGTTTGGCGTATTTTTATTACTGGTATCTGCAAAAATGATATTCAGTTAAGGGGAGTTATGGCTGCAAGTTACATCACGTTTCCACAAATAGACCCGGTGATATACAGCCTTGGTCCGGTCAGCCTGCGCTGGTACGGCTTAATGTATCTTATTGCGTTTGCTATTGCCTGGTGGCTGGCAAACCGGGCGGCAAAAAAGCCGGGTTCCGGCTGGACCGAGCAACAGGTCAGTGATCTGCTGTTTATTGGCTTTCTGGGTGTGATCTTGGGTGGCCGTATTGGCTATGTGCTGTTTTATCATTTTGATCTGTTTCTGGCTGATCCCTGGTATTTATTTAAAATCTGGACCGGTGGTATGTCATTCCACGGTGGTTTAATGGGCGTATTAGTGGCCATGGCCTGGTTTGCCAGGCGTAACCACAAGTCTTACCTGCAACTGGGCGATTTTGTTGCGCCGTTAATTCCGCTGGGGCTGGCCGCTGGCCGCTTTGGTAACTTTATTAATGCCGAATTATGGGGCCGGCCGGCTGATGTGCCCTGGGCTATGTTGTTTCCAACCGATCCGGTTATGCTGCCGCGCCATCCGTCACAGCTGTATCAGATGGCACTGGAAGGCATAGCGCTGTTTATCGTGATTATGCTGTACCGCCGCTTTAAACCGCCACTGGGCGCACTGGGTGGCACTTTTCTGCTCGGCTATGGCCTGGCGCGGTTTGTGGTGGAGTACTACCGTGAGCCGGATGCCCATTTAGGCCTGTTATCAGCCGGTATGTCGATGGGGCAGTGGCTGTCGCTGCCGATGATCGTTGCGGGTATTGCGCTGATTATTTATGCCTATAGCAGTAGAGCCAGAGTGAACAAGCAGGTGTCTGAAACATGAAACAGTATCTTGAGCTATGCCAGCGGATTGTCGAGCATGGCAGCTGGGTGGAGAACAGCCGTACCGGCAAGCGCTGCTTAACGCTGATTAATGCCGATCTGGAATACCGGGTCGATCAGAATACCTTTCCGCTTATTACCACCCGCAAGAGCTACTGGAAAGCGGCGATAGCCGAATTGCTGGGCTATATCCGTGGTTATAGCAGTGCAGCGGATTTTCGTGCCCTGGGCACGAAAACCTGGGATGCCAATGCCAACCAGAATACCGCCTGGTTAACTAACCCGCATCGTACCGGCGAGGACGATATGGGCCGGGTATACGGTGTACAGGGCCGGGCCTGGGCCAAACCCGGCGGTGGTACTGTTGACCAGCTAAAAAAAGTGGTCGATAACCTGAGCCGGGGTATTGATGATCGCGGCGAAATCGTCACTTTTTATAATCCGGGTGAGTTTGATTTAGGCTGCTTACGTCCCTGTATGCACACCCATAACTTTTCATTGCTGGGCGATACCTTGTATTTAACCAGTTTTCAGCGCTCGTGCGATGTGCCTCTGGGGCTGAATTTCAACCAGATCCAGGTGTTTACCTTGCTGGCGCTGGTGGCGCAAATTACCGGCCACAAACCGGGCATTGCCTACCATAAAATTGTCAATGCGCATATTTATGAAGATCAGTTACCGCTGATGCGTGATGTGCAGCTGCAACGCCGGCCATTGCCCTCGCCTGAGCTGGTGATTAACCCGGCGATTAAATCGTTACAGGATCTGGAAAGCTGGGTCACACTGGACGATTTCGAAGTCCGGGGCTATCAGTGCCATCCTGCCATTCAATATCCGTTCTCAGTCTAGCCATTCGCGCCAAAACTTCGCCACTTATTCTGGCCTGAAATTTGCTTTAACCGTTTCAGGTCAGGATCTGAGGTGGTTATGAAACAGTTATTCGTATCCGGTTTACTGCTGTTACTGCTGGTCGGTTATCCGGCATCGGCAGCTATTGAGAAAAAAACCAAACGTAATTCGGAACCGGCGCTAAGCCATTATGCGCTGGACTACTATACCCAACGGCTGGCCGGTAACTTATTCCGGCAGTTACCAGGCCACGTATTACAGGGGCAGCGGCTGCCGCAATTATCGATTGCCAGTTTTGTGCCGCTGAACAGCCTGGATTTAACCACGCTGGATGCCGATGAACGGGCGCTGGCAAACC
>CAZEGA010000093.1:3215-10934 GCA_964511675.1 uncultured Rheinheimera sp.
ACCAGCTGGCCGACAGTATGCTAAGCCATGCGTTAGCCAGTGGCTATACCGCTTATGATTACCGGCTGCGCCAGGAGTTATTGCTGTTAACTGAACATGAGCAGGCGTTATCGCGTCAGGTTAGCGAACTTGGCGCACTGCAGCTGGCCGATGCCATTTTATCCGGCAGCTATGTGGTGAAAGAAGATGGCTATGTGGTCAATGCCCGTATTATTGATATTAAGACCAAGCAAGTGCTGGCAGCAGTAACTGATTATATACCGGGCAATGTATTCTGGAGTGAACAACAGGTGATGAAACGTGGTGACTACCTGTACCGCAACAGCAAGGGAGAAAAATAATGAAACTATTGATTTCAGCACTGGTATTGCTGCTGCTCGCTGGCTGCGTACAGCCGCATACCCCGGCAGAGACAGTGACCGTCAGCGGCGAGCCAGCCGTACCGCGTGACCAGCGTATAGTACAGCAGGGCGCGTTTCAGCATCCGGCCCCGGATCTGCTGTACCGGCAGCAGCCGGTGGTAACGGTAAACGAGTATTCGCGCAATATAGTGCATGAACTGATGGCACAGCATCATGCGCTGGATGATAACGCCATGGTGGCGGTAACTGACCTGGCCTGGGTCGATTCGGCCCTGGATCAGGGCTCGTTGTTTGGTCATCATTTCAGCGAAGCCATGATCTATGATTTACACCGCTTTGGTGTGCCGGTGCTGGACTATAAGGCAACCGATTATATCCGGGTAACAGCCGATGGCGACTTTGTGCTCAGCCGCAATTTCGAGGAGTTAAAAGCCGAACTGCCGATTAAATATGTGGTTACCGGCACTATGACTAACCATCAACAGGGGCTGTTGATTAATGCCCGGCTGGTACAGATTGATAATAAAAGAGTGATTTCCGCTGCCAGAACCTTTGTACCAAACCATATCGTACGGGCTTTACAGCAATGGGAACAACAGCAAATGTTGCGGTTGAAGCAAGGCTGAGTAGCTGTGGCGGCCGCCCGGCTGCCACTCAAATAGTTAAATTTATTGGTTTTCCTACTCAAGAAGCAGCAGTGATGCCCGATAAAGTGGTTAGCATAACAGAGCCGGTCAGGTTACTGTAATGCATAATTTTGCATAGCTATGCAATTTATGTCATCTATCGGAGAATCTCCTATGAAATATACTGTACTGACAGTTGCGGCAGTCAGCCTGCTGGCCGGCTGCCATACCCATCACCGGATTGAAAACGGTTATACCCGTTGTAACAGCAAAGGTGTCTGTACCAGCCATATTGACCACCACCACCATGATCACCACCGACGTGATACTATCCGACCATTGCCATCCGGCCAGCAGGCACCTGTACAGCAACATGGCTGGGGTATTCCGTACCAGTATGTTACGACGCTGAACTCGAATAAACAACTGGCCGATTATGCCAGCCAGATGTCGATGCAACTGGTGGAAACCCTGCATGCCTTCCCGGCAGGAGCCCGTATTGCAGTCGCTTCTTTTGTTGATCTCGGCTCTGAGCTGGACGTGACCAATATTGTCGGCAACCAGTTGGCAGAAAGTTTTATTCACCAGATGCAGCAATATGGCTTGTCGGTAGTGGATTATAAAACCACCAAAGATATCCGGGTAACGGCGAATGGTGATTTTGTCTTTACCCGCGATCACCAGCGCCTGGATACGCTGCAAATGATTGACTATGTGTTATCCGGTACTATGGTGCATACACCCAAAGGCATTATGGTTAACGCCCGGGTCATTAACTTCCGTAGTAAAGTGGTTGCCGCCAGTTCTCAGCAGCTTATCCCGCATTTTGTGATCAGTTCCCTGTACCCGGCTATCAGCCGCTAAGCGGATAATTAATAATCAATCAGCCGGCAATCAATTCACTATTGCCGGCTGTTGTGTTAATTTACCGCGCACTTGCCCCATAGTTAAATGGATATAACGGCCCCCTCCTAAGGGGCAGTTACAGGTTCGATTCCTGTTGGGGCAGCCATAAACCACAAATGGCATAAGTAAATATACACACTCCCGTCTGATGCTATCCTGCAAGGCCGCCACGCTATTTAGCGTGGCGCTATGGTCACCAAATCTCCCGGCTGAATATGATTGATTAACTGCTGCTCTGTTGGCACTGCCCAGGCGGTGTGCTGGGTTAGGTTTTGCACCGTTAGCTGGATTGGGCTTTGCAGCAGTTGTTTGATATGGGGCTGGGTCGGGTGTCGCTGGATCTGGATAATCTGCAGCGTATCGCCAACGCGCAGGCCCTGGGCGGCGCCAAGGTTCAGCGTCAGTTGGTGTTGTTGCACCTGGCGAATTTGGCTAAGTAGCGGCCGGCAGCGTAAATGGTGTTGCACGTCTTCAGCAACGGCGTTAAGTATAGTGTTGATTTTACTACCATAAGACATATTCCAGAATGCCTGGCCGTGGCTGGCCGGGGTGTTTTGGTCTTTATAAGGCCAGGGCGCTGAAGTGCGGTATTCCTGTTGAAATACTATCTGTTGTTCAAATAAATCAAACAACGTGACATCCAGCGCAAAGAAACGTTCTTTGCTGGCTTCTTGCCAGAAACTGCTGGTTTTACTGCCCAGCGATAAATCGGTAATGCTGGCCGTCAGCAGGTACTGGTTACCCTCGTTAAACAGTTTTTCTGTTACCGGGTTATTCAGTTGCGGCAGGCTGATATGCTCCGGCATAGTATTTACCATAGCAACCGGGCTGTAATCTCTTAGCTGTTTATCCAGCTGTACTGTCGCATCCTGTGTCAGGTTAAACAGGTTGCCATAAATGGCATCCTGCCGTGGCAGCAGCTTAAACGGGCTTAATAACAGGGTTTTACGGTAATTATTGCTTTGGCAGTGACTATGCTGTGGCAGAATATCGGCCCTTAACGTTACTGTCAGGATATTCTGGCTGTGTGTTTCCGATAACAGCTGCACCTGCTGTATTTCAGAATGGCTGTCCAGCCGGTAGTGTTCCTGTTGCAAAATACCATTAACCAGCTGCTGTGATGCGCTGAAGGTGGCGCCGGAGAATAAGGCTGCCCGTTTTAACGCATCATTAATAGCGCCATGCCGGGCGGCAGCCAGATCGCCACGTTCAATAGTGGCCTGGCCGGTCACTTCATACCAGGCGGCATAATTTAACGGGCTAAACAGCAATAACAGCAGCCCGATGCTGAGCGAACATTTATTCATATATGGATGGCTCTTTATTATCGTTAAGCGATTTTGGCAGCACTTGGAACAAATAAAGCAAATTACATGCCTATTCTGATACAACAATTATGCTGGCGTAGTTTTTGCATTTACAAGTTGAAGATTAACCTCTCAGATGAGAACAGCCTATGCGTAACACTATTATTCTCCGTAGCCTGATGCCTGGCTTACTGGCCCTGTTGCTTGGCGGTTGCAGCCATTTTTATGAGCGCCATATCGAATATGCTGCCGTTACGCCGGACAGCTATCCGGTGTTGCGTGCCTTGGGCTACGCCCCAATAAGCTTACAGCCGGGTGAAACCGAGCAGCATAAAATGCTGCTGGCGATGAAAGCATCAAAACTGGAAGCTTACCGCGAGTTAACGGAAATGGTTTATGGTCAAAGGATTGACGCCAATAACCGGCTTGGCGCCATGCTGCTGCAGAATGATCAGCTGACGGTACAGGTGCAAGGGGTGATCCGTGGTGCCAGGGTAGTGAAAACCTATGCCGTAGAGGGGACCTATATCACCGAACTGGAACTGGATTTTAAAGAGGTACAATACATTTACCAGAATGTGCAGCCAAGGCAGACCATTAATAGAGTACGTTATTATTAACTGAGGGAAAAGGCTGCTCAGGCTTTAATGCCACGGCCTTTACTATCGACTGCCGGTTTGCCTTTATTGGTATAAGTCAGGCCGGCTTTGCCACGGCTGGACAATAGTTCGTGTTTAAACTGTTCCAGGCGTAGCTGGCTTTGCTCCAGCGTTTGCTGATTAATGTCATTATGCTGCTTGCACTGTGCAAGCAAGCTGTCCAGCAGTGTAACCTGCTGTTTAAACCAATCCTGCTCTTTATACTGTGCTACTTCAGCTGTTGTGGCCAGCTGTTGGTCAGTTTGCTGGATCAGCGTCAGCACGCTGAGTTTTTCTGCAGTAAGTTGTTCCAGGCTGGTCAGGTCGCGGCTGGCAAGGGCGGCAAGTTCTTGCCGCAATAGCAACAGCAGCACTTCCAGTTGCTGTTGTTGCTGGTTTAACAGGGAGGTAATGACGTCAGGGCTGTGCGTCATTTTCTGCCGAATAACTCGCTTTCAAATTGCACTATGCGTTTGGCCAGCTGCTCAACATTAATTTTGTATTTGCCCTCGGCAATCGCCTGCTTAATTTTATCGACCTTTTCCTGATCAATACCGCTGCTGTTCGCCGCTTTGTCTGTCAATTTGGCAAATTGCTGCGCCTGCGGCGTAATAGACACCGAATCCTGCTTCTGATTCGCTGCCTGGCTGGCATTTTGCTGCACAGTCGTTTGCTGACGTTGAACATTTTGTTCAACCTTGTCAGTTTTTACCTGCCCTGTATTTGGCAAGTTGTTGATATTAATAGCCATGTTATGACCTCATTACCTTGTTACAGTTCCCTATGCCCAGGTTAACGGCACCAGACGGCAAAACTTTAGAATAATTTTCAAAAACTAATACTGACACGGTTAACGCCAACAACTTCAGCGTTGATTGTACGTTTGGATTGCCTGTTCTGTACCTGTATTACCTCGCCAAGGCTGCCATCTGCCAGTGCTATACCAGAGACCGAAACACCTAACCCTTTATCCTGGATCGCTATTGTAACAACATCTCCTTTGCAAACAAGGCATAGATCCCTGAAGGTCAGAATTTGCCCCATTGACAGCGACCTTTTGGTCTTGGCCCCGATTACCGATGCCGGCGCAACAACCAGGTTACCACGAATAAACCGCCGCTCCCGGTTTGCTGTCTCCAGCATATCGGCAGTAATGATGCCACCTGTAGCAATATTCTGCCGCAATACCAGTGTCTGAACAATTTCATCAATTCTAACAGGTACATACAGCTGCCAGCCCGGAGCAGTGTTACAGCGGATAAGGATGGTGTTTTGCCGTTGTGTCAGGGCTTGTGACAAACTGAACTGCAGCGCCTGTTCGCAGTGTTTGACACCGATACGGGGGTCCAGGCTGTTAACCTCAGTCTGGTAATTTGTCATGTTGTCAGCGGTTAATTGTGCGCTAAGCCATTGTTGTGCCAGTTGTGTCAGCTGTTCCGGGTGATACAGGTTTGCATTGCTATGGGCTGGCAGGCTGAGGCACAGGCTGAGCCAGATAAGTGTCTGTTTAAATAAATTTTCGTACTTTTTCATATGGTTTCGGCTATGCTTTACTGGCTGGTGGTTATAACATACGGCATTAATTTGACGCTAATTGTTATCCCACGTCCGTTTAAGGGTGAATAGCAAGAATCGATCCGATACGTATTACAGAGGAGCTGCAGATGGCCGGTATTTTAGACTCGGTGAACCAGCGCACACAGTTAGTAGGACAAAACCGGCTGGAGTTGTTGTTATTCAAACTGGCCGGCCGTCAGCGCTATGGTATTAACGTGTTTAAAGTCCGTGAAGTTCTGCAATGCCCGCCACTTACCGCTATTCCAAAACGCAATAAGTATGTCAAAGGCATAGCGCATATCCGTGGCCAGACGATTTCGGTGATTGACCTGAGCCTGGCTACCGGCGGGCGGCCTATCGACAATACCACCGACAGCTTTATTATTATTGCCGAATATAACCGCTCAGTGCAGGGCTTTCTGGTGGATTCAGTTGAACGTATTATCAACATCAACTGGGAAGCGATTATGCCCCCGCCCAAAGGTACCAGTGGTAAACAAAGTTACCTGACGGCAGTCACTGAAATTGATAAGGAACTGGTAGAAATTCTTGATGTAGAGAAGATCCTTGAAGAAATTTCACCATCACCTACTGCCATCACTAAGCAGCTGGACACGCAGCGTATTAGCGCAGACCTGGGTGACAGGCTGATCCTGATTGCTGATGATTCAGCCGTTGCCCGTAATCAGGTGAAAAGGGCGTTGGAAGGCCTGGGTGTAAAGATGCACCTGGTTAACAATGGCAAAGAGGCCCTGACGTATTTGCAGCAGATCGCTGAAGGCTGCCAGGAATCGGTTACGGAAAAAGTAGGCTTATTGATTTCCGATATTGAAATGCCGGAAATGGATGGATATACCCTGACGGCTGAGACCAAGCTCGATCCCAGGTTGAGAAAGCTGCATGTTATTTTGCATACGTCATTAAGTGGTGTATTCAATCAGCAGATGGTACAAAAAGTGGGTGCCGACGATTTTATCGCTAAATTTAACCCGGATGAACTGGCCGAGTCTGTCCAGAAGTGGTTGCATGCTGAATAACGGCTAAGGATAACCGGGTGGCGAATAAAGAGCTGCAAGACAAAGAGTATGTGTTGTTCCGGGACTTTCTGGAACAACAGTGCGGTATTGTGCTTGGCGACAACAAACAATATCTGGTAAAAAGCCGCCTTGCCCCGCTGATGCAACGCTTTGGCGTGGCCACGTTATCTGAACTGGTGAATAAAACCCTGAGCCCGTTTGAGCGGCAATTACGTTCTGCCGTGATCGATGCAATGACGACCAACGAAACGTTATGGTTTCGTGATACCTACCCGTATGAACTGCTGAAAAAACAAATCTTGCCGGAACTGGAAAAAACTTGCCGCACTGTCAAAATCTGGTCAGCAGCCAGTTCGAGCGGGCAGGAACCTTATTCTATTGCGATGACGGCGCTGGAATACCAGCAAACCCGGCCTGCTGCCTTTAGTTTAGGTGTCAATGTACTGGGTACGGATATCTCCAATACCATGCTGGAGCACTGTCAGCGTGCGGAATATGACGGTCTGGCGTTATCGCGCGGCTTGTCACCGGAGCGGCGGGCTAAGTTTTTTGATGACAGCGGTAAAGGCATGATGCGGCTTAAAGATACTGTGCGGAAAAATGTCAGTTTCCGTCACCTTAACCTGCTGGACAGTTATACCTTGTTAGGCAAGTTCGACATCATATTTTGCCGCAATGTACTGATTTACTTCTCTGCCGAGGTTAAAGCCAAAATTATTCACCAGTTTTCCCAGTCCCTTAACCCGCGTGGTTACTTGTTTCTCGGCGCGTCCGAGTCATTGTCCAGCCTGAATAGCGACTTTGAAATGGTCCGCTGTAACCCCGGTATTATCTACCGCAAAAAAACCTGAACAGTATTTTTTGAATTTCTGGCCCGGGATTTGCATTTGGTTTGCCATCGGTAATACACAGGTGGCAAAAAAATGGCAATCAGTTTTGAAAAAGCATTTGGTATGCACCCTGAAGCCATGCTGGTACGGGATCGGCGGGCTCAGGTATTGGCAGAAAATATCGCCAACGCAGATACTCCCGGTTACAAAGCAAAAGATGTGGATTTCCAGCAGGCGCTGAATAACGCCAAAGCCCGGCAGTCTGGCACTATGCAGCGTACCCATGACCAGCACTTCCATATTTCTACCGCCACCCGGCATGAAACCAAGTTCCGTAACCCGGATCAGCCTGATACCGGTGATGGCAACAGTGTTGATATCCATCGGGAACGTAATGCCTTTATGCAGAACAGCCTGGAGTATCAGGCCAGCCTGGGGTTCCTTAATTCACGCATC
>CAZEGA010000094.1:0-3760 GCA_964511675.1 uncultured Rheinheimera sp.
GCTGTTCCCTAGTAGCTCAGTCGGTTAGAGCGGCGGACTGTTAATCCGTAGGTCACTGGTTCGAGTCCAGTCTGGGGAGCCATCTCTTTGCACCCTTTTTCTGTTCTTCTGTCGTAATTTGTGTATTTATCAGTATTTTTTTGATTTAATTAGCTTTCTATTGTTTGAGCCTAAAACTATATTAAGCGTTAGGACAAGGAAACTGGTTAAACCTGGTGGTCATTGCTTATGAGAATATTGCGTACTTTACTTGTAAGCCAGTTGCTGTCGGCGCTGATTCTGGCTGTTGCAGCGCTGGTAACTCTGGTGGTTTATACCCAGCAACAACTGACTGCGGCAGAAAACAATGCCCGCACGACCATTGAGCAGATCCTCAGTTATCATATTACCGGTGACGGTAAAGTATTGAGCCGGCAACTTGATCGCAGTTTTACCCTGCGCAGCCTGCGTATCAGCCAGCTGGACGGCACCATTTTGCATGAGCAAAACCTGAGCGGTAACAACACCCCGCTGGCAATCATGCTGTTGCAAACCTTTGGCACCGAGTTTAAACCACAAAGTGTGCGCAATACCGAGCAGAATATTCAGGTCAGCTACCAGCTGGACTTTACAGCCAGGCTGCAGCAATTCCAGTCGATGCTGCTGATTTTGTTTTTGTTACCCTTCGTGCTGGGCTGGATACCTGTACTGTTAAGCAAGAGCAGTATCAACCGCAGCTACCGGCGTACCACAGAAGCTGTTAACGAGCTGATTGATCGTTTTATTAAAGACCCGCAAAAAGCCGAACCCGACTGGCAAAAGATCCCTGCCGAGTTTTCTGATATCAACATAGCGTTGCAAAAGCTGGCTAACTATACCCGCAGCCAATATAACGAAATGGCAGCCAATGCTCATCAAATCGCAGAAGAAGCCTATAAAGATCCGGTAACAGAGCTGCCAAACCGTAACCGCTTTGTACAATTTTATGAAGACAGTATCCGCCAGAGCGAACAACGGGATTTTGGTGTGTTTGCCATCACCCGCTGTACCGAGTTGCAAACGCTGAACCAGACCCGGGGCTATCAGGAAGGCGATAACTATATCCGCGAAGTGTCTGACATTGTCAAAAAACTGTGTGGTACTTATAAAGAGCACAAAATATTCCGCTTAAACAGTTCGGATTTTGGCATCCTGCTGCCGCGGGTCACCCCCAAAGAAGCCGAAAACTTTGCCCTGCAGCTGCAAAGCCGCTTTAACGAATACCAGAAAAATGCCGAGCTGGACTCCGTTGCCTACACCGGCCTGGTGGCTTATGAGTCAGGTAAGGCCCTGGGCGAACTGCTGGCCGTGGCTGATACCTCTATCAGTCTGGCGCAAACCAAACAGTCTAACGCCTGGCACCTGCAAAAAGAATCTGCCGGGCTGGAAATGGCCGCTGGCAGCTACGGCAACCAGAACTGGCGTAATGTGATTGACGATGTGCTGAGTAATCATCGCCTGAGCCTGCTGATACAGTTAATTCAGCCGTCCAACCGTTCAGCCAAGGCCTATTCCGAGATCCTGGTGCGGTTTAAAACACAGGAAGGCCAAATCCTGCCTACGGCTTCATTTTTAGCCATGGCAGAAAAGCTGGATCGCATCATCGCGGTAGACCGGCTGATTATTGAGACGGCCCTGACAACAATTAAGAACAAAAATCTGCAGGACCAGTATTTTGGTATAAATTTATCGGCCCGCTGCGTACATGATGATCAGTTTATTATCTGGCTGGAACGGCGGCTGCTGAAAGATGCGCATATTGCCGCCAAACTGGTGTTTGAAGTCACCGAGTTTGGCTTGCAGCAAAACCTGAAAACCAGCAAACGTTTTATTGATATGGTGCACCGTGCCGGTGCCCGCGTCACCGTGGAGAAATTTGGCGTAGGTATTACCTCGTTCAAGTTTTTCCGTGATATGAAACCGGATTACGTCAAAATGGATGGCAGTTATACCCGGCATATTAACGAAGATAAAAATAACCAGTACTTTATGCGGCTGATGATCGATCTGGCGCACCGTATCGGTGTCGGCGTATTTGCTGAAAGCGTCGAAACCCAGGAAGAAAAGCATATGCTGGAGTCGTTGTTTATTGACGGCAACCAGGGCTACTACGTCGGCAAGCCTGCGCCCATGTAATGCACCTGCCGGCAACAGCATGGTGTTGCCGGCAAAAACCTTGCCTCTTGCCCGGTTGTGTCATACCGCGCTTAATAGCATAATATGGCCCTCAATTTTCCCTGAGCAACGTGATGACTGAATTTTTGCTGTTGTTAATCAGTACCGTGCTGGTAAACAACTTTGTACTGGTGAATTTTCTTGGCTTATGTCCTTTTATGGGCGTGTCCGGCAAGCTGGAAACGGCCATCGGCATGTCGCTTGCCACCACTTTTGTGCTGACACTGGCCTCACTGTGCAGTTATCTGGTCGACCATTATCTGCTGGTACCACTGGATCTGCTGTATCTGCGCACCTTAAGTTTTATTCTGGTGATCGCCGTGGTGGTGCAGTTTACGGAAATGGTGGTGCATAAAACCAGCCCGACCCTATACCGTCTGCTGGGCATCTTTTTACCGCTGATCACCACCAACTGTGCAGTACTGGGTGTGGCGCTGCTGAATGTCAATGCCCGGCACAACTTCATTAACTCTGTCGTGTATGGCTTTGGTGCTGCAGTGGGTTTCTCGCTGGTATTGATTCTGTTTGCCGCCATGCGTGAGCGCCTGGCCGCCGCTGATGTGCCCGTGCCGTTTAAAGGTGCTGCTATCGCCATGATAACAGCCGGCTTAATGTCACTGGCCTTTATGGGCTTTACCGGCCTGGTAAAAGCCTGATGACCTTACTGACTGCCCTGGTTGCTTTAGGTACACTGGCGCTGATATTTGGCGCCGTGCTGGGCTATGCCGCCATTCGGTTTAAAGTGGAAAGTGACCCGCTGGTGGAGCAGATAGACGATATCCTGCCGCAAACCAAGTGCGGCCAGTGCGGTTACCCGGGTTGCCGCCCCTATGCTGAAGCTATCGCCGACGGCGATGACATTAATAAATGTCCGCCCGGCGGCGAAACCACTATCCGCAAACTGGCCGATCTGATGGGAGTTGAAGCCAAGCCGTTAAATGCAGCGCAAACCGAAACCGTTAAACGGGTCGCTTATATCCGCGAAGATGAGTGTATCGGCTGCACCAAGTGTATTCAGGCCTGCCCGGTTGATGCCATTGTTGGCGCATCCAAGCTGATGCACACTGTACTGAGTGATGAATGTACCGGCTGTGATCTTTGTGTCGAGCCCTGCCCGGTCGATTGTATAGATATGATACCGGTGACCACCACGCCAGAGCGCTGGAAGTGGGATTTGGCCGCGATTCCGGTTCGGATGGTGGAGTAACGCCATGCCAGGTTTATTTCAGCAAATTCAGGCCGGTAAGCTGTGGGATTTTCATGGCGGAGTCCATCCGCCAGGCCGTAAGCAGCAAACCAACCAGAAGCCTATCGCCGTACTGCCGTTGCCGCAGCGTTTATATATACCGCTGCGCCAGCATATTGGTGTGGCAGGACAATTACTGGTGCGCGCCGGGGAGCATGTCCTCAAAGGCCAGCCCCTGACCAGCGCCGACAACTCTATGGCGGTGCCGGTACATGCGCCAACGTCCGGTACTGTACTCAGTATCGGCCCTCACACCGGTGCCCACCCGTCAGCCCTGGCAGAGCTGACGTTGGTATTGCAGCCGGATGGCCTTGAGACCTG
>CAZEGA010000094.1:3770-10929 GCA_964511675.1 uncultured Rheinheimera sp.
CTGGCGTGAGCGTGAGCCCCTGCATCTGGCCAGTTGCGATAAGCGCACGCTGTTAAACCGGCTGCAGGAAAGCGGTATTGCCGGCATGGGCGGGGCAGGTTTTCCCACCCACTTAAAAAGTGGCGTGTCGCAACCGGTTGACTACCTGATTATCAACGCGGTGGAATGCGAACCTTATATTACTGCAGACGATTTGCTGATGCAGGAAGCCGCCACCACTATCGTCAAAGGCATTGATATTCTGTGCCAGTTACTTAACCCCAAAGCGGTATTAATTGGTATTGAAGATGACAAGCCCATAGCCGCGTCGGCCATGATGGCGGCCTGCAGCCAGCGTGAACACTATTATGTACGGGTGGTACCGACCAAATACCCGTCCGGCGGTGAAAAACAGCTGATCCAGTTGCTCACCAATAAAGAAGTGCCTAATGGCCGCCGCCCAATTGATATCGGCATCGTCATGCACAATGTTGGTACTGCCTTTGCCGTCGCCCAGGCGGTACTGGATGACCATCCGCTGCTATCGCGGATAGTGACGGTAGCCGGTGATACGCTGAACCAACCGCAAAATGTGCTGGCACTGATTGGCACCCCGGTGTCAGCCCTGCTTGATGCCTGTGGTTTTCAGCCGCAGCCGCAGCAACGGGTCATCATGGGTGGCCCTATGATGGGCTTTACCCTGCCCGATCTCAGTGTGCCGGTGGTTAAAACCACTAACTGTATCCTGGCACCCGGTGCAGAGGAGCTACCCGCCACCAGCGCAGAAATGGATTGTATCCGCTGCAGCGCCTGTGCCGATGCCTGCCCGGCCAGCTTATTGCCTCAGCAGCTATTGTGGTACAGCAAGGCCAAAGACAGCGACAAACTGAAAGACTATAACCTGGCCGACTGCATTGAATGCGGCGCCTGTGCCTATGTCTGCCCGAGTGAAATTCCGCTGGTACAGTATTACCGTGTTGCCAAAGCCGAGATCCGCGAGCAACAGCGCGAAGCATTAAAGGCCGAACAGGCCAAGGCACGCTTTGAAGCCCGTAACGCCCGCCTGGAGCGCGAAAAGCAGGAACGGCAGGAACGCAACCAGCAACTGGCTGCCGCCCGCCAGCAGCAACAGCTGGCCAGTGGAGCCAATTCGGCAGTCGCCGATGCCTTAGCCCGTATTAAAGCCAAACAGGCACTGGCCGACGCCACCGAACCGGATACACGCAGTAAAGCGCAGATCCTGGCTGAGCGTGAACAGAAAAAACAGCAGGCCCGCGAATACCAGCAGCAAAAAGCCCTGCAACAACAGGCCACAACCGGCCATGCGGCGCCCACTGCCGCCCCGGCAGAGGCCGATCCGCGCCAGGCTGCAATTGCCGCAGCTATTGCCCGGGCTAAAGCCAGACAGCAAACCGCCACCGGCGAACAGGCCGCGCCTGCAGCAGCGGACGTGCCGGATGAAGATCCACGTAAAGCGGCGGTAGCCGCAGCACTGGCCCGCGCCAAAGCAAAAAAACAGGCCGCTACTGCACCACTGTCAGAAGCAACAGCAGCCTCAGACAGTACAGCTGAGCCTGCCGTGGCCGAAGATCCGCGTAAAGCCGCCGTTGCCGCAGCACTGGCCCGCGCCAAAGCCCGTAAACAAGCCGATAGTGAGAACTCATGAGTTTTAAAATCGCCAGCTCGCCCCACCAGCATAATCAACACAGCACGGCACATATCATGCGGCTGGTGGCGTTGGCCTGTTTACCCGGCATAGCCGTGCAGGCCGTGCTGTTTGGTTATGGTGTACTGGTACAGTTGTTACTGGCCATAGTAACAGCCTGGCTCAGTGAAGCTTTGGTCTTGAAATTACGTGGCAAAGCCATCTTGCCCCGCTTAAAAGATAACAGCGCCCTGCTTAGCGCAGTGTTACTGGCAGTGGCAATTCCGCCTTATGCGCCCTGGTGGGTTATTGTTATTGGTACTGCCTTTGCCATTATTATGGTGAAACAGTTGTATGGCGGCTTGGGTAATAACCTGTTTAACCCGGCAATGGCGGCATATGTCCTGCTGCTGGTGTCGTTTCCGTTGCAAATGACGCAGTGGCTGCCACCGCAGTCACTGCAAAGTGTCGGTTTAACCCCGCTGGACGCCGTATGCAGTATCTTTACCTATTACAGTTGCAGCGGTTTCAGCTTAAGCCAGCTGCAGGCCGGTATAGATGGTATAACCATGGCCACACCGCTGGATACCCTGCGTACCGATTTAAGCCGTGGCTTAACCTTAACAGAAAGCCTGAATAAACCGGTATTTTTTGCATTTGCCGGTACTGGCTGGTTGTGGGTTAACCTGGCGTATCTGGTTGGCGGTTTGCTGCTGATCCAGCAAAAAATTATCAGCTGGCGTATTCCTGCTGCCGTTATCGGCAGCCTGTTTCTGTTATCCGCACTTGCCAGCCTGGCCGCACCGGATACCGTTGCCGGGCCGCTGTTTCACCTGTTCAGCGGCGGGACTATGCTGGCGGCATTTTTTATTGCCACCGATCCGGTATCGGCGTCCACCACCACTAAAGGCCGGCTGATATACGGCGCCCTGATTGGCTTGCTGGTGTTTTTAATCCGTAATTTTGGCGGTTACCCTGATGCTTATGCCTTTGCTGTGCTGCTGGCCAATATGGCCGTGCCACTTATCGACTACTATACCCGGCCCCGTACCTATGGCCACCGTACCCGGAGCGAGCTGAAATGATCGGCGTTATCAGTAAAAATGCCCTGGCGCTGGGCGCTGCTGCGGTATTTTGTGTCGGCATATTAAGTGTAGTGAACCAGCAAACAGCCGGGCGTATCAACGAGCAGCGTCTGGCCAGCAAACTGGCTATTTTATCTGAAGTGCTGCCAGGCGCGGATACCAGCCAGGCATTGCTGAGTGACTGTTTGCAGGTAACAGATAAAACCCTGCTGGGCCGCGACAGCCCGCAGGCGGTATACCGCTGGCGGCAGCATGATAAACTGGCCGCCTATATTGTTGAAACCACAGCACCGGACGGCTACAGCGGCAATATTGAGTTAATTGTCGCGTTAACCGCAGAGGGGACTGTTTTGGGCAGCCGGGTGCTGAATCATCAGGAAACACCGGGCCTTGGTGATAAGATTGAAGCGCGCCGTTCAGCATGGATTTTCAGTTTTAACGGTAAAACCGTAAGCGATGACAACGCCGACAAATGGGCGGTACGCAAAGAAGGCGGCGATTTTGATCAGTTTACCGGCGCGACCATTACCCCGCGGGCGGTAATCAATGCGGTGCGAAATGCGGCGCTGTTTGTCCAACAACACCCTGAGCTGGCCGATACCCCGGCCAATTGCAGCCTATAACGAGGCCATGATGAATCAGTTTAAACAGATAATCCTGCAAGGTCTGTGGAAAAACAACCCGGGGCTGGTACAGCTGCTGGGCCTGTGTCCGCTGCTGGCGACGTCCAGCACCGTCACCAATGCCATGGGGCTGGGCGCAGCCACTATGCTGGTACTGCTCAGTACCAATGTTGCTATATCCCTGGTACGTCACTATGTTGCCAGTGAGATCCGCATCCCGGTATTCGTGCTGATTATTGCCAGTGTTGTTACCGTAGTACAGCTACTGATGCATGCTTATACCTATGATTTATATCAGGTCCTGGGGATTTTTATTCCGCTGATAGTGACAAACTGCGCCGTTATCGGCCGCGCTGAAGCCTTTGCCTCGAAAAACCCGGTACTGCCCTCTGCTGTCGATGGCCTGATGATGGGTATGGGCTTTGCTCTCGTCTTGATAGTCCTTGGGGGCATGCGTGAAATCCTTGGCCAGGGCACCCTGTTTGACGGGGCAAACCTGATGTTTGGCGAATGGGCCACCGTACTGCGCATTGAGCTGTTTCAGGCTGACAGTTATTTCCTGCTGGCAATGCTACAACCCGGTGCTTTTCTTGGTATGGGGCTGCTGATAGCGCTGAAAAACATCATTGATAACAAACTTAAACAACGCCAGACGGTCGAAAAAGGCAGCATTACCCGTGCCCGTATTACCGGTGCGGCGCAATAACATCTGATGAATAAACAAAAACGCATAGAAATACTCCGCCGCCTGCGCGCAGCCAACCCGGCACCGACCACCGAACTGGAATACAGTTCGCCGTTTGAGCTGCTGATAGCCGTGCTGCTATCAGCCCAGGCCACTGATGTCGGCGTAAATAAAGCCACCAAACATTTGTTCCCGGCAGCCCGTACCCCTCAGGCGATGCTGGATTTAGGTGTCGATGGTGTCAAGCACTATATTAAAACCATCGGCCTGTTTAATACCAAGGCTGAAAACGTGATTAAAACCTGCCGTATCTTAGTAGAGCAGCACGCTGGCGAAGTGCCGGAAAACCGCGAAGCACTGCAAGCCCTGCCCGGCGTGGGCCGTAAAACCGCCAATGTGGTACTGAATACGGCTTTTGGCTGGCCCACCATCGCGGTAGATACGCATATTTTCCGCGTCAGTAACCGCACTAAATTTGCACCGGGTAAGAATGTTGATGAAGTGGAACAGAACCTATTAAAAGCCGTGCCGGACGAGTTTAAACTCGATGTACACCACTGGCTTATCCTGCATGGCCGTTATACCTGCGTTGCACGCAAACCGCGTTGTGGCAGTTGCATCATTGAGGACTTGTGTGAGTTTAAAGAAAAAGCTGAATAAACAAATGACATTAGTTTCCAGAGCTAAATAAAGGAATCCCTGCGTCCCTCGCAAGTCGTTCTAAGGATCCATCACGCTCAATCTGCTCCATTACAGTGTCAAATTCCTCTACAAGACGGAGTCGGCTCACCTGCCTGGAAAACGCCAGGTATGTTGGTTCCCTATGGAGCGGAGGAAGCAATTCTCGTATTTCGGATCCCAGGCCGCCTTCGGTTGCTACGTGCCAAATCACGATACGGGGCCCGATAGCCAGATCAATCCTATCTTTTAGTAGCATTTGGATACTCTGTGCGTGGTCTGTGACGCTTTCCACATGTTGAAACAGTCCAGCAGCAACTGCACTATCAAATGCTTGTCCATTCTTGGAGCCTCTTATCATCCCAAATCTGAAATTTGTAAGTTTGCTCAGATTGCCATCAAAATTGATGCTCGAATTGGCCTTAACAAAAAACGAAATATCTGCGGACAGGAGACGCTGCTTAGGAAAGACCGCTATCTTTTCCCGATCCTTAGTTTTCACCACACCAAAAAACCCGTCTGCTTCTCCAGATCCCACCATTGCTGTCGCTCTTGCGAGGGGAACAACTTCAATAACAACTGTTTGATTAAGACGAGCGAAGACTTCTCTGACGATATCAACATAGAGCCCGGCTGGAACACCTTGCACAGCATAGGAATAAGGTGGGTATGTGGGGGTGACCAAAAGTAACGGCTTATCTTCTGCTCTAACGGGGGAAAACAGAGTCATTAGCACCATCAATCCCAACAGGATATTTGCTGGCCCTCTCATTTTCGATGGCGCCTCTTAAAAAATAACGTGTAAAATCAAATTTATTGACCTGATACGATTTATCTGATTGCACCAAAGAATTGACTGCCGCAAATTATTTGAACAAAAACTTAACGATGACAAGTTGCAGCCATCTAAGCAAGCACACATGAAAGCTTGTTATTACTTTTCCGCCTGCTGTTATTCATTTAATATTGTGGTTTTAAATAAATAAGTTAGCCTAGTTTCTCCTCTCCAGCAATAAATCACAGAGCCAACACCTAATGTGGTACTGAATACCGCTTTTGGCTGGCTAAAAGATAACGAAGGTAGATACTTTATCGCCGTCGATACCCATATCCAGCGCGTTGCAAACCGCACTGGTTATGCCAAGGGCAAGACCGTTGAAGAAACCGAGCAAAGCATCATTAAAAACACACCAAATAAAGAAGAATTTATGTTCAACCTGCACCACTGGCTGATCCTGCATGGCCGTTACACTTGTGTGGCAAGAAAACCCAAATGTGGGTCTTGTATCATTGAGGATCTGTGCGAATTTAAAGAGAAAACTAAATAGTGGAATGGCTGTTTTGAGCGAATGGCGGAAGTTAAGGTCCGACATTTCATCGAACTCGTATCAGTTTATGAGATAACGTAGAGCGGCAACTGCAAATTACAAAATTAATCTGAAGTTTTGTGTCGATTGACATTAATCCAGATGCTGAGTATCATCCCGAATGCGTGAGTAAATCCTAAGCAAACCGCGAAGCATTTAATGTATCGTAAGCGTCTTTTGAAGACGTCGGATTTAGGGGTCACGCATTTTTTTGCTTAAAAATCAGTGAGCAACATGATAATTTACTTGGACGAAAGCGGCGATCTAGGATGGACGTTTACAGCACCTTATCGTGCAGGTGGCTCCAGTAGGCATATCACAATAGCAAGTCTCGCAGTAACAGCTGAAAAAAAGCACCTTCCTAAACGTTTAATCAAAAAGTTATACGAAAAATTCAAGTGGCCCACTAACATCGAAAAAAATGGGCTGACATGTCAATTGAAGAGCGCGTCTGGTTTGCGAGTAAAGCTCGGGAATTACGAGCAAAGTTTCCCGATGATATCCGCTATATCTCAATCACTGTCAAAAAAGAGAATGTACAACCTCACATCAGAGCTGATGCAAACAAACTCTACAATTACATGATCGGTCTTTCGATTCTTAGCGAAATGTCTAAACATGAAGCCATTACCTTTGTTCCTGATCCACGGAGCATCAAAGTGGAGAGTGGAAATAGCCTTCACGATTATCTACAAATGCAGCTTTGGTTCGAAAAACAAGCAGTCACAAAATTGACAACTCAGCCAAGTGATAGCGCTTCAAGCCGTAACGTCCAGTTTGCTGACATGCTATCAGGTGTAGTTCAAGGGCATTTTGAAGATGGGAACTCCCAGCCGTGGGCAGAGCTGCGGAACAGCATCAGCTACAAGACTTTATTTTTCTGACAAACCATTATTTAACTCAACTAACAGTATTTGAACTAATTGTATACTGTTAGCCTCGCGTAATCAGTTTTATGATCAGTTATCTGTTTCTTGCACTGAGCATTCCCTTCAGGACAGCAGAGTATGTTACCATCCACTGCCGCACGAGAGATTTAGCCGGCCCACCATCGCGGTAGATACGCATATTTTCCGCGTCAGTAACCGCACTAAATT
>CAZEGA010000095.1:0-7583 GCA_964511675.1 uncultured Rheinheimera sp.
CGCCAAACGGGCCGGGGTGGCGCGTATGCCAGAACCAGTACCAGTTTTCCAGAAATAACGGTGCAGACAGCACAGCATGCTCTGCCATTTCTGTACTCGGAATAGCCGTAAAGTAACCATCAATCCGGCCTTGTTTTACTTCCTGCCTGGCCCGGCGCCACGGCATAGTCAGTACCTGGTGCGGCAGTTGCAGCTGTTGCATAATACATTGCATTTGCCGGTGGCTGCTGTCCGGGCTGCCCGGCGAAGTATGAGAGCCCAGCAGCAGGCTGCCGCCGGATGGCGGAGCAGACAGGGTTAGCAGTAAAGCAGTCAGTATTAAACCGGGCATACAATCGCTGGCAGATAGTAAAAATCAACCTCAGTATAGCAGCTTGCTAACAGGCAGGGGGTTGAACTTATGCCGTGCCGCCCTGACTAACAGGCTATGGTTCCGGCCACAGGCATCCGGCTTGTGGCTAAGCAGAGGTCATTATGTTTTCTTCGTTTAAACAGCAAAGCCAGCAGTGGCAACAGGTGTTTGCCCGCCAGCGCAGTGCTGGCCCGCTGCAGCGTATACTCGCCTGGCTGTTGTTGGGGCTGATGCTGTTTATCGGTGTCGCTGTGCTGGTATTTATGTTGTTGTTAAGCTGGATCTTAATTCCAATCCTGCTGTGGCGTCACCGTGCCCGGGTAAAAGCCTGGCAGCAACGGCAGCAGGCCGCCCAGGGCCAGGGCGACCATACGGCTGACGCCCAGGTTATTGAAGGCGAACTGCTGCATAAGCGCGAGGATTAAGGCGCGTAGTGGCTTAGCCGCCACAAACGGCCAGTTTGGCCTGAATATAATCGCTGTGGCGGATAAACAGTAAGTCGGCAATTTTGCGCAGCATGGCTTCTTCGTTCGGGTCCAGTACACCATCGGCATAGGCTTGTTGCCACAGGTTATCCAGCAAGGCTACGCGCGCGCTGTAGCTCAGTTGCCTGAGCTGGGTAGTAAACTGGTGCAGTGAAATGGCAGCGCTGGCCTGTTGGTCGGCCAGCAGCACCGCAGCTTTGGCATCGGTATCTGATAAACCAAACTCACGCTTCACATACTGTTTGGCCAGGGCCAGTTCTTCACTACTGCTGGCAAAGTCGGCATGGGCCACCATCAGCATTAACGCGACGCAGGCCAGCTCTGGCTCGGTCAGGCCACAGGTGCTTTTGCTGCTGGCCGCCGGTGCGGCCAGCCCATCGTTTACCTTGTCCAGCAAGGTTCTGAATAACTGAAACATAGTACTTCCTTTCTGCTTTATCGTGTCCGGGGCCGGCCAGTGTTAGAGCAAACCGCAGTAGCAAAGTTCTTCCTGCCGCCTTCCGCTTGAAAAACAGCAGCCTGCCCCGCATTAAGTTTGCAGCATACCGCTGCCATAGTGTGAGGTGAAGCTTGGCTATCCTGATTACCCTGTTACTGGGCGCAGCCATTATTGCGCTGGTGTTGTTGGCGCCGAGCTGGCGCCGCCGTAAACGCAGGCAACTGATGGCCAGGCCGTTTCCTGCCGCCTGGCGCGATATTCTGAAACGCCGGCTGCCGTATTTCCGGGCGCTGCCGGCCGATTTACAGCTGCAGCTGAAAAAACATATACAGGTATTTATTGCCGAGAAGCAGTTTATCGGCTGTGACGGCCTGGCCGTGACCGATGAAATGCGGGTAACGATAGCGGCCCAGGCCTGCCTGCTGTTACTGAACCGACCAGACTATTACTACCCTAAGCTGCAGCAGATCCTGCTGTATCCGGCCGCTTTTATTGTCAGCGGCAGCAGTGCTGATGCCGCCGGTGTCATGCACGAGCAGCGCCGGGTGCTGTCGGGCGAATCCTGGGGCCAGGGCAAGGTGATTTTAAGCTGGGCCGATACGCTGGACGGTGCCGCTCACCCGTTCGATGGCCGCAATGTGGTGATCCACGAATTTGCCCACCAGCTGGATCAGGAAAAAGGTGTCGCCAATGGCGCGCCTTTACTGGAGCGCAGCAGCGATTATCAGCAATGGTCCGGTGTCATGGCTGCTGAGTTCAGCCGGCTGCAATTGCAGGCACAAAACGGACAGGGCAGTTTGTTTGATCATTATGGTGCCACCAACCCGGCCGAATTCTTCGCCGTGGTCAGCGAGGTATTCTTTGAGCAGCCACAGCAATTAGCTGCGCTGCACCCACAGCTTTATCAGCAACTGAGCCGGTTTTACCGGCTTAATCCGCTTAGCTGGGCTTAATCAGAGAAAAACGCAAATTTAATCACCTGTGCCAGTACCAGTAACGCCACCAGCGGCAGGATATAACGGCTTAGTTTGGCGGTTTGTTCGCTGTCGCGGCTGCCGTATTTTTCGGTCAGCGTAACCACAATAAACAAGGCCGCAAACAATAGTGCCAGTATGGTAATTAAGGTTGTCATACAATTGCTCCGTTAAAGGCCAGGCCCGCAGCTTAACCGCAACGGGGCGCCGTTGCAAAATCCTTAGCCCGCCAGTGGGCGGCTATCGGGCAGCATGTTATGCTATGCCGCATGATGACAGATAAAAGGAAAGCTATATGTTACTGGCTGTAACGGCGTTAATTGCCGGCCTGGCGCTGCTGGTGTGGAGTGCGGATCGCTTTGTTGACGGGGCAGCGGCAACGGCACGTTATGCCGGCATGCCCCCCTTGTTAATTGGTATGCTGATTGTCGGTTTTGGCACCTCGGCACCGGAAATGGTGGTATCGGCAATGGCTGCCGCCGATGGCAACCCGGCACTGGCGCTGGGTAATGCCTATGGCTCCAATATTACCAATATCGCGCTGATTTTAGGCCTGGTGGCGCTGTTAAGCCCGATTGCCGTGCATTCGCAGGTGCTGCGCAAAGAGCTGCCCATTTTAATGCTGGTTACCCTGTTTGCCGGCTGGCAGCTGTTTGATCACCAACTGAGCCGCAATGATGCCTGGGCCTTGTTGGCGGTATTCTTTGTGCTGGTGGGCTGGTCGGTATGGCAGGGGATGCGTAATCCGCAGGATACACTGAGCACCGAGATGGATGATGAACTGGCCAGCAGTAGCAAAATGACGTTAAAACAAGCCCTGATCTGGTTGCTGGTGGGGCTGGTGCTGTTAATTATTGCCTCGCGTATGCTGGTATACGGTGCAGTGTTTATTGCACAAAGTTTAGGTGTCAGTGATCTGATCATCGGTTTAACCGTGGTGGCGGTAGGTACTTCACTGCCGGAGCTGGCATCGTCACTGGTGGCGATTAAAAAAGGCGAGCATGATATCGCACTGGGCAATATTATCGGCTCTAACCTGTTTAATACGCTGGCCGTGGTCGGTATTGCCGCAGCCATCGGGCCGATGGCGGTTGAACCGGTGGTATTAAGCCGTGACTGGACATTGATGGCAATATTAACTGCTGCGCTGTTTGTCATGGGTTATGGCTATAAAAAGCAGGGCCGGATCAGCCGGCTGGAAGGCGGTATCCTGCTGGCGGTGTTTATCGGTTATACCGGTTATCTGATCAGCACCGTTATTGCCTGACATAGTAAAAAGATGGCCGGCGGCTTGTGCCGCCGGGCGCTGTTACGGCTGCAGTGCGGATTGTGCCCGGTTTTTAAGCAGCAGGGCTTTGATTTTGGCAAAAGGTGTTAACACCAGCGCATTACCGGCCAGTACCAGGGCAAAGCCGGCAAAGGTATAGCCGGTCCAGATAAAGTCTTCAAACAAGGTGCTTAGCACCACCGCGACCAGTGGGAATAACACTATAACGTAGCTGGCTTTTTCCGGGCCCATACGTTTTAACAGCGCAAAGTAGGTAGCAAAGGCGATTACTGAGCCAAATACTGCCAGATACAGCAGCGAAATAATAAACGCCGGCGAGGTGCTGAAGGTAACAGGGGTGCCGCTAAGGACAACCAGTACCGTCAGGCCGATGGCACCATACAGCATGCCCCAGGCGTTAACCTGGGTGATGGGTAAGCCGGCGCGTGAATTACGCACGCTGGCCATATTGCCCAGCGAGGCGCTAAGGGCGCTGCCCAGCACCAGCACTAAGCCGATGAGACTGGCGTTGGTGAAATCCAGGCCGTCTAGATCAGGGTAAAACAGCACCGCTATGCCGGCAATGCCCATTAAGGCACCAACATAAATGCGCCTGGCTACCGGTATGCCAAAAAACAACCGCGTATTAACGATATTCATCAGCAGCATAGTGGTAAAGGCGATGGCTGTCATGGCAGAGGTTAAATACTGCTGCGCCTGATAAATCAAAATGTAGTTCAGTGCAAAGTTAAACAGCGCCAGCAAGGCAATAAAGCCGTGATCTTTGGCACTAAAACGCATTGGCAGGCGACGCCACAGGCAAAATAACCACATCAGCAGTGCAGATAGCACAAAGCGGTATAGCAGGGAGACTTCCACCGCCACTTCACCGAGCTGGAATTCAATGGCAAACCAGGTAGAGCCCCAGATCAGTACGGTAACCAGATACAGCAGGATATTTTGCATAATGCGCGGCAGCCACAGGAACAGAAACGCAGATGATACGGTGTTCTGCCGGCGTAAAACAGTGCTGTGGCCGGAGAATTTACAGCGTCTGACGAAAGTGCGCCACATCGGTTTTCGGTGGCGCGCCAAATAAGCGGCTGTATTTGCGGCTGAACTGCGACGGGCTTGTTTAAATGTGCTGATCGGCCAAACTGGCTGCCGGCGGGCCAAAATAATAACCCTGGGAGTAATCAATACCGTAAGACTGCACCAACTGGTAAATCGGCTCGGAATGGACAAATTCGGCAATGGTTTTAATGCCCAGTTTGGCAGCGAAGCCGGCGATAGTGCCGGTGATCAGCCGGGCATTGGCATCGCTGTCCAGATGGCGGATCAGTGAACCGTCAATTTTCAGGTAGTCGACGTTCAGGCTCAGGATATGGGCAAAGTTGGAGTAGCCGGCACCGAAGTCGTCAATGGCTATCTGGCAGCCAAAGGTTTTCACTTGCTGGATAAAATCGCGTACCGGCTGGTAGTTATGAATTTCAGCACTTTCGGTCAGTTCAAAAATCACCCGGCTGGCGGTGTCGGGGTCGTGTTGCAGCAGCTCGAACAGCAACTGGCTGGTTGGCTGGTGCAGGATATCTTCCACCGACAGGTTAACGGAAAACTGAAACTGGCTCTGGCTAAAAGCGGCAAACGCCTTACGCAGCATAATCTGGCTGATTTGCGGGTATAGCCGTGCCTGTTTGGCGATCTCCAGAAATTGTGCCGGTGTTAATATGTGGCCATCGGTGTCCAGTAGCCGGACCAGGCATTCGTATTTCTGGATCTGCCGGTTGCTGTTGGCTACCACAGGCTGAAAGTACGGCACTATGCGATCTTCATCTATGGCCTGTTTTAAGCGCCGGGCCAGCAGCATATTCTGTTCATATTCCTGTGCCTGTTCCATCTGCGGTTCAAACAGCAGCTGATCCTGTAACGTTTGCCGGGCCCGTTGCAGGGCAATGGCGGCCTGGCTGAATAAGGCATTGTCGCTGCCGGCCAGTGCCAGGCCGGCGCTGACCGAAATATGAATATCATTATGCTGCACGGTATAGCTGCTGCTGGTCATGCTGTGCCTTAGCTGCTGGGCCAGCTGTTGCAGTATACCGGCAGCGTTATCGGCAGCCAGCTGTTGCAGCCTGACAACAAACTCATCCGGCCCGGTGCGGTATAGCAAATGTGGCTGGCAGGCTGCCTGTAACCGGCCGGCAACCTGCTGCAGTACGCTGTCGCCGACCTGGCTGCCGAAAAAATCGTTCAGGCCGCGGAATGCATCAATATTCAGCAGGATCAGCGCCTGGCTGTCGCCATCGGTTAAATCCTGCTGCAACCGGGCCCGGTTGGGCAGGCCGGTCAGGGCATCGGTATAGGCAATACGGCGCAGTTGCTGGTTTTTTTCGTCGATCTCGCGAAAACTTTGCCGTAACGACTGGCGCATGGCAGAAAAATTCTCAGCCAATAACTGTATTTCATCGCCACTGTTAATCTGGATCTTGGCCTGCAAATCACCGTGGATCACCTGACGGGTCCAGGCCACCAGCTCGATCAGATAACGGCTGACCAACCGGCCGACACGGGCCAGCAGTAACAGGCTGAACAGCGAAATAATCAGCATCAGCAGCAGGTTTACCAGTAGCATGCGCTTTATTTCGGCGCCATACAGCTTGCTCTGAATGGCGCCGGCATAATAACCGACCAGCTGGCCCTGCTCAAAAATGGGTTTAATAACGGTATTAAAGCCGAGGAAAAAATGGCCCTGCCGGGTAGCCAGCGGCTCAAGGTTGCTTAGTTCCGGCGGCATGGCAGCAAACATTACTTGTGGCTGGGGTTGTTGCCGGGCTTTGTTGATTGCCGGGGCCAGTACTGCCTGCATAAAATACTCTGTGGCATTAGCAAAACCGTGGCGTAAGGCCCGGCTATGTTGCAGGTTATGATTCTGGTTACGGTGCGATAAATACACCAGCTGGAACTGCTGATCCAGAATAGCGATATCCGACAGCGTGATCTGGTAAGGGGAATGCTGGCTTTTTTCCACCCTGGTGTTAGCGGAGCGGAATACATTAAGCAGGGCAGCCTGCAATGTGGCTTGTTGCTGGTCGAGCCGGTCAAACTGTACACCGGCGCCAGCCAGCGCCAGATGCAGCATATTCAGGCTGTCGATCACGCCCTGCTGTACCAGCTTGCGGCTTTCGTACCACTGATAGCCGATAAAGGTCAGGTTGGACAGGATGATCAGGATAATGCTGCTCAGCATCAGTTTAAAACGAAAGGCAATAGCCAGCCGCATAATGTACAGCATCAGCGGTTGCAGCAGTAAATACAGCAGCAACAGGGCCAGCAGGGTTAACACCAGGGTATTGCCGATAAACTGGTAGTAGGCAATATCGGGAATGGTCAGTACCGAATTGTAGCCCTGCCAGGCGCCCTGTACTTTGTGCGGGTTGTGCTGATCTTCCAGCCAGAGCGGCTGTGGCTGACCGGCCAGATACAGCACAAACTTATACTGGTTGGCTCCGGGCGGTAAGCTTAGCTGCAATTGCCATAAACTGTCGCTTTGCTGCTGTAACTGATAAGGGCTGTCTTCCCGCCAGTCGGCAAAAAAGCCGGTAACCACCACTTTATCAATCGCGGGCCGGGTAGAAATACCATATTGGGCAGCTATTTCGTTGCTGAGCGGCAGCTGAAACTGCATCGTCACCGGTGCCTGATAATGCTGTTGCAGTTTGCTGAATATCAGGTTTTGCAGAAAGTACACTGCCAGCATGGCCACAAGCGCAGCCAGACGGAGCAACCAGCGGTGGCGAATGCTAAGTGTCATGCAACTTTCCCCTGCCACAGCGTGAGCTGGTAAATTGAAATAACATCATGCAGTTATAGCAAATAGCCGGCGCTTTGCCTATCTTTCGCTGTGGTTTACTGCTGCCGGATTGTGCTGCACAAACCCGGCCATATGCGGTTGGCAGCAGAGCCGGGCGGGTAGGTTGTCGCGTTACATTAAGCGTGGGGAAAGGCCAGCAGAGTCATTTGTGCCACCTGGCGCAATTGCTCAGCGCTGGCGCCATTATTGGCCTGAATG
>CAZEGA010000095.1:7593-10902 GCA_964511675.1 uncultured Rheinheimera sp.
ATACCATGCAGTACGGTGCCCAGATAACGGGCCAGCACTTCGGCATCGACAGTGGCTGGTAAATCGCCTTGCTGTTTTGCCAGCTCAAAACGGTCGCGCAGTTTTTGCTCGCCTTCGAGGCGGCGGTTAATCAGCGCTTCTTTTACCGTTGCTGCCGCTTCGCTGCAGGACAGCGCGCCCTGCACCACGACACAGCCCTGCGGGTGGTTGTCGTCGGCCATATTCATCGCCGCGCCATACAGCATATGCTCGGCAACCTGGTAAGCGGTGGGTTTTTCCAGTGCCGGCAAAAAGAAGGCACAGGGCCGGCTTTCGTATAATTCTATCGCTTTTAAAAATAACTGTTCTTTGTTGCCAAAGGCGGCATATAAGCTGGGTTTGTTAATGCCCATGGCTTCGGTTAAATCTGATAGGGAGGTACCGTCGTAGCCTTTACGCCAGAACACTTCCAGCGCTTTTTCCAGCGCGGTGTCCATATCAAAGGCGCGGGGCCGGCCGACATTCGGAGTGCAACTTACTGCTGACATTGTTCAGCTCCTGCATTAAAACTTGCTCATATAGTAAAAAGCAAAAGACCCCTTGTCCAGTAAGGGTTATTTACCGACAAGTACATAAATCTTGCCAAATTAATTTACCAACCGGTACAAAAATAGGTTGACAGTTTTTTGTCGTTCTATATATTTACCGAGCGGTACAGAATTGATTCTGCCAGATCGGCAGCAACACAGAGTGGAGCACATCGTCATGAGCACGAAAAACACAGTGAAAACCTTTATGTTAGCCAGCGTAGCTGCCCTGGTGTTGGCTGCTTGTGGCAATCCGGAAGCGGCAGGCCAGGCAGCCGCACCGGCTGCACCACAAGTCAGCGTGGCGCAGGTGGTCTACGAGCGCATTACCGAGTGGGATGAATTTACCGGCCGGCTGCAGGCGCCACAAACGGTAAACCTGGTACCGCGCGTATCCGGTTATATCGAGCAGGTGCACTTTAGTGAAGGTGCTCTGGTAAAAAAAGGCGACTTATTAGTTCAGATTGACCCACGGCCTTTTGCTGCTGAAGTAGCAAGGCTTAAAGCCGAACTGCAAAGTGCGCACAGCGCCGCCGTACTGGCCGGCAACGAATACAGCCGGGCTGAGACGTTAAGCAGCCAGCGCGCTATTTCGGCCGAACTGCTGGACAGCCGCCTGGCACGCCAACAGCAAACTGCCGCGACGGTGGCATCGGTGCAGGCGGCATTGCAGCGCGCCGAGCTGGATTTAAGTTACACCAGCATTACTGCGCCGATCAGCGGCCGGGTGTCGTATGCGCTGATCACGGCCGGTAACTATGTTAACGCCGGCCAGAGCCAGCTAACCCGGCTGGTATCTACCGACAACATGTACGCCTACTTTGATGTGGATGAACAAAGCTACCTGAAATACGCCAGGCTGACCAATGCCGGCAAACGTGCCGATACCCGCGACGCTGCGGCCAACCCGGTATATATGGCGTTAGCGGACGACACGGCTTACAACCATATTGGCAGTGTCGATTTTGTCGACAATAGCGTTAACCAGCAAACCGGTACTATCCGCATCCGCGCCCGCTTTGGCAACAGCGACAACAACCTGCTGCCGGGGTTATTTGCCCGGATCAAGCTGGCCGGCAGCGACAGCTATGACGGTGTGCTGATTGATGAAAAAGCCATAGGGACCGACCTGAACAACAAGTTTGTGCTGGTGGTAAATGCCAATAATCAGCTGGAATACCGCGCCGTTAAGCTGGGCGAAAAGGTTAACGGCCTGCGCATAGTGCGCGAAGGGCTGGCTGCGACAGACAAAATTGTCGTTAACGGCCTGCAGCGGGTGATGCCGAATATGCAGATAGAACCCAGGTTGGTAGCAATGGCAACGGCAGAGCAACTGGCCGGTTTGCGTAAAGAGCAACACTTGCTGGATCAAACCAGCAGCGCACTGACTGCAAAAGCAGACAGCGCGGCAGCGACAGTCAACGCCGGCAAAACGCCGGGACGGGGTTAAGGAAAGCATTATGTTCTCGCAATTTTTTATTAAAAGGCCGATTTTTGCCGCTGTTATTTCGCTGCTGTTTTTTATTACCGGCGCCATAGCAGTATGGCAATTACCGGTTACCGAATATCCGGAAGTGGTGCCGCCGACTGTAGTGGTTACCGCTAGCTATCCGGGTGCCAACCCGAAAGTGATTGCCGAAACGGTGGCCTCGCCGCTGGAGCAGGAAATTAACGGCGTGGAAGATATGCTGTATATGTCATCGCAGGCCACCTCGGATGGCCGGATGACGTTAACAGTGACTTTTGCCATCGGTACTGATGTCGATTTAGCGCAAAGCCAGGTGCAGGCCCGGGTTGACCGCGCCATGCCGCGGCTGCCGCAAGAGGTGCAGCGTTTAGGCGTGGTGACCGAGAAATCGTCACCGGATTTAACCATGGTGGTGCATTTAACCTCGCCGGATGAGCGTTACGACATGCTGTATCTGTCTAACTATGCGGCGCTGAACGTAAAAGACGAGCTGGCGCGGATTGAAGGCGTGGGCGCGGTGCGCTTATTCGGTGCCGGTGACTACAGCATGCGCATCTGGCTGGACCCGAATAAAGTGGCGGCGTTAGGGTTATCACCGGCGCAGATCACAGCGGCTATCCGTGAGCAGAACCAGCAGGCTGCGGCTGGCAGCTTAGGTGCCCAGCCCAGCGGTGACGCTGACTTTCAGTTGCTGATTAACGTCAAGGGCCGTTTAGCCACGGTAGCAGAGTTTGCAGATATTATTATTAAGGTGGGCAGCCAGGGCGAGATCAGCCGGTTAAAAGATGTGGCCCGGATTGAGCTGGGTGCTTCTACCTATGCACTGCGCTCGTTGCTGGATAACAAAGACGCGGTAGCCATACCTATTTTCCAGGCATCCGGTTCTAACGCTATTCAGATCTCTGACGATGTGCGGGCGAAAATGGCCGAACTGGCAACAAGCTTCCCTGACGGTTTAACCTACGACATCGTATACGACCCGACAGTATTTGTGCGCGGCTCGATAGCAGCGGTGGTAAAAACCCTGCTGGAAGCGGTACTGTTAGTGGTACTGGTGGTGATCCTGTTCCTGCAAACCTGGCGTGCTTCGATTATTCCGCTGGTGGCGGTGCCGGTATCATTAGTCGGCACCTTTGCCTTTATGCAGTTGCTGGGTTTCTCGCTGAATGCGCTGTCGTTGTTTGGTCTGGTGCTGGCCATCGGTATCGTGGTAGATGACGCCATAGTGGTGGTCGAAAACGTTGAGCGTAATATCAGCGAGGGGCTATCACCGCT
>CAZEGA010000096.1:0-2403 GCA_964511675.1 uncultured Rheinheimera sp.
GATAGAGCATTTTGTCAACCCGGCACAGCAGTGGGCGTTGTGGCTCAGGTTACTGAAACCGGGCGGCCCTATGGCCATTATGACAAAACGTTATACCAGTGCTGAGGCATTTGCGGACTGGCACTACAAAAATGATCCTACCCATGTCAGTTTCTTTGCGCAGAGTACTTTTGTCTACCTGGCGCAGCGTGACCAATGCCGGCTGACTGTCGTTGATAAAGATGTGGTGTTGCTGCAGCGAAAGCATTAGTGTTTCAGGGTAAAACTGGTTAAAATGTGCGCCCTTTTTCACAGGTAGCAAACATGACTCGTCAGAAAAAAACGCGCTCGGCCGGTCCGAACGGACAACGGCACTTACCGGCGCAGGATATCCGCAAAAGCCGGGTGGCAAAAGAAGAAACCAAGAAAAAGGGGGCGGGGCTGAAATCTGGCAGCCGTAACAGCGTCGTGGCTGCCACAGCGGCCAGTACTGACAATGCAGCAAAGAAAGATAAGCGCTTAGGCAGCAAAAAACCGATCCCCCTGTTACCGGAAACAGCCCAACCGCCGGTAGTGATACCGCAGCCAAAAGCCAGCCTGAATAAAACCAAACCAGAGCCGCTGACGGCTGAGCAGGAGCTGGCACTGATAGAGCATGATGCTTACCTGCAGCAATTACTGGAGCGGGTAGAACAGGATGAAATCCTGACCGGTAAAGACGCCAAATATTTCAATGCCAAAACAGCGCGGCTGGAACAGCTGTTGCAACAGCTGGGTCTGGCAGATGACGAGTCAGAAACTGATGCGCTGGCTGAGTTTGAAAGTAAAGACTGGCGTAAAGATTTACTCGGCGACGACTGACAGCGGGGGCGGGATTGAACAGCACGACATTGTTGTTATTGGCAGGCGCCGCTGTGCTTATTGTGGCGGCACTGGCGTTTTATGCCGGTACCTTGTTATGGCAACTGCAGCAGCAGGCTAAAGCCCGGCAACAACGACAGGCAGAAAAACAGCGCTACCTGACGGAAAGTATCACCCTGATTTGCCGCGCCATGCTGGAGCAGCAGTGTGAGCTGTCAGAAGGCGCACTGCGGGTTTGGGTGCTGCTGGACCATCTGGTGCCGGAGCGGCAGCCTGATCCTGTCACCACTTACCCGGGCCTGCACCAGATGTATCAGGTAGTAAAAGACATGCCAACGCATGACGCGCGCAAACAGCAGGCGAAGCAACAGACCTTTAACCAGGATAAGCTGCGGCTAACAGCAGAGCAGGAGCTGAAAGATTTTATTCTGGCCGATAGCAGAGCCCTGTTACAGCGTTTACAGCCGGCAAGCCGAAGCTAAACCGGCTGTCATACTATGTTACTGCCGGTAGATCTGGCCGGCTTTCATTACAAAACTGACCTGCCCCATCTGCTGAATATCCGCCAGCGGGTCGCCGGGTACGGCGATAATGTCGGCAATTTTGCCGGCTTTAATACTGCCGAGTTCGTCGGCTACGCCGAGTAACTTCGCGCCTTCTATCGTCGCACTTAAAATCGCTTCCAGCGCCGGCATACCGGCTTCGGTCATATAAATGAATTCGCGCCAGTTCTGGCCGTGTTCAAAGACCCCGGCATCGGTACCAAAGGCTATTTTCACGCCGGCTTTGTAAGCTTCAGCAAAGGTTTGCTGTATTTTACTGCCAATCGTTGCGGCTTTGGGGCGCACCAGCTCAGGGAAAAAACCGGCGATAGCGGCTTTTTCTGCGGCCCATTTACCGGCACTTATGGTCGGCACAAAATAGGTGCCCTGTTTGCGCATCAGTGCCATAGTGTTTTTGTCCATATAGGTGCCATGCTCGACAGAGGCCACACCGGCGCGGATAGCCCGTTCCATGCCTTCCTTGCCATGGGCGTGCACGGCGACTGTCATGCCGTAATCGTTGGCGGTGCTGACAATGGCGGCCAGTTCTTCGTCAGTAAACTGTGGATTACTGCCACTTTTGGCCACGCTCAATACGCCGCCGGTAGCGGTGACTTTAATCAGATCAGCACCTTCTTTGTAGCGCTGGCGCACCGCTTTACGGGCATCGTCGGCGCCATTAATCACGCCTTCTTTTGCGCCCGGGTCGCCCATCAGGGTATAGGCTATGCCATTAGTGGGATCGGCATGACCACCGGTGGTGGCAATGGACTTGCCTGCGGCAAAAATACGCGGGCCTTTAACATAGCCTTTGGCAATAGCCTTTTTCAGCGCTGTGCTGATCTGATGGTTATCGCCCAGCTCACGCACTGTGGTAAAACCGGACAACAGGGTTTTTTCGGCAAAAGTGGCACCACGCAGGGCGTAGTCGGCTTCGTTCATGGTAAAGGCTTCGCTGTACACTGTCGGGCTGAACTGGGTATAAAAATGTGTATGCATATCCATCAGGCCGGGCATCACC
>CAZEGA010000096.1:2413-10875 GCA_964511675.1 uncultured Rheinheimera sp.
CTGGCGCAGGTCGATAACCTGATCTGCAGTTGCCGGTTCACGAAAACCTGGCTCTATGGCGGTGATTTTATCCTGTTCAATCACTATGGTCTGATTAGACAGGATTTTTTTATCCTCTGCGGTAATCAGTTTACCGGCATGGATCAGGGTGGCCGCGCTGGCCAGCGGGCTGCTACCCAGTGCAGCGAGCAGCAGGGCAATGGAGGTTTTATGCATATTGTTAGTACCTTATGAAATCGGGAAGAGGTGTTTCAGTGATAACATGGCTGCAGCAATCGACAACCGGCTTGAGACAGGTGAACAGTTTTAACCGACCAGTGTCTGGCTACACAATAGCCAGGGTATAGGGATAGCCGGCACTTTTCAGCTGGAAATGCTGCTGGCCATTGCAGTATACCGGCACCGCCTGTTCGGTTAGCCGGTAGTACACATTGCGGCTGAGCTTGGCTTGCAAGCCATGCCACAGCTGAATATAAGGCAGTAACTGCTGTTGGGGATCGGTTCTGAGGAACATCGGGTAGGCGGGCCCCAGTAACAGTTGCTGTTCCAGGTTAGTGCTCAGCAGCAGGGCACGGCCACTGGCGGTTGCTGTCCACTGCCAGTCAGTTATCAGCAACGGCGCATCTGCCACACTGAGCCGTACTTTTTCTACCGGCGTTTGCAGAAAATACTCGCCCTGCCGGCAGATCAGCACTGAAGCAAACAGTTTAACCAGTGCCGGGCGCTGGATCAGGCTGTGCTGGTAATACCATTGACCCTGAGCATCTATATGCAGTGGAATATCGCCGCAGAATGGCGGGTTCCAGCTGTCGACCGGCGCCAGATCCGGCCCGGTAAGCTGGCGCTGCAATGCAGACAAATCAGTCATAACAGACAAAATCCGCTTAGTTTAACGTAAGGCAAGCTTGGCAGCAGGGGTAAAATGGGGTGACTGATGGGGCTCGAACCCACGACAACCGGAATCACAATCCGGGGCTCTACCAGCTGAGCTACAGTCACCACAGAGAGGCGCATTTTACCCAAGTTTTACCGCAACACCAAGCTTTTTGCCGGTGGACACTCGTTAACGAATTGTAGTCTAACCTGCAGCCTTAGCCTGTTTTATGTTATTCTGCTGCTGATTTACTACTTTTCAGCCAACGGCAGTGTGTCATGGCATTCAGCAATGGACGTTTATATTAAGTAACACAAGCAGGAGTAAGTATGAAATATTATTCAATTCTGGCGCTGGCTGTGGCAGCCAGTATGCAGGTGCAGGCTAATGATGCTGCAGCAAGTGGTAAAGTCTGGACTACCTCAGCCGAACTGGGGGCGATTACCACGTCCGGTAATACGGTGGGTACTTCTGTGACCGGTAAGATTGATGCCAGACAGGAGCTGCAGCAGTGGAGCAACCAATATATTTTCAGCGCCTTCTTTAAAGAAGACGAAAAAACCGATGCGGATGGCAACAAAGTTACCGAGAAGTCGGCAGAGCGTTACCTGATCTCCGCTAAAACGGCATACAAACTGGAAAGCGAATTCGATAAATTGTTTGCCTTCGGCTCCTATACGGACGACCAGTTTGGTGCCTACACCGAATATACCACCCTGGCGGTCGGTTATGGCACGCGCTGGTATAACGTTGAAGATAAATCACTGGATGTGGAAATCGGTCCGGGTTATTTCACCGGTAAACGTTCCAGCGGCGAAACCGAGAGTGGCATGATTGTACGCGGTGCCGCAGCGTTTAAATGGACCATCAGTGAGTCTGCCGGTTTTTCCCAGACACTGAGCGTGGAATACGGTGACGACAATACCCGGACCATCGCCGAAACCGCATTACTGGCAAAAATTAACGGTGCGCTGCAAATGAAAGCGGCGTTTCTGCTGCAGAATGACTCAGACGTACCGGTTGGTAAAAAGAGTACCGATACGCAGACGTCCCTGACGCTGGTTTACTCATTTTAAATACTGGGCCCGCCTTAAAGCGGGCCTGGTTATTGCCCGGGAGCGGGCTAGCTGACAATACGGATCTGGCTGTAGCCCAGCCCCTGCTGTTTTTCCAGCCTGATTTGCAGCGGAATCCGCTCTTTTAACGCCTCTACATGGCTGATAATGCCAATCATCTTGCCGCTGGCATTCAGGTTATCCAGTGCGCTCAGCGCACTGTCCAGCGTATCGGCGTCAAGCGTGCCGAAGCCTTCGTCCAGAAACAGCGAGTCGATACGGGTGTTACTGCTGACCAAATCAGACAGTGCCAGCGCTAATGCCAGGCTGACCAGAAAGCTTTCGCCACCGGATAAGGTTTTGGTATCACGCATACTGTCGGCCTGCCAGGTATCCAGTACCACCAGCTCCAGCTCAGCGTCGCTGTGGCGTGCCAGCTGATAGCGGTTATGCAGCAGCGCCAGTTGCTGGTTGGCCAGCACAATAAGCTGTTGCAGCGTCAGGCCCTGGGCAAAGCGGCGGTATTTGGCACCATCGGCCGAACCAATCAGGCTGTTAAGCCGCTGCCAGTATTCATACTGTTGTTGTCTGACGGCGATATCCTGCAGCAACTGCTGCTGGCTGCTGCGCCGCTGCATATCACTGCTCAGCTGTTGTTGCAGCTGGCCCAACTGCTCTGTCATGTGTTGCAGCCGGGCTTCCTGTTGCTGTAGTTCTGCCCCCAGTTCAGCGCCGGATAAGGCTGACAGCTGTTGCCGGGCAAGCTGTTGCTGGCGCTGTTGCCAGTCGGCGGCCAAACGCCGGGCGGCAATTTCAGCCTGTTGCAGCCCCTGTTGCAGTTGCTGCAGAGCGGTAAGTTCTGTCTCACTGAGTAAGGCGGCTTTAAACGCCGCTTCATCCGTAAAGCTGCTGTCGGCCAGGGCCTGCTGCCATTGCTGCTGTGCCTGCTGTAATGTCTGCTCCAGGTGTTGCAGCTGGCGCGCCAGTACCTGCTGCTGGCCCTGCCACTGCTGTGTTTGCTGCTGTAACTGGTGCAGGGTTGCTGTCACTGTTTTCAGCTCAGTGCTGCTGCCCGGTGTCTGGGGTTCGGGTTGCTGCATCGCCTGCCAGCGTTGCTGCCAGTCGTTGTGCTGCACCGCCAGTTCAGCCAATTGCTCTGTCAGGTGTAACTGCTGTTGCTGCCATAACTGTAACTGATGCTGATGTTCCAGTTGCTGGCGTTGCAGTTGTTGCAGCTGTGCTGTTACCTGCCGGTGTTGCTGCTGCCATTGTTCCAGTTGCCGGATCTGCTGCTCTGTTGTCTCAAGTGCTGTGCTGATGCTGTCCAGCTCTGCAGCTATGCTGGTTTGCGCGCTGTCTGGTGCCCGCTGCCGGATATCTGCTGTCAGAGCGGCTAATTCGCTATCCAGCTGGCTGTGTTGCAAGCGCAGCTGGTGCAGTTCGGCCTGCAGTGCCGCCTCACGTTTGTTCAGCTCTTCGCCGTGCTGCTGAGTCTGGCTTAGTTCAGCTTCTTTTTCGCTGAGTTGCTGCGCTGTCGCCGAGCTGTTCAGCTGCTGGTATGCCGTAACTGCCGGGTGCTCAGTGGCACCACACAACGGGCAGGGTTGCTCTGGCTGTAACCGGGCCCGGTGTGCAGATAACTGCATAATCAGCTGTTGCTGTGCCAGTAGCTGCTTTTTGTCGGCAATTTGCCCGGCCAGGGTTTTATAGTGCTGGCGCAGCGTGGCCAGTTCGGTATTGATGGGGTTAAGGGCCTGTTCTGCATCCGTTAACTGCTGTGCCAGCACAGTGCGCCTTTGTTGCAGCTTCTGCTGTTGCTGCAGCTGTTGCTGTAGCTGCTGTAACTGATAGTGCCGTTCACGGCGCAGTTGCTGTTGCTGGCGCAGCGTGTCGGGCTCAGCGCCGCTTAAGGCTGTATCCAGCTGGTGCAGACGGCTGTTCAGCCCGGTTTGCTGTGCTGCCAGCCCGCTCTGTTGCTGCTGCATCTGCTGCTGTTGCGCCTGCAGTTGCTGGGCCTGCTGGCTGACACTATGCTGTTGCTGCCCGAGGTACTGCATGCCCTGCCACAGCAAACCGGCCTGCTGCTGTACCGCCTGCTGTAATTGCTGTGCCAGCGCGTCTTGCTGCTGTTGGTATTGCTGTTGCTGCTGCAACTGGGTCTGCAGTGCGCTGTACAGCGGTTGCAGCTTGCTGGCAGGCTGGTAAGCCGTCAGCCGGGCCAGCTCGTGCTGATGCGACTGGGTTGCCGTAATGGCCTGTTGCAGTTCCTGCTCTGCCTGTTGCTGCGCCTGCTCTGCGCTGCTGAGCTGTTCGCGCCAGGCCAGTAGCTGACGCTGCTGCGCCACCGCCTGCTGCTGTTGCTGCTGGGCTGTTTTTAACGCGGCCAGTTCACTGCCAAGTACCTGTTGCTGCTCTGCACTGAGCAATTCCACTGCACCGGCCCTGGCCTGCAGCAGGTCCAGCTGGTTTTTTTGCTCACGGCAGTCATTAAAGACCTGCTGCGAGATACGGCCATAAATATCGGTACCGGTCAGCTCTTCCAGCAGTTCGGCGCGCTCATTGGCATCGGCATTTAAAAACGCGGCAAAACCACCCTGCGCCAGTAGCATGGATTTGGTAAAACGGCCAAAATCCAGCCCGGTGATGTCGGTGATCAGCCTGAGTTTGTCGCTGGTTTTCTCGGCCAGTATGGTGCCGTCCAGTTTTGCCAGTTCAGTTCTGGCTGGCTGCAGGTTGCCATCACTCTGGCCCCTGGCCCGGCGCTGGCTCCAGAAGGCGCGGTAGCCGGTACCGGCCACTTCAAATTCAACCTCTGCCAGGCATTCGCTGCTGTGGCGGGTCATCAGCTCATTACTGGTGGGTGAGGTTTTCAGTCGGGGAGTCTGGTGGTACAACGCCAGGCAGATCGCATCCAGTATGGTGGTTTTACCGGCGCCGGTGGGGCCGGTAATGGCAAAAATATTGCTCTGGCTAAACGGCGGTTGGCGAAAATCTATCAGCCATTCGCCGCGCAGCGAGTTCAGGTTTTGCAGCCGTACCGATAATATTTTCACTGCGCCTCCTGCACTTTGGCCAGCACCTGCCGGTGCAGCATACTCAGCTGCTGTTGCTGCTCGTCGCTCAGGCTTTCTGCCGCCAGCCGGCTTTGCCATACCTGCTCTGGTGTCAGTTCTGCCAGGCTTTGTTGTGCCGGGGCGGTTAAACCTGCGGCTACACTGCTGCGCTGGCGGCGTAAGCGCAGCAATTCTACCGGCAGGCCCTGTAATAACTGCTCAACCCTTTGTTGCAAATCGGTCAGATAGGCATCGGTTTCGCTTATCACCAGCTCCAGCCACAAGCTTGCTGCCTCAGGCCGGCTTTGCAGCGCCTGTTGCACTTTCGCCTGCACATCGGCCAGGCTGGTTTTAATGCTGCACAAGGGCTGAAAGCAGGGCACAGGCACACGGGTAACAGTTTTTGCCGTACCGCAAAATTCCACCAGCCACAGCTGCTTTTGCTGGCTGGCTTCATCAAAACTTAACGCAATGGGCGAACCGCTGTAGCGGATGTCGGTGGCGGCGGTTAGCTGCTGGCTCTGATGGATATGGCCAAGGGCAATATAGTCGGCCGGTGGAAATGCATCGGCCGGGAAGGCATCCAGTGTGCCAATATAGATCTCCCGCACAGATTCTGACGCGCTAACGCCAACTGTGGTCAGGTGCCCGGTCATAATGATGGGCAATTGCAGCTGCTGCTCAGTATTGTACTGCTGTGCCAGTGCATACAACTGCTGGTAATGCCGGGCTATGGCCTGCTGCAGGCTGAGCTGTTTGTCGCGGGCACTCTGGCCGCTCTGGCTATGCAGTAAATCGCGGGCGCGTAAAAAGGGTACGGCACACAGCAGGGCGGCCGGCTGCTGCTGTTGGTTCAGCAGGGGGATTACTTGCTCAGCCGGTTCGTCAGCAGCGCTGGCAAATACCCTGGTGTGCAAATACTGCAGCAGGTTTTTGCTTTCATTCAGTACCGTGGCCGCATCGTGGTTGCCCGCTAAAATGATCAGCTGACAACTGCTGCCCTGCAGCTCGACAATAAACTGGTTATACAACTCGCGGGCATAGCTGGGCGGCGTGGCGGTGTCGAAGATGTCACCGGCAACAATAATGGCGTCTATACTGCGGGCGTTAACCTCGGCCACCAGCCAGCGTAAAAACGCCTGATGCTCGGCGGCGCGGCTGCGGCCAATAAAGTGCTGGCCTAAATGCCAGTCTGAGGTGTGTAAAATACGCATAGCGGGAAACTGCCGGGGAAACCAGTGGCACCAGCATACCGGATAGCCACGCAGACAGCAAAAAGCCGCTTAAACCCGCTGGCCCGGGGTAATGCCAGTCAGTTAACGTTTCTGCACGAACAGGCTTGCCCACACCAACGCGCCGTAAATACGTCCATGTAGGCTCGATTCGGCCATCCTGGCCTGCAACGGTTGGCTTAGAGCAAGCCTGTTCTGCTTAAGTGAGCAGCATTAGCTGGTCCGGGGCGGCTGTTAACAGTTACAGCTGCTGCAACAACTCCGTTAAGCCGGCAGCGTCGAAATGATAGGCGTTATTACAGTATTCGCAGGTGATGACCAGTTCGCCCTGGGCAATATGTTCTGCTATGACATCTTTACCCAGGCTGATAATAGCGGCATGGCATTTTTCGCGGGAGCAGCCGCAGACAAAGCTGACCGGTTGTGGCGCAAACAGCTCAACCTGTTCCTGGTGGAATAAGCGGTATAACAGCTGCTCTGCGCCGAGGCTGAACATTTCCTGCTGTGTTAGAGTGTCGCTTAACATTACCAGATCGGCAAAATCGGCTTTGGCCTTTTGCTGTTCGACCGGCAGTACCTGCAACATAAAACCGGCGGCGCGGCAATGCTCCGGCTGTAAATCGGTATACAGGTATAACCGGGTCGGTAATTGCTCTGACTGGGCAAAATAGGCTTCCAGCGTGCTGGTCAGGCTGTCGCCGGTCAGCGGAATAATACCCTGATAACGCTCGCCCTGTTCTGGCGTAATGGTCACCAGCATATAGCCTTCGCCAATCAGGCTGCGAAAGCTGTCGCCCTTAAGCTCTGATTGCAGCCGCACCACTGCGCGGAACTGCTGCTGGTTGGTACCATTTACCGCAGCAAAGCGCACCGGGCCATCGCCCTGAATTTGCACGGCAATATCGCCGGCAAATTTCAGTGTGGCGGTCAGCAGGCTGGTGGCTGCGACCAGTTCAGCCAGTAATTGTTTAACCGGTTGCGGGTAGTCGTGCTGTAATAGCATCTGATCCAGACTGGCGGATAATTGCACCAGCTCGCCGCGTACGTTTCTCTGCTGAAATAAAAACCGGTATAACTGATCTGAATTCATACTGTTCTCTTGCTACTGCTGCGATTTTAATAAAAGTAATTTGCGCCGTTCTTTTTTGTCAGGTTTAGTGTCCGGATGCGGGGCAAACAGGCTGTTGGTTTTACGCAGTTCGGCCCGTTTCAGCCGCTGCGCTATGCTGTCAGCAGTCTCTTCATACAGCTGTTGCGCCAGTGGTGCTGCCAGCCTTTTCTCTGACAGGCCAAGCACCTGCACTATTTTTTCATCCGAACCCTGCGTTATACGTACTGTTGCGTCGACATCAACGGTTCTGCTGGCTTTGCAGCGCTGGCCATTATAATGTACTTTACCGCCTTCGATCATCTCTTTCGCCAGCGCGCGGGTTTTGTAAAAGCGGCAGGCCCAGAGCCATTTATCCAGACGTAACATGGGGTGGTCAGGTGGTGTTGCAGAGTGGGCTGGTGACATATTTTCTGTGGTATTGGCGAACTAAGAACGCCATTATAGTGCCAAAGCTGCGGTTCCGGTTAGAGTGAAGATGATTTTTGCCGTTAATGCAGTGTAAATTTGCGGCTGTGGCTTGTTGGCTATGCCGCAACTGGTTAAGATAAATCCCGTTTTGAACAAAGAAGTGTGTAATGAAGTCAGTACCTGATCTATCGCAGCTGCTAAGTCAGCTACAGCGGATACCACTGCACCGGGTGCAACAGTTGTTGAATCTGGTGTTAGTCGTGTGTCTTGCCTGGTTATTGGCGCGGTTAACCTGGCAATTATTACCAGCAGCGCAAACCGGTACCGAACCACCTGCTGTCAGTAGCACCACCGGGGCAAAGCCGGCCGCTGCTATCAACCTGGCGTCACTGCTTGAACCCAGACTGTTTGGCAAGGCCAGTGTACAGCCGGTGAAAACAGTTGAGCAGCCTGTGGTAACGGAAGCGCCAAAAACCACACTGAATGTTAAACTGACCGGCGTAGTGGCTTTAGTCAGTGATCCTGCCGCCGGCAGTGCCATTATTGAGAGCCGTGGCAGTGAGGCGACTTACGCGGTAGATGATACGATAGAAGGCACCAATGCCAGGTTAAAGCAGGTGCTGGCCGACCGGGTGCTGATCCAACAGGCTGGCCGTTTTGAAACCCTGATGCTGGATGGTATTGAATATACCAAAGTTGCGCAGGCGAATGCCGGCCTGGGTCGCAGTG
>CAZEGA010000097.1:0-10720 GCA_964511675.1 uncultured Rheinheimera sp.
GCTGAAAACACTGCACTATTTGTTGTTTGGCCTCGGCAACAGTTTGCGGGCCGGCTAAATCCTTGCACTGGATCATCTGCATACCGGCATAACCACAGGGGTTAATGCGCGAGAACGGTGATAAATCCATATTGACGTTCAGTGCCAGGCCATGAAAGGTGCAGCCTTTACGCACCCGCAGCCCAAGCGATGCAATTTTGGCGTTATCGACATAAACACCGGGTGCATCCGGCCTGGCATAGGCACTGATGCCATAAGCGGCCAGTGTGTCTATCAGTACCTGTTCAATCAGTGTTACCAGCTGACGTACACCCAGGTTACGCCGTTTTAAGTCCAGCAGTACATACACCACCAGTTGCCCAGGGCCGTGATAGGTTACCTGGCCGCCGCGATCAACCTTTACCACCGGTATATCACCGGGAAATAACAGGTGCTCTTCTTTACCGGCCTGGCCCTGGGTAAATACCGGCTTATGCTCCAGTAACCATAACTGATCCGGCGTGCTGCTGCTGCGTTGATCGGTAAACTGTTGCATGGCCTGCCAGACAGTCTGGTAGTCCTGCAATGCCAGCTCACGGATCACCAGCTTAGCTGTATGCTGTGAGACAGGTAACGCCTGTCCGGCAACAGAGTGCATTATACCGCCTTAAACACTGAATACGAATCGGGAACCTGGTGGTACTACCTCAGAGGACGTAGCGCACCAGCTCTATTTTACCAAGCTCGGTGTATAGCAGCTCAATATGCTGCTTGCTGGTTACGGTCACACTGACTGATACCGAGTGATAGTTGCCTTTGCTGCTTGGTTTTACTGCCGGGCTGTAATCTCCGGCATCGGTGTGCTGGCGTACCACTGTCATTACCTGATCAACCAGATCGTCATGGGCCAGCCCCAGCACTTTAAAGCTGAACTGGCATGGAAACTCCAGATATTCGTCAAATTTGGTGTCTTTTACTTCATTTACCATTGCTGTCTCGCTGCACTGACATCAGGGCTTGTTCACTGAATGTGGCTATTGTAACAAAAAGTCCCGGCGTTTGCCGGGACTTCATGCGTTAAAACCTAAGCTGGCGGCGGTTAATTAAATTTCATCTTAACGTAGTCAGTCATCCGGCTGAAGAAGCCGCCTTCAGCAACATCTTCCAGCGCCACCATAGGGTAGCTGGCAATATCCTGGCCATTCAGCTTCAGGAACACAGTACCAACCTGCTGGCCTTTGGCAATAGGGGCGATAAGTTGCTGATCCAGGGTAAAGTCGGCCTGCAGGTTTTTTTGCTGGCCGCGTGGTATGGTCACCTGCACAGCGTTTAAAATACCCAGCTGGATGCTGTCTTTATCGCCCTGCCAGATGCGCTGCTGCGCAAATTTTTCCCCGGCCTGGTACGGGGTAATGGTTTCAAAAAAGCGGAAGCCGTAGGTCAGCAGCTTTTTGTTTTCGCTTGCGCGTGTTTGTTCGCTGTCAGTACCCATGACCACTGAAATTAGCCGCATACCGTCGCGGGTGGCAGAGGTGATCAGGCTGTAGCCGGCTTCGCTGGTATGGCCGGTTTTAATGCCATCCACTTCCAGGCTGCGATCCCACAGCAGGGAGTTCCGGTTGTGCTGGCGGATATTGTTGTAGCTGAATTCTCTTTCGGCATAGATGGCGTATTCTTCTGGTACGTCGCGGATCAGTGCCGCCGACAAAATAGCCATATCGCGTGGTGTACTATAGTTTTCAGCACTTGGCAGACCATGGCTGTTGCCAAAGCGGCTGCTATTCATGCCGAGGCGTTTGGCATGGGCATTCATCAGGTCGACAAAGGCGCTTTCGCTGCCGGCGATATGCTCTGCCATGGCGACACAGGCGTCGTTACCTGACTGAATAATGATCCCTTTGTTGAGGTCTGCCACCGATACGCTGGTGCCAACCTCAATAAACATCAGCGAGGAGCCGGGAAAATTTTTCGCCCAGGCATTTGCACTGATGGTTACCATATCTTCGTTGTTAATATTGCCGTTTTTCAGCTCGGTGCCAATAACATAGCTGGTCATCATTTTGGTTAAACTGGCCGGGGCCAATGACATATCGGCGTTATTTTCGGCCAGTACTTTACCGGTAGCAAAATCAAGCAGGATATGGCCTTTGGCAGCCACCTCGGGCGGCTGTGGTATCACCGTCTGGGCCTGCGCTGTCAGGCTGATACCGGCAAAGGAAAGGGCGGCAATAGAAAAAATATGACAATACGTATTCATGAGACCTGTTCTTTAGTTTTATTAATAAATGTATCTGCGTGTTTAACTGCACTGATTACTGTCGGCAAAATAAGCCGACGGGAAATTACCGCTGCGTAACCGGTTTAGCCATTGTTGCGCCTGTTGTTTGTCATGGGTAGGACCGACCCGCAGGCGAAAGATTCCGCTGGCGGCCTGAATTTCTGCCGGCAGCGCCTGCTGTTGTTGCAATTGCTGTTTCAGTTGTTGCGCCCGGTTGCCGTCGGCGCTGGCAAATACCTGAATAAAACAGCCTGGGCTCTGGTTGTGCTTCGCCAGCATGGCCGGAGACTGTAGCAGTTCCAACTGAACTCTGGCTGTACCCTGTTGCAGCATACCAATTTTATTGGCGGCAGAATACGATAAATCAATAATACGGTCGCGGTGAAACGGGCCGCGATCATTGACACGGACCACCGCTGTTTTACCGTTGTCCAGATTGGTTACCCTGACATACGAGGGCAGCGGCAGGGTTTTATGGGCGGCGGTCATGGCAAACATATCGTAGGTTTCACCGTTTGATGTCAGGTGGCCATGAAATTTATTGCCATACCAGGACGCTATGCCCATTTCGGTATGCGCCGTGGCACTAATAAGCGGAGTATAGTGCTGGCCAAACAGGCTGTAGGGTTTATTACCGCCCGGGCTTAACGGCTCCTGTTGTGGCTGGGGGTCGGTCATTTCCAGCAGGGTTGGCAGACGGTTTGGAATACTGTCCCGCTGTTGCTGGTAGCGCCCGGCATTCGGTTCTGCCGCTGTTTTTGGGTTAGGGCCGCGCTGGCCGGCACAACTGCCTAACAACATTAGCAAAGCAAGGGCAAAGCAAGCCGTTCTAATCATGGCGCAGCAAGTATCCGTTTATGGGTTCCGACCGACATTATTACACCAAAAGCGGCCATCAGCGTCACCATGGACGTGCCGCCATAGCTGATTAACGGTAAGGGGACACCGACTACCGGCAGCAAGCCCGATACCATACCAATATTAACAAACACATACACCGCAAAGGTCAGGGTAAAACTGGCCACCACCAGTTTGCTGTAGTTGTCCTGGGCCTGGCTGGCAATGATCAGACAACGGCTGATCACAAACAGGTAGAGGCCCAGTAAGATAAGTACGCCCACCAGGCCCAGTTCTTCACTGAGCACGGCAAAGATAAAATCGGTATGGCGCTCGGGTAAAAATTCCAGCTGCGACTGGGTGCCGTGCAAATAGCCTTTACCTTCCAGGCCGCCGGAGCCAATGGCAATTTTTGACTGAATAATATGATAGCCTGAGCCGAGCGGATCGGTCTCCGGGTTCAGGAACGTCAGCACGCGGCGGCGCTGGTAATCATGCATTAAGAACAGCCATAGCACCGGCAAAAAGGCCGATACTGCTGTCGCAATAAAAGCGATAATGCGCCAGCTCATGCCCGACATAAACAGCACAAAGACCCCGGCGGCGGCAATCAGGATAGCGGTACCGAGATCGGGTTGTTTCGCTATCAGCAGGGTAGGAATGGCACACGCCAGAAAACCCAGCAGCAGGTGCCGTAACCTGGGTGGCAGGCTGTGTTGTGAAATAATCCAGGCTACGGCCATAGGTACCGCCAGTTTCATAATCTCTGACGGCTGAAATTTCATAAAACCCAGGTCCAGCCAGCGCTGTGCGCCCTTACCGACATGGCCTACCAGCAAGACGGCGGCCAGCATGGACAGCCCGACCAGAAATACCGGCAATGACCAACGCCTGAGCGTTTGCGGTGTAATTTGCGCCACTGCCACCATAACGGCCAGTGCCAGGCCAAGGCGTACCAGCTGGGCTTTCATCATGCCAATATCCTGGCCGGAAGCACTATACAAAATAAACAGGCCGAAGATCAGCAGCGCCATTAAACCCAGCAACAACAGGCCGTCAATATGCAGCATGTTAAGCCGGCTGCGTCGGGTATGGCCGCTGAACTGGTCATTCATCCTGGTTTACTCCTGCCGCAAAATAGTAGTCCATCATCTGCCGGGCGATAGGGGCTGCATTACTGCCGCCGCCGCCGGCGTTTTCCAGGGCTACCGCAATTAAAATGCTCGGCTTGTCATAAGGGGCGTAGCCAATATACATAGCGTTGTCGCGCAGCCGCTCGTCAATGTTTGCGGCATCGTATTTTTGGTCCTGGGCTATTGCTGCCAGCTGGGCAGTACCGGTTTTACCGGCAGAATCATAGCTGGTGCCGACAAACGCCCGGTGTGCGCTGCCGCCAAGGTCTTTAACAGTACGGTGCATAGTGTTCATCACCACAGCCCAGTTATCCGGGTTTACCACTTCAATTGCCTGTACTGATGCCGGCTGCAGTGCCGTCTTAGCCTGCTCGTTACTGAAATGGGTGACCATATGCGGTGTCACCAGCCTGCCCCGGTTCAGCAGCACGGCGGTTGCGACCGCCAGTTGCAGCGGGGTTGAGGTCCAGTAACTCTGGCCGATACTCAGTGGCACGGTATCCCCCGGGTACCAGGGCTGGTTATGGCGGGCCCGCTTCCAGCCACGGGATGGCATAATACCGCTGCTTTCTTCCAGAATATCTATACCGGTTTTTTCGCCAAAGCCCATTTTACTCATGTAATCGGAAATCCGGTCTATACCGAGCTTAATGCCCATATCATAGAAAAACGTATCGCAGCTTTTGGTAATGGCGGTGTAGACATCAACCCAGCCATGGCCCCAGCGCAGGTGATCACGAAAGCGGTGGTCGCTGTTGGGCAGCATATAATAACCCGGGTCCCAAATTTTGGTGCCGGGCGTAATGGTATTGGTTTCCAGCCCCAGTAATGCCAGATGCGGCTTAATGGTTGATGCCGGCGGGTAAGTCCCCTGGGTGACGCGGTTGATCAGCGGACGGTCGCGTGAGTTAAGCAGTGCATTGTAACTGACAGAACTGATACCGTGGACAAACAGGTTGGGGTCATAACTGGGGTTGCTGTAAAATGCCAGTACGGCACCGTCGCGCGGATCTATGGCGACAATAGCGCCGCGTTGCTGTTGCAACACCTGCTGCGCAGTAAGCTGTAAACCGACATCCAGCCCCAGATGTATATTCTGCCCCGACACAGCCGGCACCGAACGCAATACCCGGATCAGCCGGCCACGGTTGTTTACCTCAACTTCCTGATACCCCATGGTGCCGTGCAGTTCATGCTGATAAAACCGTTCCAGCCCTATTTTGCCAATATCGCGGCTGGCGGCGTAGTTGGCTGCTGTGCCGTCCTGTTCCAGTTGTTGCAGTTCGCGGCTGTTAATCCGGCCAATATAGCCCAGGGCATGGGTGAATAAATCAGCAAAAGGGTAATGCCGGCTTAAGCGTGCTTCTACTGTAACACCGGGAAAGCGGTGCTGGTTGGCCGCCAGGATTGCCACTTCAGTATCATCCAGCTGTTCTTTTAACGTTATGCTGTTAAAGCGGCGCTGGGCCTTAACCTGTTTGACGAAACTGTCCTGTTGCTCGGCGCTGATCTCAATCAGCTGCGCCAGCGCCGCCAGCGTGGCGTTCATGTCCTGGACTTGTTCGGGGATCAGTTCCAGCGAAAATACCGGGCGGTTTTCCGCCAGTAAAATGCCATTGCGGTCGAAAATCAGGCCGCGGTTCGGCGCCACCGGCAGCACTTTTATCCGGTTGCCCTCAGAGCGGGTTTGGTAAACCTGATACGACACCACCTGTAACAGGTACTGGTTGTAGATAATCAGGCAAAACAGCAACACCACCACTAGCAGTGCCACTATGGCCCGCTGGTTAAATAAGCGGGCTTCGGCAGCAAAATCCTGAATGGCAACGCGCTTTTTTAACATCTTTACTCGCGGTGATACGGATGATTAGTACAGATACTCCAGGCCCGGTACAGGCTTTCTGCCAGTACCACCCTGACCAGCGGATGCGGCAGCGTCAGCGCAGACAACGACCATTTTGCTTCGCTGGCGGCAATACAGGCCGGCGCCAGGCCTTCCGGGCCGCCTACCAGCAGGCAGACATCGCGGCCGTCACGCTGCCAGTCGGTCAGTTTAGCGGCCAGTTGCGGGCTGCTCCAGTTGGCGCCTTCTACTTCCAGCGTAACAATACGGCTGCCTTTGGGCACGGCGGCCAGCATTTTTTCGCCTTCCTGTTCCAGAATACGTTTAATGTCGGCATTTTTACCGCGTTTACCCGCCGGAATTTCAATCAGTTCCAGCGGCAGATCGCGCGAAAAGCGCCGGGCGTATTCGTCATAGCCGGTTTGCACCCAGGCTGGCATTTTACTGCCCACGGCGATCAGGATTAACTTCATCGCTCGTCAGGCGCTCCAGAGCTTTTCCAGTTGATAGAAACCGCGGGTTTCGTCCAGCATCACATGTACTACTACATCGCCTAAATCCAGTAACACCCATTCGCCGGACGCCTGGCCTTCAATGCCCAGGGTTTCAATGCCGGCCTTTTTCACTTCAACGGCGACATAATCGGCAATAGATTTGGTGTGGCGGTTTGACGTACCGGAGCAGATAACCATAAAGTCTGTGATGCTGGATTTACCCCGCACATCCAGCGTTACGATATCGCGCCCTTTCAGATCGTCAATTTTGTCCTGAATAAAACTTACCAGCTCGGTTGTTTGCACCCTGATTCCTCTGCGCTTTAAAAAAGCGGCATTTTAGCATAGTTTGGCGCCGGTGTTAGCCATTACGCCAGATAGAGTCGCTGTGTCTGAATATAGTTCAATACTGCCGGATCTAAAGTCGCCGCGGGCAGGGTACCTGTCTGCAATTGCCGGCGTACTGCCGTGGCGCTGATATCTGTCAGCGGGTTTGGCAACAGCATAATAGCCCCGGCAGTGCGCTGCCTGAGCCCGGCAAGATCAGGCTGGCCAAACTGTTGCAGCAAGGATGGCGCATCACCGTCAGTGCTACTGTAGCCGGGGCGCTGGCACACCAGCAGATGCGCCTGTTGCAGGATCTGCGGCCAGTTTTTCCAGCTTTTGAAGTAACACAGTGAGTCCATACCGATAATAAAGTAAAACCGGGCTGCGGGGTCGTGCTGCTGCAACAACGCCAGGCTGTCTGCCGTATAGGAGGGGCCGGGTTTATCCAGCTCCAGGGTTTCCAGCGCCAGCCCCGGCTCAGAGGCTATTGCCAGCTGTACCATGGCAGCACGCTGCTGTGCACTGACACCCGGTGTGGCGCGGTGTGGCGGCAGGTGACAGGGCATCAGCCGTACGCTGTCCAACTGGCAATACTGCAGGACAAAACGGGCGCAGCGGATATGGCCGTTATGCACCGGGTCAAAGGTGCCGCCAAAGATCCCGATATGCCTAGTCATGGTTGAGCTGCTGCAGCGCAAAGGTTTTCGGCACCGGGTATATAAACAGGCTGACCAGATGGGCCAGTGCCACTGTGCTGTTACTGAGCTGCCCGCTTTTGTATAAACGATCGAAGGCGGCAAGCTCTGCCAACAGGTAATCCAGCCAGGCCAGGTTCAGCCGTTGCAGTGCCTGCTGGTACAGCGGCTGGCGTTTTGGCCACACGGCCAGGGTTTTAAACACGTCGCCCAGCGGCTGGTTAGCCTGCTGTGCCTGGGCCAGTTCCCGCAGGATCAGCGCTTCTTTTTGCAGCTGCCAGGCGATGATTACCGGCTCGGTGTCCTGCTGGCACAGGCGCTGCAGGCGGTGCAGCGCTGCATCGCTTTGTGCTGCCAGAATAGCATCCACCAGCTGGAAGACCGTAAAGCTGGAATGATCGGCCAGAAACTGGCTCAGGGCGTTGGCATCAAGTGCGGTGCGCATATTGCCCAGCGCCAGTTTTTCCAGCTCCTGTCTGGCTGCCAGCAGGTTGCCGGCGCAGTGTTGCTGTAACAGGGCCAGCGCATCACTGCTCAGCTGCAGCTGCAACTGCCGTGCCCGCTCCCGCAGCCATTGCAGGCTCTGGCGCTCATCCAGCGGGTAAACCGGTATTTGTACCGCCTGCTGCTGTAACTGTTTAAACCATACCAGTTTGCTGACGTCGCTGTGGCTGCGCTCGCCGTGGATCAGCAGGATAATGTCCGGGTGCAGTTGTTGCGCCAGGGTTTTCAACTGGTCATTGGCGGCGGCCGGTAACTTCTGCTGCGCCAGTTCCAGTTCAATCAGCCGCTTTTCTGCAAACAGCGACATGGCCTGTAACTCGTTGCTTAGTTCCTGCCAGTCAAACTGGGCGTCAGCAGTAAAACTGAGCCGTTCGGCAAAGCCCCGGGCTTTGGCTGCGGCACGGATAGCATCTATGGCTTCCAGCTTTTGCAGCGGTTCGTCGCCAAACAGCAGGTAACAGGGCGCCAGTTCTGTCGCCAGGTGTTGCGCAAGCTGGTTGGCGTACAGTTTCTGCATAGCGGCCTAGTGCAGCCGTGCCAGCTGACGCAGTATACGGTTAGCGGCCTGCTGGCGCAGTTCGCCCAGCATCAGCTCCAGTTCTTTTGCTTTGGCCAGTGCCTGGTTCGGGTCGTCCTGATAGTCGCGGTACAACTCAAACTGGTACGGCTGTGGCTCGCCATCCGGCATTGTCAACTGGTATCTGACTTTGTAGATCAGCTCGTATTCGGCTACCTGGCCGTTCGGGAACAGCGACAGGGTACGCCGTTCCAGCGAGTCAGTCAGCAGTTGCAATACCGGTGCCTGTGGCTGATAGCTGTCCAGCAGCTGTACCTTGTTATAGCTAAGCTGGTTGCTGACCAGCGCTGCCAGTTCAGAATGGCGTTCGCTCTGGATATACATGGCCGGGAAGTGGCTCAGCGGCAGATCACCGCGCAGCTGAAAACCGCAGCTGCTTAGCAATAGCGCTGTAATTAACAGGCAAAAGGTACTGCGGCGGGCCATATCAGCCCACCACCAGGTTCAGCAGTTTACCCGGCACGTAAATGACTTTACGCAGGGCTACGCCATCCAGATGGCGGCTGACATTTTCCTCCGCCCGGGCGGCGGTCAGTACCGCTTCCTGCGAGGCATCGGCGGCGACGGTAACTTTACCGCGTACTTTGCCGTTTACCTGTACCACGACCAGTTTTTCGTCTTCTACCATCGCGGCCGCATCGGCCACCGGCCACGGCGTCTGTTCAATACTGTGTTGCTGGCCGAGCGCGGCCCACAGGTATTGGGCAACGTGCGGTGTAATAGGGTTTAGCATCTGCAGTAGTGCCAGTACAGCTTCCTGCATTACGGCGCGGTCGGGCTCTGTGGCCAGGCTGGCTTTTTGCAGCTTGTTGCTCAGTTCCATAATGGCCGCAATGGCGGTATTAAAGGTATAACGCCGGCCAATATCGTCTGATACTTTGGCAATGGTTTTATGCAGCTCACGGCGCAGGTTTTTTTGCTCCTGGTTCAGCACGGTGATATCCAGCCGGCCAACGCTGCCGCTGGCAGCAAAATCACTGACCAGGGTATAAATCCGCTTAATAAAGCGGTGGGCACCTTCGACGGCAGAATCTGACCATTCCAGCGTTTGCTCCGGCGGTGCGGTAAACATCATAAACAGCCGCACGGTGTCGGCACCGTACTGGTCAATCACTTTTTGCGGATCGATGCCGTTGTTTTTCGACTTGGACATCTTGCTCATACCGGCCGACAGTACCGGCTGGCCGTCACTGTGCAGTATGGCGTTGCAGACCCGGCCTTTTTCGTCGCGTTCTACGCTGACATCGGCCGGTGAAAACCATTGTTTGGCGCCGTTGCCGCTTTCACGGTAGAAGGTTTCTGCCAGTACCATACCCTGACACAGCAGGCGTTTAAACGGTTCGTCAGATTGTACCAGGCCGACATCGCGCAGCAGCTTGTGGAAGAAACGGCTGTACAGCAGGTGCAAAATGGCGTGTTCAATACCGCCGATATACTGATCGACCGGCAGCCAGTAGTTAGCTCTGGCCGGGTCCAGCATGGCTTTGTCGTAGTCCGGGCTGCAGTAACGCGCGTAGTACCAGCTCGACTCCATAAAGGTGTCGAAGGTATCGGTTTCATGCCAGGCTTCTGCGCCGTTATAGCTGGTTTTGGCCCATTCCGGATCGGCTTTAATCGGTGACGTCACGCCATCCATGACCACATCTTCCGGCAGGCGTACCGGTAACAGCTCTTCCGGTACCGGTACCTGGGAGCCATCGGCCAGGTTCAGCATCGGAATAGGCGTCCCCCAGTAACGCTGGCGCGATACGCCCCAGTCCCGCAGACGGTAGTTTACCTTCACTTCGCCACGGCCGATGCCGGCCAGTGTTGTGGCTATGGCGCTAAAGGCCTGCTCAAAGTTTAAGCCATCGAATTCGGCAGAATTGATCAGCAGGCCTTTCTCGGTATAGGCGGCGTTTTGCAGATCACAGCTTTGCTGCGCATTGTCAGCCGGGGTGATCACCTGCTTAATCGCCAGGCCGTATTTAGTGGCAAATTCATAATCGCGCTGGTCGTGGCCTGGTACGGCCATAACGGCACCTGAACCGTAGTCCATCAGCACAAAATTGGC